>JAFEEA010000085.1 GCA_018241335.1 Pseudomonadota bacterium
GGCGCCGCTCCCGCCAGCAGCAGGCGCGCCACGCGCTTGACCAGGGTCGAGGTCTTGCCGGCGCCGGCGTTGGCGGCCACGAACACCGTGGCGCGCGGATCGGAGGCCTGGACCTGGGGATCGGCGCTCATTCGCCGCCCTCCGGCCCGGCGCCGTCACCGCCGTCGGCCTCGCCGATCACGTGCCATTCCCACAGTCGCGCCAGGTGGTCGTAGTCGCCGGCATAGCGGCCGATGAACTGGGGCATGGCCCAGGACTGGTAGCCGGTCTCCTCCTGGTCGAACCAGTCGATGCGCTTCTTCAGCCCCGCCAGGGCGGCGTCGGCCAGGGCCTGGCTCTCGGCCCCCTGGGCGCGCTTCTCCTCGCGGCCGGGCGTCCTTCCGCCGCTGACGCGCACATAGACCAGCTCGCCCGGGGCCAGGGGGCCCAGCTCGGCGAAGCCGCCCGCCGCCACGATGGCGGCCGTCAGGGTAAGCTGCGGCGACAGCCCGGCCTTGACTTGCTTGGGGCTGGGGGCGGCGCCGGTCTTGTAGTCCAGGATGTCGGCGACGCCGCCGCGGGCCTCGATACGGTCGGCCTTGGCGGTCAGGACGAAGCCGCCGCCCGGCGCATCGATCTCCATGAGGCCGCTCTGCTCGATCATCAGCCGCGCGCCCGGCCGGCGGCGGCGCTCGAAGTCCACCACCCAGGGGGCGGCGTTGGCGGCCAGGGCCAGCTCGCGCGCCATGCGGCCCTCCGGCACGCCGGCCGCCCGCAGCGCCTCGCCAAGCATGGCGGCGAACACCGCCTCGGCGGCCTCGGGCAGGGCCTCGGGGTGCTCGCGCGAGAAGCGCTCGAAGGCGGCGTGAATGGCGGTGCCGCGCGCCAGGGCCTCCACCGGCTCGTCCGGCCGGTCGAGGGGCCGCAGCTTCAGGATCTCGCGGGCGTAGACGGCGTAGGGGTCGCGGATCCAGCGCTCGACCCCGGTCACCGGCATGCGCCGCGGACGGACGCGCAGGGGCGGCGTCGGGCGGGGCCGCCGCGCCGGCTCGAAGCGGCCGCCCGGCGCGTCGAGGCCCCGCGTCCAGGCGATCAGTTCCGGCCGGCGGGGCAGGTCGACCTTGGCGCCCCGGGCCAGGGTCTCCAGCCGCCAGAGCCAGCGCGAGGCCACCGCCGGCGCGCCGCCGCGGCGCTCGGCGTGGATCAGGGTGACCCGGGGCGCCGACGCCGCCTGGGCGAAGTCGTGCGCCGACAGCCCCACCCGCCGCTCCGGCGGCGGCAGGCCCAGGCTCTTGCGCATGGGGCGCGACAGGAAGGGGTCGATGGGGGCCGATGGCGGCCAGACGCCTTCCTCCAGCCCGGCCAGGATCAGGTGGTCGGCGCGCACCAAGCGCGCCTCCAGCACCCCCAGGATCTTCAGGCGCGGATGGGTGGCGCCGCCCGAACGCACGCTCTCGCGCGCCATCAGGCTGTCCATCAGTTCGGCGAAGGCGCTGGCGGTGACGGCGGGCAGGCCCTCGCTCTCGCTCATCAGCGCCGACAGCAGCCCCGCCGCCGCCTCGCCGCCGAGCCCGGCCCAGAGATCGCCCTGGCCGCCGCCGGGCCCGGTCGCCAGGGTCTCCAGCGCCTCGGCCAGGCTCCGCGCGGCCAGCGCCGCCGGCGCCGGTCCGTCGGCGAACACCCCGGCCAGGGCGTCCAGCGTGGCGCGCAGCAGCGGCGTCAGGGCCAGGGCTTCCTCGACGCTCTCGAGCCGGGCGGCCACCCGGGCCGCGTCCTCGTCCTCGCGCCCCTGCTGGGCGTCCCGCAGGCGTTGCTCCAGCGCGCCCCAGCCACCGGGACGGGGCCCGCGCAGGCCGTAGCGTTCCAGGGCCCGGCGCCGGCGCTCCAGGGTCGCCTCGTCCAGGCCCATCCGCACCAGCGGGTGCTTGACCACGGCCAGCAGGGTGACCGGATCGCCGGGATCGGCCGCCGCCCGGGCGACCAGGCTGGCCAGGGTCGCCGCCGGATACTGCGCCAGGGGCTGGCCGGCGGAGGTGTCGGCGCTGACGCCCCAGCGGGTCAGGCGCGCGCTGACCCGGCGGGCCAGGTCGACGTCGTGGGTGATCAGGGCGCAGGTGGCGTCCGGCGTCTCCAGGCTCTCGCGCATCAGCAGGGCCGCGGCGGTGGCGGCCTCTTCCTCGGTGCGGGCCGAGACCACGGCCAGGCCGTCCAGGCCCATGGCCAGGGGGTCAACTCCGGCCGCCTCGCCCTCGCGGCGCAGGTTCTCGATCTGCTCCAGCCAGTCGGCGGTGGCCTCGGCGGGGCGAAGGGCTTCGTTGACCAGCCGCCGGCGCCAGCGACCCCGCGCCTCGGTCTCGGCGGCCGGATCCCAGTCGCGCACGTCGCCCCGGTCGATGCCGGAGCGCGCCAGCAGGCGCTTCATGGAGCCCTGGGGATGCTGGTCCTCCACCTGGTCCCACGCCGCCGCGGCCAGGGACTTGTCCAGCCCCGGCAGGACCACGCAGCCGCGCGGCGCGCGGGCCACCGCCGCCAGCAGGTCGGCCGCGGCGGGCGCGGTGCCGGTCGAGCCGGCCGCGATCAGCACCTCGGCCGGCGGGCGCTCGGTCCAGCGTTCGCCCAGCCGTCGCAGCAGCGCCACCCGCCGCCGGGCCACGTCGACCAGGCCCAGCTCGTCCAGCCGCCGGGGCCAGGCTTCCAGGGCCAGGGACAGGAACTCCGCCGAGCGGCGCCAATGCTGGGCGAGGTCGCCCTCCACCAGGCCGCGCACCGCCGCCGGGTCGCCGACCTCCTCGATCTCCAGCCCGTCCAGGAAGGCGGCCAGGGCGTCGGCCAGCTCCAGCGCCGCCCCGGCGTCCAGGTCCTCGCGGTCGAGCATGGCCTGGTTTTTGGTGACCAGCCGGGCCAGCTCGAAGCGCCGCCGCCAGGGGCTGATCGCCGCCGGCAGGTCGAGGGCCAGGTCCCCCGGCTCGAACGGCGGCTCGCCCTCGTCCAGGTCGCCGATGGCCCGCACCTGCGGCAGCAGCACCGCCCTGGCGTCGGCGGCTTTCAGGAAGGCCTCGGCGAGGCCCCGCGCCGCGCGGCGCGTCGGCACCAGGATCACCGCCTCGGCCAGGGCCTCGGGCCCCAGGGGCGACAGGGCCGCGTGCACGCCGGCGGCCAGGTCCTCCAGGAAGGGGCGGTGCGCGGCGATCGTGAACCAGCGCGGCGCCGGGGCGGCGAGGAAGCCGGTCATCGCGCCTCGGCCGGCGCCTCCTGGCTCGCCGCGCCCGCCTGCGCCAGGCGCGCCTCGACGGCCGCGAGCGAGCGCGGATCGCCGGCCTGCATCCAGGTCCCGTCCGGCTCCACGCCGAACAGGCGCCCGCGCTGCTGGGCCGCCATCCAGATGTCGAACAGCGAGAACGCCTCGCGCGGGTCGGCGTAGACCGGCGCGGGGTCCAGGATCTCGACACCGAAACAGTGCAGCGGCGCGCTGGTCGCCTCGCCCCGATGGGTCAGCCGGCCCTCGGCGTCGATGGTGAAGTCGCCGGGCGTCTCGAAGCCCAGGGTGCGTTCCTTGGGGACCACGATGACGCAGACGTCCATCCGCGCCGGGTCCCAGGCCCGGGCCACGGCCCCGAAGCCGTCGCGGCTGATCCAGGCGTAGTCGCTGTTGGCGACCCAGATCGGCCCCTCGCCCAGCATGGCCCGGGCCTTCTTGACCCCGCCGCCGGTCTCCAGGCGCAGGGCGCGCTCGTCGGAGATCAGGATTTCCAGGTCGCGGCGGGCCTTCAGATGGTCCTCCAGCTGGTCGGCGAAGGCGTGGACATTGACCACCGCCCGTTCGACCCCGGCGTCGCGCAGGCCGTCCAGGGCATGGTCGATCATCGCCTTGCCGCCGACCTTGACCAGGGCCTTGGGCATGCGCTCGGTCAGGGGGCGCAGGCGAAGGCCGAGGCCGGCCGCCAGCACCATCGCCGTCTTGGGTGCGCCGGCCGTCATGCGCGCGACTCCGCCGGCGCGTGGTCGTCCAGCCAGCCCTTCAGCGCCGCCAGGGACGGGTCGGCCAGGCAACGGTCCAGATAGCCCCATAGCCGCGGCATGAAGGCCGCGTAGCGGGGCTTGCCGTCGCGCACCACCAGCCGCGAGAAGATGCCCAGGATGCGCACGATGTTCAGCGCGCCAAGGGCGTGGAAGTCGGCCGTGAAAGCGGCGCGGTCGAGCTGCGGGTTGCGGTCGAAATAGCGGGCCAGGCAGGCCGCCTCGCGTTCCGGCGCCACGTCGCGGCGGGCGTCGTGCAGCAGCATGGAGAGGTCCCAGGCCGGGTGGGCCCTCAGGGCGTCCTGGAAATCCAGCAGGCCGACGCGGGCGGCGCCGGGGCGATCCGGCAGCCAGACCAGGTTCTCGGCGTGATAGTCGCGGTGGCAGAAGACGCTGGCGCCCGCCTCGCCCCGGGCCCGGATCGGCGCCCAGATGGAGTCCCACTCGGCCGCCTGCGTCGGGCCGAATGTCAGGCGCGGATTGAACTTCGGCAGCCACTCGGTGAAGAGGTCGCCGGCCGTCTTCAGGGCCAGGTCGTCGTAGGTCAGCAGCGGCCAGGTCGCGCCGGACGCCTTGAGGACATCCGGCGGCCGCTCGTCGTGCAGCACGGCCAGGACGTCGATGGCGGCGTCGTACAGCGGCGCCTCGTCCATGCCCTCGGCGATCAGGCTGGCGTAGAGGCCGTCGCCCAGGTCCTCCAGGACCGCCAGGCCCGCCTCCGCATCCGCCGCGATCACCCTGGGCGCCGACAGGCCGCGGGAAGTCAGGTAGCCGGCGCATGCCACGAACGCCTCCACCCGCCCGGCCGCCAGGCGCGCCAGGGCGTTGTAGCCCAGGGCCTTGCGCTCCGCGTCGGTGGCCTTGGGCGGGCAGGGCTGGGTCTCCACAGAGGGCGGCTGGTCCATGAAGATCAAGCTGGGGCCGCGGGCGGGGTAGAGCCGCTCGTAACGGCGCGTGGAGGCGTCGCCGGCCAGCATCTCGCGCTTGGCGCCGGCGAGCCCAGCCGCCGCCAGGAAATCGGTCTTCAGCGCCTCGCGCCCCGATCTGCCGCTCTCAGGCTTCAAGAGGCCGCTCCTCCCAGGCGCCGTGCGGCGTCAGGCGCACGCGCCGGGCGTCGCCGTCGAGGCTGATCTCCACCTCCAGCCGGTCGTGCGGCAGGTGGTGGCCCAGCCGCTCGGGCCACTCGATGATCGCGGCGCCTTCACGCAGGGCCTCGTCCAGGCCGACCTCATAGGCCTCGTCGGCCGAGGCCAGGCGATAGAGGTCGAAGTGGGCCAGGGGGAAGTCCGGGGCCGGATAGAACTGCACCAGGGTGAAGGTCGGGCTGGGCACCTCGCCCTCGTCCGGGCAAAGCGCCCGCACCATCGCCCTGGCCAGCACCGACTTGCCGGCGCCCAGCGGCCCCGACAGGCAAACGGCGTCGCCCTTCTGCAGCACCCGGGCCAGGGATTCGCCCAGGTCCACGGTGTCGGCCTCGTCGTTCAGGCGGAACTCCCCTTCGGCATGCAGCAGCATGGCGTCCTCTCCGTTCAGCGTTTGACCATGCCCGCGTCGGCGGGCCTCGGGCAAGGCCGGCGGTTGACCGGTTCATGCTCCGCCATGCAGCATGTGCGCAAGGCCGCCCGCGCGCCCATGAGGCGGATCAAGCGGCGACAGGATCGCGTCATGAAGAAGTTCGTCCCCTGGCTGATCGCCATCGCCGTCCTGGCCGTCGTCGGCGGCGGGCTCTACGGCTGGTGGGCGATGGACCTGCGCTGGCGCCCGCACACCATCAAGACCCACCAGGCCGAGATCGCCAAGGCGCTTGAGGGCGCCGGCTATGTTTCGCCCAAGCTGGGCGGGCCCAAGCTCTACATGGTCTCCTATCGCTCGTGCCCGGACTGCATCCGCTTCGAGGAGGAGATGTTCCCCAAGCTTCAGGCCGTGGGCGTCGACACCCGCGTGATCATGATCGCCCGCGCCGACCGCAACGGCCAGTCGAAGTCCACCCCGCCCGAGCGCGCCACGGTGGCCGAGCTGTGGCTGAACCGAAGCTGGAAGCTCTATCAGCAGTGGACCGCGGTGAAGCCGGCCGACGCCTGGACCGCGCCCGGCGTGCCGCCCGCCGACGGCGACGCCGCCCGCACCGCCGTGGTCGACGCCGGCCGCAAGCTGGTCGAGGACCTTAGGCCCCTGCTCAAGGACAATGACGTCAACTTCGCCTATCCGACCCTGATCTGGTGGGACAAGCAGGGCGTCATGCGCGGCTGCGCCTGCGAGAAGGCCGACACCTACCGCTTCGTACTGAAGGAGTTGGGGGCAGAGGGCGGCTAGGGCCGGCGGGTTCAGTTCGCCAGGGGCGGCTGCGGCTTCGCCTCCAGGCTCCAGCGCCGGATCTGGTCCAACTCCCCGGCGTCGAAGACCCCGGCCTGGTGCAGCGCCAGGAACTCCTCGGAAACCCCGACCCCGAAGACCAGGGTGTCGTCGCTGTTGATCGTCACGCGCACGCCGGCGTCATAGAGGGCGCGGATCGGGTGGTCCTTCAGGCTCGGAACCCGTCCGAGCAGCAGGTTCGAGGTCGGGCAGACGTTCAGCACCACGCCGTGGTCGGCGAGGAAGCGCATGACCTGGGGCGAGTCGGCGGCGGCGATGCCATGCTGCACCTCGTCCAGCTCCAGGACCTCGACGGCGCGCCAGACATCGTCGGCCACGCCCCACTCGCCCACGTGGGCCTTGAGCCTCAGGCCCTTGTCCTTGCACGCCCGATAGAGCGGCTGGAACGTCTCGATGGGCTGGGCGTGCTCGTCGCCGGACAGGTCAAGCACCCGCCAGCCCCCGGCCTCCAGGAATGGCGTCAGCCAATGCCAGAGCCAGGACCGCTTGCAGTGGCGCGAAAATCCGAGCTGCGGGACCCATTCGATCTCGGGATGGATCGCGGTCCGCGCCGCCTCGATGCGGGCCAGCAGGTCGGCCGGCTCGCCCACCCCTTGCGTGATCATCCAGACGTCTTCGCCGAACTCGACCCGCGTCAGCCCGTCGCGCCGGGCGCGCGCGAACGCCCCTTCCCAGCCCAGCCTGCGGCCGTCCGCGCCCTTGAACAGGTCCGAGACATACTCGGCGGTCCAGGCGTCCATCTGCGACAGGGACGCCAGGGGTTCGCTCAGGGGCGGGATGTCGCGGCCGGTCCGCTCGCGCAGCCAGTCCCGGTCGCCGCCATAGGGGCCGTGGGTGTGCGCCTCGGCCTTGGGCGCGCGCCGTACGCCCTCCAGGTCGCCGGCCTCGAGCGCGGCGATGAAGGCTTGCGATTGCGCCTGGTCGATGTCGGCCACTCGCCTGTTCCCCTCGGGGCCGGCCGGGCGGTGTTCGCCGCGATCGTTGCGCCCTCTGTTGCCTGGAGGCCGAGGTTATCGTGACGGGACGCGCCGTCCAACCGCCGCTCCGACGATCCCCCCACGGCAGGTTGTGATCGGCGGCGGGGCAGGCTAACCGGCGCGGGATGACCGGCCTCACCCGCGCCGCCTATGACGACAAGCTCCGCTCGGGCGAGCTGAAGGCCGATCCGGCCCAGGCCGCGGCGGTGGACGCCCTGTCGGCGCTGGAGGCGCGGCTGGCGGGCGCGCGGCCCAAGGGGCTGTTCCGCAAGGCCGAGGGCGTGCGCGGGGTCTACCTCTGGGGGCCGGTGGGGCGCGGCAAGTCGCTGCTGATGGACCTGTTCTTCGCCGCCGCCCCGATGGAGCCCAAGCGGCGGGTCCATTTCCACGTCTTCATGGCCGAGGTCCACCGCCTGGTCGACGCCTGGCGGCGCGGCGACGCGGGCCAGCGCCAGGCCCGCTTCGGCCACGCCCACTCGGGCCGCATGAAGGGCGACGACCCGATTCCGCCGGTGGCCGACGTCATCGCCGCCGAGGCGCGCCTCCTCTGCTTCGACGAGCTGCAGGTCACCGACATCGCCGACGCCATGATCCTGGGTCGCCTGTTCGAGGCCCTGTTCGAGCGCGGCGTCACCCTGGTGGCCACCTCCAACCGCCCGCCCGACGACCTCTACAAGAACGGCATCAACCGCCAGCTCTTCGCGCCCTTCATCCAGATGCTGAAGGACCGCATGGAGATGGTCTCGGTGGCCGGCCAGCACGACTACCGCCTGGACCGGCTGCGTGGGGCGGGCACCTGGTTCGCGCCCATCGACCCGGACAACGAGCGCCAGTTCGACGCCCTGTGGGCCGACATGCTGGGCGGCGAAGAGGAGCTGGGCGCGACGCTGGAGGTGCTGGGCCGCAAGGAGCATTTCCCCCGCGCCGCCGGCGGCCTGCTGCGCGCCCACTTCGCCAGCCTGTGCGTCGCCGCCCTGGGGCCGCAGGACTACCTGGCCATCGCCGATCGTTTTCACACCGTCTTCGTCGAGGCGGTGCCGCGCATCACCCCCGACCGCCGCAACGAGGCCAAGCGCTTCGGCACCCTGATCGACACCCTCTACGAGGCCCGCGCGCGCCTGGTGGTGCTGGCCGCCGCCGAGCCGGAGAGCCTCTATCCGCAGGGCGACCAGGCCTTCGAATTCGAACGCACGGCCTCGCGCCTGCAGGAAATGCGCTCGGCGTCGTGGCTGGAGGACGCGGAAGCGCCTCCGCTTCGTTGACACCCCCGCGCCTCGGCTTAAAAGTCCCGGCGCTTTCTGGAGGGATACATGGCTGAAGCCTCGCCGGGCGTGCGACCGCGCCCGCTCTCGCCGTTCATGATCTGGCGCTGGCACGTCACCATGGCCGCGTCGATCCTGCACCGGGCGGCCGGGGTGGCGCTGTACGTCGGCGCCCTGATTCTGGCGGGCTGGGCCTTCGCCCTCGCTACGGGGCCGGACTGCTACGCCGCCTACAAGGGCCTGCTGGGCTCGATCCCGGGCAAGGTGGTGCTGTTCGGGATCACCGTGGCGGTGTTCTTCCACCTGGCCAACGGCGTGCGGCACCTGGCCTGGGACCTGGGCCAGGGCTTCCAGCCCAAGACCGCCAACGCCACCGCCGTCATCGCCTACGCCTTCGCCATAGCCGCCGCGGCCCTGGTCTGGGCGGCGGCCTTCGCCATGGGAGCGCTGGCATGACCGGTTTCCGCACCCCCCTCGGCCGCGCCCGCGGCATGGGCGCGTCCAAGCACGGCGTCGGCCACTTCATCGGCCAACGCGTCAGCGCCGTGGCTCTGATCTTCCTGGTCCTATGGGGCGTCGCCTCGGCGCTGGGCCTGGCCGCCGGCGGCTACGCCGACGCGGTGGCGTGGCTGCAGCACCCGCTGAACGCGGCCCTGCTGGCCCTGACAATCGTGGCCGCCTGCTACCATATGCAGCTCGGCATGCGCGTGATCATCGAGGACTACATCGAGCAGCCCGGGACCAAGCTGGCCCTGCTGGTGCTCAACGTCTTCGTGGCCTGGGGCGCCGGCGCCCTGGCCCTGGTGTCCCTTCTGAAGGTCGCCGTCGGCGGCGGAGCGAACTGACCATGGCGTCCTACGAATTCATCGACCACCGGTTCGACGTGGTGGTGGTGGGCGCCGGCGGCTCGGGCCTGCGCGCGGCGCTGGGCTGCGCGGCGGCGGGGCTGAAGACGGCCTGCATCACCAAGGTGTTCCCCACCCGCAGCCACACCGTGGCGGCCCAGGGCGGCATCTCGGCCAGCCTCGGCAACATGGGGCCGGACGATTGGCGCTGGCATATGTACGACACCGTCAAGGGGTCGGACTGGCTGGGCGACCAGGACGCCATCGAATACATGGTCCGCAACGCCCCGGCGGCGGTCTATGAGCTGGAGCACTGGGGCGTGCCTTTCTCGCGCACCCCGGACGGCAAGATCTACCAGCGCGCCTTCGGCGGCATGACCAAGAACTTCGGCGAGGCCCCGATCCAGCGCACCTGCGCGGCGGCCGACCGCACCGGTCACGCCATGCTGCACACCATGTACGGCCAGTCGCTCAGCAAGGACGTCGAGTTCTTCATCGAGTACTTCGCCCTCGACCTGATCATGGACGAGGGGACGTGCCGGGGCGTGACGGCGTGGAAGCTGGACGATGGGTCCCTGCACCGCTTCCAGGCCCAGACCACGGTGCTGGCCACCGGCGGCTACGGCCGGGCCTACCTCAACGCCACCAGCGCCCACACCTGCACCGGCGACGGCGGCGGCATGGTGCTGCGCGCGGGCCTGCCGCTGCAGGACATGGAGTTCGTCCAGTTCCACCCCACCGGCATCTACGGCGCCGGCTGCCTGATCACCGAGGGCGCCCGGGGCGAGGGCGGCTACCTGACCAATTCCGAGGGCGAGCGCTTCATGGAGCGCTATGCGCCCACCGTGAAGGACCTGGCGCCGCGCGACATGGTCAGCCGCGCCATGACCATCGAGATCCGCGAAGGCCGGGGCGTCGGTCCCAAGAAGGACCACATCTTCCTGCACCTGGACCACCTGGATCCCAAGGTGCTGCACGAGCGCCTGCCCGGCATCTCCGAGACGGCCCGCGTCTTCTCGGGCGTCGACGTCACCAAGGCGCCGATCCCGGTGCTGCCGACCGTCCACTACAACATGGGCGGCATCCAGACGAACTTCCACGGCGAGGTGGTCACCCGCGTCGGCGACAATCCCGACCAGGTGGTGCCGGGCCTGATGGCGGTGGGCGAGGCGGCCTGCGTGTCGGTGCACGGCTCAAACCGCCTGGGCTCCAACTCCCTGATCGACCTGGTGGTGTTCGGCCGCGCGGTCGGCCTGCACTGCGGCGAGACGCTCAAGTCTGGCGCCACCCAGCCTGAACTCAAGGCAGCCTGGACCGAGGGCCACCTGGCCCGCCTCGACCGCCTGCGCCATGCCTCGGGCGGCACGCCCACGGCGCAGATCCGCCTGGAGATGCAGACCGCCATGCAGGAAGACGCCGCCGTCTTCCGCACCGGCGAGTCGCTGAAGTCGGGCGTCGAGCGCCTGGCCGCGGTGCACGCCAAGCGCCCGGACATCAAGGTCTCCGACCGCGGCATGATCTGGAACACCGACCTCATCGAGACCCTGGAGTTCGAGAACCTGGTCGGCCAGGCCATCGTGACGGTGAACGGGGCCCTGAACCGCACCGAGAGCCGCGGCGCCCACGCGCGCGAGGACTTCGCCGAGCGCGACGACGTGAACTGGATGAAGCACTCCCTGGCCTGGTGGGACGACGCTTCCGGCGCCGTGACCATCGACTACCGCCCGGTCCACTCCACGCCGATGACGAACGAGGCGCCCTCGATCCCGCCCAAGCCGCGGGTCTACTAGGGCCAAACACGTCAGCAGCCCGCCCGGCGCGCAAGTTCCGGGCGGCGCGAGGCCGCGGGTCGGTGTTAGGCTCGACCCATGCCGGACCTCGCCTTCGCCGTCTTCGACACCGCCATCGGCGACTGCGCCCTGATCTGGGGCGAGGGCGGGGTGGTGGGCGCCATGCTGCCCGAGCCTGACGTGCGCGGGCGCGTCGCCCGACGGTTCCCTGGAGCCGCCGAAGCCACGCCGGACGCCGCCGTCGCCGAGGCGATCGCCGCCATCCAGGCCCTCATGCGCGGCGAGCCGGCCGACCTGACCGGCGTCACTCTCGACTATCGCCAGGCGCCGGACCTGCATCGCAAGGTCTGGGACATCGCCCGGGGCATCCCGCCCGGCGAGACCCTGACCTATGGCGACATCGCCCGGCGGTTGGGGGACGTCGCCCTGTCGCAGCAGGTGGGCCAGGCCCTGGGTCGCAACCCGATTCCGATCATCGTGCCCTGCCACCGCGTGCTGGCGGCCAGCGGCAAGTCGGGCGGATTTTCGGCGCCGGGCGGCGTGACGACCAAGATGCGCATGCTGTCGATCGAGAAGGCCCGCACCACCGCCGCGCCCAGCCTCTTCGACGATCTTCCCCTGGCGGTGCGGCCGCCCGGCGGGTGACCTTGCGGGGGGCGAGGCGAAAGGTAGCGGGCGAAAAAAGTCACGGCCGTTGAATTCGTCGGCCTGCCTCCCTAGAAACGGCCCCGCTTCAGTGTGTTAGGACTTGGTTAAGATGAGAGCGTACGCCCCTATCCGGGCGCTCGGCGTGACGGTGCTCTGCGCGGTCGCGCTATCGGCCTGCAACCACCACGCCGCCCCGGCCCTGGCGCGGGCGGCGCCGCGGGTCGCGGAGCAGGACGGTTGCGACAAGCTGGCGGGGGCGTGGACCTCGGACAATGTCGGCAATCGCATCCAGGTCCAGGTGCGCCGGCACGACAACATGGTCGTCTGGCACCAGTTCGTCTTCCTGGGGAACACGGACGCCACCGAGGAGACGACCTTCTTCGCGTCCTGCGCCAACGGCGACATGAAGACCGGCACCTATTGGGGCGACGCCGTCTACGACAAGCGCACCGACACGGTGCAGATGCACGGCCGCGAGTTCACCCGCAATTCCTGATCGGCGTGCGGTCCTAGCGCTGGGCCGAGGGCATGCGGCCCTGGGCGATGGCGATGGCGTCGAGCAGGCGTGTCACCGAAATCTCGGCCGCCCTCACCGACAGGGCCTGGACCGACCCTTCCGCGCCCAGCACCAGCACCTCGTCGCCCTTCACCACGATGCTCAAGGGATCGTGGGCGGCATGATCGTTGGCAGGCCGAAGTCCGCGAGCGAAGGGCATGGGTGGGTCCTGTCACAGGGTCCGGAGTTGGTCTCGTGCATGGCCAACGCGCGAGGGCGCCATTCGATCCCTGGTCGCGCGGGGTGACGCCGCGTTACGCGGCCAACGGCGCATGGACACAGGCCTTTGCGGGGGCTAGGACCAATCCGCAAGTTCGAGGCAGGGAAACGGCTGCGGCATGGTCAAGCTAACGCTTCCGAAGAATTCCGTCGTCGGCAAGGGCCGGCACCATCCGGCGCCGGCCGGCGCCAAGCGCGTGAAGACCTTCCGCATCTATCGCTACGACCCCGAGGGGACCGAAAACCCGCGCTGGGACACCTACGACGTGGATGTCGACGCCTGCGGCCCGATGCTGCTGGACGTGCTCATCCACATCAAGAACACCATGGACCCGACCCTGGCGTTTCGCCGCTCGTGCCGCGAGGGCGTCTGCGGCTCGTGCGCCATGAACATCGGCGGGCGCAACACGCTCGCCTGCACGCACGGCTGGGAGGAAGTTCCCGGCAAGGAGATCCAGATCTCGCCGCTGCCCAGCCAGGCGGTGGTCAAGGACCTGATCCCGGACCTGACCCTGTTCTACGCCCAGTACGCCTCCATCGAGCCGTGGCTGCACACCACCACGCCGGAGCCGCAGGCCGAATGGCGCCAGTCCGAAGCCGACCGGGCCAAGCTCGACGGCCTCTACGAATGCATCCTCTGCGCCTGCTGCTCGACCTCGTGCCCCAGCTACTGGTGGAACGGCGACAAGTACCTGGGACCGGCCACCCTGCTGCACGCCTACCGTTGGCTGATCGACAGCCGAGACGAGGCCACGGGCGAGCGCCTGGATGCGCTGGAGGACCCCTTCAAGCTCTATCGCTGCCACACGATCATGAACTGCGCCCAGGTCTGTCCCAAGGGTCTGAACCCCGCCAAGGCGATCGCGGAGATCAAGTCCATGCTGGTGGAACGCACGATCTAGGCGCGAAATCGCCGGCCTTGCGCCAGCTCAAGGTTATCGCTGATCGGTCGGCTACAAATTGGTAAGTTGACGCCGGCGTCATTTATCTGCATCGGAAGAGCATGAGCCAACAGGCCGCATCAGGGGTGGTGATTGTCGGGGCGGGGCATGCCGGGGGCACGGCGGCCGCGCTGCTGCGCCAGTATGGCTACGAGGGCGCCATCACCGTGGTGGGCGACGAGCCCATCGCCCCCTACCAGCGCCCGCCGCTGTCCAAGGCCTGGCTGAAGGGCGAGGCCGACGCCGACAGCCTGGCCCTGCGGCCGGTCAGCTTCTACGCCGAACACAACATCGACCTGGTGCTGAACGTGGCGGTGACGGCCATCGACCGCGCCGCCAAGACGGTCGCGCTCGCCGACGGTCGGGCCCTGCCTTACCAGCATCTGATCATCGCCACCGGGGCGCGGGCGCGCTCGCTGCCCCTGCCGGGCGCGGACCTGGCGGGCGTGTTCGTCCTGCGCTCCGCGGCCGACGCCGAGAGTCTCAAGGCCGCACTGGGCCCCGGCAAGCGGCTGGCGGTGGTGGGCGGCGGCTACATCGGCCTGGAGGCGGCGGCCTCGGCTCGCGCCCTGGGCGCCGATGCGGTGGTCATCGAGGCCGCCCCGCGCATCCTGGCGCGCTCGTCGTGCCAGGAGCTGTCCGATTTCTTCATGGCCTACCACAAGGCCCGCGGCGTCGGCTTCGAGCTGAGCGCCTCGATCGTGAGCTTCGAGGGCGCCGGGCACGTCACCGGCGTCAAGCTGGCCGACGGCCGGGTGATCGCCTGCGACGACGTCGTGGTGGGCGTGGGCGTCATTCCCAACGACGAACTGGCCCAGGCCGCCGGCCTGAAATGCGCCAACGGCATCGAGGTCGACGTGGATGCTCGCACGTCCGACCCGTCGGTGTTCGCCATCGGAGACGTGACCCAGCGTCCGCTGCCGCTCTACGCCCGCAGCCACCGGCTCGAGAGCGTCGCCAACGCCCTGGAGCAGGCCAAGCAGGCCGCCAGCGCCATCACCGGCCGGCCCGCGCCGCCGCACGAAGTGACCTGGAACTGGTCGGACCAGTACGACCTCAAGCTCCAGATCGCCGGCATGCCGTTCGAAGTGGACCGCACCGTGGTCCGCGGCGATCCGGCCAACGCCAAGTTCGCCGTCTTCCACCTGAACGGGGACGTCATCCAGGCGGTGGAAGCCGTCAACGCCCCGGCCGAATTCATGGCCGGGCGTCAACTCATTGGTCAGAAGAAGCCGGTCTCTCTCGAGAAACTTGCCGATCCGACCGTTTCCATGAAAGAGGTCGCCGCCTGAAAATCGGCGGTGCGGGGAGTCCATGGCCAAGATCACCTACGTCGAACACAACGGTACGGAACACGTCATCGACGTG
>JAFEEA010000086.1 GCA_018241335.1 Pseudomonadota bacterium
GCGGGCTCGGCGCCCTGCCGATCGCCGTCGATCTCCGGCCGGGGATGGGTGTCGCTGGCGCCGTGAGCCCAGCCTTTCAGGAGGGGGCTGAGCACCAGCATCAGCACCCCGGCGGCCAGGCCCGCCCAGCCGATCATGGCGAACACCTGGGTGTAGGTGGCCAGCGCCTTGGCCGGATCCAGCACCTGGCCGCCCACCGTCTCGGTCGCCGTCAGCTGGGCCACCTTGCCGCCGATGAACTGGGCCCAGGACGAGGCCAGGAACCAGGTCGCCATGATCGTCGAGATCACCGCCGGGGCCGACAGCTTGGTCATCTGCGACAGGCCCACCGGCGACAGGCAGAGTTCGCCCGTGGTGTGCAACAGGTAGGCCGCGGCGAGGAACACCAGCGGCACCTTGTAGGCGGCGTCGGCGTAGGCGGCGCCCCACACCAGCACGAAGAAGCCCGCGCCCACCTGCAGCAGGCCCAGGGCGAACTTCAGCACCGGGTTGGGGTCCGCGCCCCGCCGCCCAAGCCAGGCCCACAGCGCCGAGAACACCGGCGCCCCCAGCAGGATGAAGCCGGCGTTGAAAGACTGGGTCTGCGCCGCCGTCATCGCCTGGCCGAAGCCGATGCCGAGGTCGGTGTTGCGCTCGGCGAACTGGTTCAGCGACGAGCCGGCCTGCTCGAACAGGGTCCAGAACACCACCGAGGCGGCGATCAGCACCAGGGCCAGGAACAGCCGCTCGCGCTCCACCTTGGTGCATGAGGTGGCCATGAACCAGCCGAGATAGCCCAGCACGGCGACCGACCCGGCGCCCAGCAGGTAGCCCACCACGGCGTTGTTCTGGACCAGCATCCAGACCACCGCGATGGCCGCCAGGCCGCCGAGGTAGATCAGCGCCTCGGTGCTGAGCGGCCCGACTTTGGGCGCCTTCAGGGCCACGGGGTCGGGCGGCTCGCCATGGCCTTCCAGCAACGGCTTGCCCCAGACGAACACCACCAGCCCGGCCAGCATGCCGACGCCCGCGGCGCCGAAGCCCGCCCACCAGCCGACGTTCTGGCCCAGCCAGCCGCAGGCGATGGACGCCCAGAAGGCCCCCAGGTTGATGCCATAGTAGTAGAGGGTGAATCCCGGATCGCGGCGCGGATCGCCCTGCGGATAGAGCTGGCCGACGATCGAGGAGATGTTGGCCTTCAGGAACCCCACCCCGACAATGATCAGCGACAGGGCGAGGTAGAGGATGTCGGTGAACAGGGGGTCGCGCTTCTCGACCCCCAGCTGGTAGCCGCCCTTGGGCAGGACGGAGGGCAGGGGCGATCCCGCCGGCAGGCCCTTCAGCGCCAGCCCGCCGCCCGGCGCCGGGGCGAAGTCATAGGCGCCCTGGCCGACCTTGAGCTGGACGTGGCGCCCCTCGCCCCGGCCGGTGACCTGGAACTCGTACTTGGCGCCCTGCCAGGTCAGGGTCTGCACCGCCGGCTTGCCCTCGATCCCCATGGCCAGGTGACCGGCCACCAGCAGCACGGCCCCGAACAGGATCGCCTTGCGCGTCCCCAGGAAGCGGTCCGCGAGCATGCCGCCGATCAGAGGCAGCAGATAGACCAGCGACGTGTAGGCCCCGTACTGCCCCTGGCTGAAGGTATCGTCGAACAGGAACTGCTGCGTCAGGTAGAAGATCAGCAGGCCGCGCATGCCGTAGTAGGAGAACCGCTCCCACATCTCGGCGAAGAACAGCACGAACAGGCCGCGCGGGTGGCTGCGAAGCTGCAGGACCACCGGGATGGCCGTCGCCACCGTGATCAATATGCCGGCGACGAAGACAAGATCCATGAAACGCCTACCTCGGATGGGGCTGAACGGGGGCAAACAATCACGCCGACAGGCCTTTCACAAGCAAGGCTGTTGCGCATCCCTTCCCTTCGCCCGATGGCGGACCCACCTTAGGCCGGGCGGCGTTAGAACGTCAGAGGAGACACCCCATGGCTGAGATGAAGGTTCCCGGTCCCGACCATCCCATCACCGTCACGGCCCATCCCGGGCGCGTCCAGGTGCTGTTCGAGGGCCACGTCATCGCCGACAGCGCCAACGTCCTGACGCTCAAGGAAGCGACCTACAAGCCGGTGTTCTATTTCCCGCGGGACGACGTGGCGATGGACTACCTGCACCGCACCGACCACGCCACCCACTGCCCTTACAAGGGCCAGGCCGGCTATTTCACCCTGAACATGGACGGCGACATCCGCGAGAACGCAGTCTGGACCTATGAGAGCCCCTATCCGGCCATGTCTGTGATCGACGGCCGCCTGGCCTTCTATCCCAACATCGTCGCGTTCCTGGAGGTGGCCGAGGGCGTCGGCGACTCGGTGGACGAGATCGTCCAGCACACCGACTCCGGCTCCGGCCGCAGCCAGAAGGACCACTGGGCGCCGAACGTGGAGAGCCCGGGACCCTGACCGGTCGCCCTCAGTAGGCGAACGCCTCGAACACCTCGCCGACGTTGCCCTGCCAGGCGCCGTGGTACAGCTCCAGCAGCCGCTCGGCGGCGGTGACGCCGGTGTCGGCGATGTCTTCCAGTTCGCCGAGGTAATTGGTTTCGTCGACCATGCCGCCGGACAGGCGATTGCGGTTCTTCAGGCCCTGGTGGGCGATGGCCAGCATGTCCCTGGCCACGTCCTGGACAGTGCGCCCGGCGATGGTGGCCTTGAGGCCCTGGCGGGTGACGTCGCCGCGCAGGGCGGCGCGCTGCTCGGCCGTCCAGCCCTTGCAAAGATCCCAGGCCGCCGCCTGCGAGGGCGGATCGTAGAGGATGCCCGCCCACAGTGCGGGCAGGCCGCACAGCCGCGTCCACGGGCCGGCGTCGGCGCCGCGCATCTCCAGGTACTGCTTGAGCCGCACCTCGGGGAAGATGGTGGTGGTGTGGTCGGCCCAGTCCTTGAGGGTCGGGGTCTCGCCGTCCACCTCGGCAAGGCGCCCGGCCATGAAGTCGCGGAACGAGCGGCCGGCCACGTCGATGTAGCGGCCGTCGCGCTTGACGAAGTACATCGGCACGTCGAGCGCATACTTGGCGTAGCGCTCGAAGCCGAAGCCGTCCTCGAACACGAAGTCCAGCAGGCCGGTGCGATCCGGGTCGGTGTCGGTCCAGACGTTGGCGCGGGCGGTCAGGAAGCCGTTGGGCTTGCCCTCGGTGAAAGGCGAATTGGCGAAGAGGGCCGTGGCGATCGGCTGCAGCGCCAGGCTGACGCGGAACTTGTCGACCATGTCGGCTTCGCTGGCGAAGTCGAGGTTGGCCTGCACCGTGCAGGTGCGGAACATCATGTCCAGGCCCTGGCCGCCGACCTTGGGCATGTACTGGCGCATGATCTTGTAGCGGCCCTTGGGCATCACCGGCACTTCGTCGCGCCGCCACAGGGGCGTGAAGCCCAGCCCCAGGAAGCCCAGGCCCAGCTCGCCGGCCACGGTCTTGGCCTCTTCGAGGTGCTGGCCGGTCTCCTCGCAGATGTCGTGCATGGTCGCCAGGGGCGCGCCGCTGAGTTCGAACTGGCCGCCCGGCTCCAGGCTGATGTTGGCCATGCCGCGATGCAAGCCGATCAAGGTCTCGCCGCCGCCCGGCGCGGCCTCGTAGGTCCCCTGCCAGCCGAAGCGCATCATCCCTTCCAGCAGGGCCTTGATGCCGTTCGGGCCGTCGTAGGCGACCGGCTCGTGCGAGCCCAGGCGGAAGACGAACTTCTCGTGCTCGGCGCCGACCTTGAATTCGGAAGCCGGCTTGGACCCCTTGGCGAACCACGCCACCAGATCCTCGAACGCCAGCGGGCGGTCGTCACAGAGCGTGTCGGCCATATAGTCCTCCCAGGCGTCCCTAGGCCGCCGCAAAACCCTCTAGAGCTTCCTGCAGGTGGGCGTCGAGAGGTCTTACCTCAAGGCCCTGTCAGCAGAACTGATGATAGCCTCGCTTACAGGCGAGGATTTGGAGCCGCCGGCGCGCCAAACGAGGAGACCCGCGCGCGGGCCACCGGGCGTCATCCGGCGTGACGGACTCCGAGGGGTCAAATCTGCCCCGGCCCGGTGTTTCCGCCCGGTTTGGAGCCCCCTGAATCTCCGTAGTTAACGGTTATCGGTTCATCTTGGTTTGGAAGATTCTTGCGCTCCGGATTGGGGACATGGCGATAAAGGAACAAATAAGGAACATTTGACGCGGTGTCGAGGCCCGGCGCGCCGTTCACGCCGCCCAATCCCCCATCGCCGCCTGCCAGAGGGTCATGGCCGCGATCGCCGCCGTGTCGGCCCGCAGGATGCGCGGGCCCAGCGACACCGGGACGGCGGCCCCGATGGCGCGGATGCGGGCGCGTTCGGCCGGTGAGAAGCCGCCCTCCGGTCCGATCAGGATGGCCCAGGCTCCCGGCCCGGCCCCGGACAGCACCGCCGCCGCCGGCCCGGCGTCCCCCGCCTCGTCGCAGAACATCAGCCGCCGGCCCTCGCCCTCCAGCTCGGCCAGCAGCCGGTCGAGCTTCACCGGCTCCAGGACCTCGGGCACGTCCAGCCGGCCAGTCTGTTCGGACGCCTCCGTGGCGATGGCCCGCAGGCGGTCCACCCGGGCGTGGTCGGCGTTGGTGCGCTCGGTGATCGCCAGGCGCACGCGCCGCGCGCCGAGCTCCGCCGCCTTCTCGACGATGGTCTCCAGCCGCCCGCGCTTGACCAGGGCGATGACCAGGTCGAGGTCGGGCGTCGTCGCCTGATCGCGCAGCCGCGCCGCCACGGCCAGGCGGCAGGCGCGCTTGGACGCCTCGGTCACCGTGGCGCGCCATTCGCCGTCGCGGCCGTTGAACAGGGCCAGCTCCGCCCCCGCCGCCAGGCGCATGACATTGACGAGATAGTGCGCCTGATCGCGGCCGGGCTCGACCACGGCGCCGGCCGCCAGGTCCTGGGGAACCCAAAGTCGGATCATCACGCTCTCCTCATCGCCCCGAGGGCGGCTATGGTGTCCGCCGAACAGGAGACGGACCGGTCATGGGCTACAAGAAGGACCTTCGCGACCTGCAGATCGCCCTCGTCCGCTATCAGCAGTGGGTGATCAAGACCGGCGCCAAGGCGCTGATCATCTTCGAGGGCCGCGACGGCGCCGGCAAGGACGGCTCCATCAAGCGCATCACCGAGCACCTGGCGCCGCGCAACACCCGCGCCATCTCCCTGCCCAAGCCGTCGGACCGCGAGCGCAGCCAGTGGTACTTCCAGCGCTACGTCCGCCACCTGCCCTCGGCCGGGGACGTCGTGATCTTCAACCGGTCCTGGTACAACCGCGCCGGGGTCGAGCCGGTGATGGGCTTCTGCACCGACCGCGAGCACGAGGAGTTCCTGCGCGACGTGCCCGCCTTCGAGCGGATGCTGGAGGAAGGCGGCGCGCGCATCGTCAAGCTGTGGCTCGACATCTCCAAGAAGGAGCAGGCCCGCCGCCTGGACGACCGCCGGGACGATCCCCTGAAGCAGCTCAAGGTCAGCGACCTGGACGCCGAGGCCCAGCGCCGCTGGAAGGACTATTCCAAGGCCCGCGACGAGATGCTGAAGCGCACCTCGACCCCGATCGCCCCCTGGTACGTGGTCCATACCGACGAGAAGAAGCAGGCCCGGCTCAACGTCATCCGCCACCTGCTGCACACCCTGGCGCCGGCCGACATCGCCGGGGAGATCGAGGCCCCGGACCCGGCCGTGCTCTTTCCCTTCGAGGAGACGGCCCTGACCGACGGCCGCCTTTTCAGGTAGGCGCCGGCCGCGCCATAGTCGGCGCATGGACCTCGTCTTCCTGCATGGCCCGCCGGCGGTGGGAAAGCTCACCGTCGCCCGGGCGCTCGCGGCGCGCACGGGCCTGAAGCTGTTCCATAACCACCTGGTCCTGGACGCCATCACCGCCGTCTTCGACTTCCGTTCGCCCGGCTTCCTGCACCTGCGCGAGGCCCTGTGGCTGGAGGTGTTCGCCACCGCCGCGCGGGAAGACACTTCGCTGGTTTTCACGTTCGTCCCCGAGACCAGCCTCGCCCCCGGCTTTGCGGACCGCGTCGCCGCCGCCATAGCGCCGCACGGCGGGCGCCTGCGGCTGGTGGCGCTGACCAGCCCGGCCGAGACCCTGGACGCGCGCCTGGACGCCCCCTCCCGCGCCGCCTTCGGCAAGCTGCGCGACCACGCCATCATGAACGACCTGCGGGCCCGGGGCTGGCTCGACTACGCCATGCCGCCCAGCGAACTGACCCTCGACACCGCCGCCCTCGCCCCCGACGAGGCCGCGGCGGCGATCCAGACCGGGCTGAACCTCCCCGACGCCTGAACCCCGAGAAAATCTGCCTTGCCGCCGCCGTCCCGAGGCGCGAAGTCGCCGCGGGGGCCGCCGCACGCAAGGGAGCGCCGCGCATGGACTATGTTCGCCTCGGAAACACCGGCCTGAAGGTCTCCAGGCTCTGCCTCGGCTGCATGACCTACGGCTCGTCCAAGTGGCGGCCCTGGGTGCTGGACGAGGAGGCGGCCCTGCCCTTCTTCAGGCGGGCGCTGGAGGCCGGGATCAATTTCTTCGACACCGCCGACGTCTATTCCCAGGGCGAGAGCGAGCGGGTCACCGGCAAGGCGCTGAAGGAATTCGTCAAGCGCCACGAGGTGGTCATCGCCACCAAGGTCAACGGGCCGATGGGGTCCGACCCCAACAACCGCGGCCTGTCGCGCAAGCACATCCTGGACGGCATCGACCGCAGCCTGCAGCGCCTGGGCGTCGACTATGTCGACCTCTACCAGATCCACCGCTTCGACTACGACACACCGATCGAGGAGACGCTGGAGGCGCTGAACGACGTCGTGCGCGCCGGCAAGGCCCGCTACATCGGCGCGAGCTCCATGTACGCCTGGCAGTTCATGAAGATGCTGAGCGTGTCCAAGGCCAACGGCTGGACCCCGTTCGTCTCCATGCAGCCGCAGTACAACCTGGTCTATCGCGAGGAGGAGCGCGAGATGTTCCCCCTGTGCCGGGACCAGGGCATCGGCGTCATCCCCTGGTCGCCCCTGGCGCGCGGCTTCCTGGCCGGCGGCCGCGGCGCGCCGGGCGAGGGCAATACCGAGCGCGCCCGCACCGACGAGTTCAGCCCGCGCCTCTACTACCGCGAGCCCGACCACAAGGTGGTGGAGGTGCTGTCCGGCATCGCCCAGTTGCGCGGCGTCTCCAACATGCAGGTCGCCCTGGCCTGGGTGCTGAAGAACCCCGCCGTCACCGCCCCCATCGTCGGGACCTCCAAGCCCCACCACCTGGACGACGCCCTGGGGGGCCTGGCCCTGAAGCTCACCGACGACGAGATCAAGGCCCTGGAGGCGCCGTACCAGCCGAAGCCGGTGCTGGATCACGCGTAGGCTCTCCCTCCCCTTCATGGGGAGGGGCGATCGCGCAGCGATCGGGGTGGGGAAGCGAGGCGCCTTGCGCCGGCCGCAGTTCCCCACCCTGGCGGCTTCGCCGCCTGTCCCTCCCCATGAAGGGGAGGGAGGCCAATGCTGCCACGGCCGGCTGGCGTCACCCCTCCCCCGACCGCTAGCCTGCCCGCATGAGTCACGACCTCACCGCCGGCCAGGCCCGGCGCATCGCCCTGGGCGCGCAGGGCTTCGCGACGCCCCGGCCCAGCGGGCCCGCGGGCGCGCGCCAGTTCCGCAAGCTGGCCGACCACCTGGGCGTGATCCAGATCGACTCCGTCAACGTGGTCACCCGCACCCACTACCTGCCGGCCTTCTCGCGCCTGGGCGCCTATCCGCGCGAGGTGCTGGAGGCCGAGGCGTGGGGGCCGAGGCCGAGCCTGTTCGAATACTGGGGCCACGAGGCCTCGCTGATGCCGGTGGCCATGCAGCCCCTGTTCCGCTGGCGCATGGACCGGGCGCGGGCCGGCGACACCTGGGAGGGCCTGGCCAAGTTCGCCCGCGAGCGGCGCGACTACATCGACCTAGTGCTGGCCGAGATCGAGCGGCGCGGCCCGGTCACCGGCGCCGACTTCGCCGAGGAGGGGCCCCGCCGCAAGGGCTGGTGGGAATGGAGCAACGGCAAGCGGGCCCTGGAATGGCTGTTCTGGTCCGGCTTCATCACCACCAAGACCCGGCGCGGCTTCGAACGGGTCTATGACCTGACCGAACGGGTGCTGCCGCGCGCCGTCACCGAGGCCCCCACCCCGTCCGAGGATGAGGCCCAGCGGACCCTGATCATGACCGCCGCCCGCGCCATGGGCGTCGCCACCGAGGGCGACCTGCGCGACTATTTCCGCCTGCCGGTGGAGGGTTTCCGCGACCGCGTGGCCGAGCTGGTCGAGGCCGGCGACCTGGAGCCCGTGAAGGTCCAGGGCTGGAAGCAGGCGGCCTATGTGGTCCCGGGCGCCAAGGCGCCGCGCAAGCTGACGCCCGGCGCCCTGCTGTCGCCCTTCGACAACCTGGTCTGGCGGCGCGAGCGGACCGAGCGGGTGCTGGGCGCGCGCATCCGGCTGGAGATCTACACCCCGGCCCACAAGCGCGAGCACGGCTATTATGTGCTGCCGTTCCTGCAGAGCGACGCCATCACCGCCCGCGTGGACCTCAAGGCCGACCGCAAGGCCGGGGCCTTGCTGGTCCAGTCCGCCCACCTGGAGCCGCACGCCGCGGCGGAGGACGTGGCCGGCCCGCTGGCGGCGGAGCTGCGCCTGATGGCCGGCTGGCTGGGCCTCGCCGAGGTGACGCCCAGCAAAAAGGGCGACCTTTCGGCCGCCCTTTCGCAAGCTTTGAACTAAACGCTGAACTAAACGCGGGTACTGGAACTCGCGAGGCGCGCTCAGAAGGGCGCGAACAGCCGGTGGGCGGCGCGCGGCGGCAGGTCGCCGATCAGTTCGAACACGGGGGCGAACAGGGCTTCGACAGCGCGGGCAATGGCCTTGAACATGGCGGACCTCTTTCGGACGGAAACTTATGTTGCGGTGCACATAATGTCGGGCCGTTGAATTGTCAAGGAAATGAGCCGAACCGGCTCAGCCTGCGACATTTGGGAACAGCGATCACTTTGCGCCGCAGCACGACCACGATCCAGCAAACCCCACATTCTTCAAGGGGTCGCGTCCATTTTAGTTTAATCTTCAATTATCAATCCGCTCATCCCGGCGAAAGCCGGGACCCAGGGCGGCCTATCAGGTGTCCACCGGCTGAGCCGCATTGGTGGGGTGAACCCGAGGGCTTTCTGGAGGTGGCCACGCCGCCCTGGGCCCCGGCCTTCGCCGGGGTGAGCGGAAGTGGGGGTGTGGCGAAGGGCCGGACCCCACGCAAAAGCTCGTCACACCTCGATCGACGGCGCCCGTGGCGGGGCCGCGACTTCACCACGGAGCACACAGAGATCACAGAGGGAGCCTGACCGGCTCACGCCGCGCCTCCGTGTCCTCTGTGTCCTCTGTGGTTCCAAATTCAACCGTTCAACCGGCCGAAGCTCTTGCCTGGTTCCCGGCTTTCGCCGGGATGAGCGGGATTGGGGGGGGGCTAGCCCTGGGTCACCGCGTGCAGGCGGGCATAGGCGCCGCCTCGGGCCACGAGGTCGCCGTGACGGCCTTCCTCGATCACCCGGCCGTCCTGGAAGACCAGGATGCGGTCGGCGCCGCGGATGGTCGACAGGCGGTGGGCGATGACGATGGTGGTGCGCCCGGCCATCAGCTCCTCGGTGGCGGCCTGGACCAGCACCTCGGTCTCAACGTCCAGGGACGAGGTAGCCTCGTCCAGCACCAGCACCGGGGCGTCGGCCAGGAAGGCGCGGGCGATGGCCACCCGCTGTCGCTCGCCGCCCGAAAGCTTGACCCCGCGCTCGCCCACCAGGGTGTCGTAGCCCTTGGGCAGGGCGGCGATGAAGTCGTGCGCCCGCGCGCGCCTGGCGGCCAGGGCGATCTCCTCGGCCGTGGCGTCCGGGCGGGCGTAGCCGATGTTCTCGGCGATGGTGCGGTGGAAGAGGGCCGGGTCCTGGGGCACCACGGCGATGGCCCGCCGCAGCGAGCCCTGGCGCACCGCGGCGACGTCCTGGCCGTCCACCAGGATGCGGCCGCCCTGCAGGTCGTAGAGCCTCTGGATCAGCTTGACGAACGTCGACTTGCCCGAGCCCGTCGGCCCGACCAGGGCCAGGCGCTCGCCCGGCGCGATGCTTAAGGAGAAGTCGTCGTAGATCGGCCGCTCCGCCGACTTGTAGCGGAAGGTCACGTGTTCGAAGACGATCTCGCCGCGCTGGCCCACGAAGGCGGGGGCGTCCGGCGCATCGGCGACCTGGGGCGCGGTGCGCGCGTAGCGGGCGACGTCCTCGACGTCCGCCAGGCCGCGCTGGGCCATGCGGATGTTCTCGCCGATGTTGCGCAGGTAGCCGCTCATGATCAGGAAGGCGGTGATCACCTGGCCCACGTTGCCGGCGCTGGCGCGCCCGGCCGCCCACTCGCGCAGCATCAGGCCCGACAGCCCCGCCGCCATGATCGCCAGCATGAAATTGTGGATCACCCAGACGTTCAGGTAGCGGTTCCAGGTGATGATCGTCGCCCTGCGCCAGTCGCGGGTGACGACGGCGATGCGGGCCTCCTCGCGCGCCTCGGCGCCGAAGCCCTTGACCGTCGGGTTGGACGAGATGGCGTCCGACAGCGCCCCGCCGATGCGCGAATCCAGCGCCACCGAGCGCATGTTCGCCTGGCGCACGTAGAAGTTCGAGAACAGCACGTTGGAGACGATGTAGAGGATCACCAGGGCGATGGAGAACAGCCCCACCGGCCAGGACAGGATCATCAGCTCCACCGACAGCCCGACCAGAACCACCAGGGCCGGGCCGATCCAGGCCACCACGGAGTCCGAGACCACGTCGTAGCCCCACATGGCCCGCGACAGCCGCCGCACGGTGGCGCCGGCGAAGGTGTCGCCGTGCCAGTCGGCGGAGAAGGCCTGAACCCGGCGGAAGCCCTCGTTGGTCATCTCCTCCATGTTCTGGGCCGCCAGGGGGTTCCAGAACCGGAAGGCGATGTTGCGGATCACAGCGAAGCCCGCATAGACGCCCACGAACACGCCCCAGGCCCGCCAGCCCTCGTCGGCGTGGGAAGGGCCCTTCGCGATCGTGTCGATCAGGCGCGAGGTGGCCGGCGGCACGATCAGCTCGCAGCCGATCGCCGCCAGGGTGAGCACCAGGGTGCCCAGGAGCAGCAGGGGCCGCCGCGCCCAGAAGCCCGCGATGAAGCCCAGCACCTGTCCGTTGCTGAGGACGCGCTCGCGGGAGACTTCGTCGTCGTCGTACTGGTCCATGGCCATCGCGGAACCCAACGCGCGATCCCGCGCGGCGACGGTGAGGTCGCCAGGCCGGGTACGCGCGCCTACGGTGAAAAAGATCCGGCGGGCCCGCGAAAAACAGGGCGGGCGCGCTCTGGGAGGGCGTGACATAGCGCCGTTTCGCCCCCGCCGGGAGGGCGCCGGCGCGATTTCCCGCCGCCATCACCGAAATACCACAGCGCGGGGCCGACCCTGTCAGCAGCCGCGGCGCTTGCGGACCGCGCCTCGAGCGCGCAACAAGCCTGGCCGCTCAACGCGAGGTCCGCCCATGAGGCTCTATTTCTCGACCACGTCTCCCTACGTGCGAAAGGTGCGCGTCGTGGCCCTGGAGCTGGGCCAGCCGCTCGATCTCGAGCCGGTGGCGGTGCATGACCTCACCAATTCCGACTACGGCAAGATCAATCCGGTCAACCGCATCCCGGCCCTGATGACGGACGATGTCGGCCTGATCTTCGACAGCCGGGTGATCTGCGAATACCTGGACGCGCGGGCCGGCGGCGGCGTGCTGCCGGCCGCGGGACCCGCGCGCTGGGCGGTGCTGCGCCGCCAGGCCCTGGGCGACGGGCTGATGGACGCCGCGGTTCCCCGCATGGCCGAGCGCAACCGCCCGCCGGCCCAGCAGAACCCCAGCCGCCTGGCCGAGTACGAGCGATCCCAGCGCCAGATCCTCGACGCCCTGGAGGCCGAGGTCGACGCCCTCGCCGGCCTCGACCTCGGCGTCATCGCCGTCGCCTGCGCCCTCGCCTACCAGGACTTCCGCTTTGCGGACGAGCCCTGGCGACCGACGCGGCCGCGGCTGGCCGCCTGGTACGACGCCTTCGCCCAGCGCCCCTCCATGACCCAGACCCGCCCGGACGCCCCCAGCGCCTGACGGCGCCGTCCATCCCGACACTCCAGAAGAAGGGGCGTGGCACTTCGTTTGAGAACTTTGGGAACACGGCGGGATCGCCGCCGTCAGGCCATCACCTTGTGCGTGGCGGGCGCGGGCGAGCCGATCATCGCGCAGAAGCCCGGCACGTCCATCTTCAGGTAGTCGGCCTGCATCTGCGCCGTCAGGACCTCGATCATCAGCACGTCCTCCAGCCACAGCTCCATCACGTCGAAACCCGAACGTTTGCACTGGCGGCAGGTCCAGCCGTGGCGGCGCGCCAGGGCTTCGATCGCATCGGCCTCCAGCGGGCTGGCCATGGCGAAGTGCACGCCGGGCGCGCCGCGCGCCTCAGCCGACTGGGCCTGGCCGCCGCCGGGAGCGAAGGCGAGCCCGTAGGGCACGACCTCGACGGCGCTGTTGCGATCGTCCAGGGCGAACGCGATCCAGCCGCCGTCGTAGATCGGAAAGGGAACGGCGTGGCCCCGCCACAGCTCGGCGATCGCCCGGGCCACAAGCTCGGGATCGCGGGCGGGGATCGACAGGTGGAACAGCAAGGTCTCGGCTCCTTCGTCGCTTTCGGACGCCCGAAGCCGTACGGCGCTAGAGGAAGAAGGTATTGAAGAAATCCGAGCGGCTCGTTTCGCGGTTGAGCGCGTGGTCGTCGAGCCGCGCGACCCGCCGGTAGAAATCCATCGGGCTGGCCCCGACCATGGCGCGGAACTCCCGGGTCAGGTGCGCCTGGTCGGCGAAGCCGGCGTCCGCCGCGACGGCGCTCCAATGAAGGCCCGTCGCCCGCCCCTTCAGGGCCGCCTGCAGTCTCAGCACCCGGGCCACCGCCTTGGGTGTCAGGCCGACGGCCGCCGCGAACCGTTGCTCCAGCCAGCGGGCCGAGACGTCGAGCTCTTCGGCGACGGCGTCGATGCGGACCGCGCCATCGTGGGCGACCATCAGGTCGAAGGCCGCATGGCCGAGGCCGTCGCGCCCCGGCGCATCCGCCAGGCGCGGCGCGAGGAAGGCTTCCACGATCGCGAACCGCTCCTGGGCGCCGCCGGCGTGGGCGAGACGATCCTCGAGCCTGTCCGCGGCGGCCCGGCCGACGACGTCCTCGAGCGACAGGCTCAGGCCGGCGATCTCCGCCGTCTCGACCCCCAGCAGCCGCGCCGCGGCGGCGGGACGCAGCTTGACCAACAGGGCCCGCGCCGTCTCGGGCGCCCGGACGTCCACCCGCCTGACATGCAGTCCCGTCAGATGGCTTCGCAGCAGACGCGGCCCCGCCCCCTCGTCGGAGGTCACCGCCTCGCCGTATTGCAGCGACAGGATCACATAGGCGTCGGGCAGCACCGCCTCGGCCGCGCCGCCGGGCCCGCATTCCAACTGACGCATGCCGAGAACGCCGGGCAGCTTGCTCGGCGGGCCCAGGGTCATGGTCACGTTTGAATTGCGGTTTTGCGGCCGCATGCCTTGTTCCACGTCCGCCTGCGCCATCCGGACGAGATGGCCCGCCACCGTTCGCTGTCAAGATCGGCTGCTACGCGCCGCCCGCCGGCCAGGTCTTGAAGAAACCCGAAGGCGTCCGCTTCCAAACCCCCGCAGCGCGAGCGGTCAGTGGGCGCCGCGGCGCCTCACGCCCCGCCGCGCGAGGCGAGGAGGGCGTCCAGCTGGCCGAACTGCTCGGGCGCCATGGCCTGCATCCCGGCGATCGCCTCGTCCAGCGGTTCGGGCGCGCCGTAGCGTTCGCTGAGCACCAGCACCGTCCGCTCGCCCTGGTCCTCGAAGGTCACCGTGGTGAGCGGCGCGTCGTCGCTCTCGTCGTTGGTCCAGACCAGCCGCGCGGGCGCCGTCACCTCGACGTACTGGCCGAAGAAGGTCGGGGCGTCCGGTCCCTCGCCGAACGTGATCCGGTAGCCGCCGCCCGTGCGCGCATCGATCTCGCAGGCGCTGATCTGCGCGCCCATGGACCTTGGCGCCCACCACTGCCGGAAGAGCTCGGCCCGCGTCCAGGCCTCGAACACCGCCTTGGCCGGGCTGTCGAAGGCGCGCGTGACGGTGAGCTCGCGGTCGGATTTCCGCGCGACCGTGGTCGGGTTCGCCGCCTGGTCGGGCCGATCGCTCTGGGGCATGTCGGTTCCTTTCCTCTCGAGACACCGCTCGATTCCAAGGAACGACGAACGAGGGGACGCCGATCCGACAGCGCCCTCGCCGTCCTAGCCGCAGACCGCCATCGTCCCCGTGACGAACGCGAAGCGGGCCTGGCGGTCGAGGAAATCCCCCGCGGCGCTCGCGAAGGCCTGCGGCCTGTCGGCGGCGATGTCGGCGCCGGCGCCGTGGACCAGCACCACGTTCACCCGCGACAGCCGCCGCCGCCAGAGCGCCGGCGCGTCCGCGCCCAGGTCCGGATCGGCGAGGCCCAGCAGCACGCACTTGGGCGTCTCAAGCCCCTTGAGCAGGGCCGCGACGCCGCCTGCGGCGCCCTCGTCCAGCGGCAGGCCGCGCGGCGAGACGAGCACCAGGGCGCTCGCCGCCGACCCCAGGGCCTCGGCCACGCGAAGCCCCTCGATCGCCGCCTCGCCCATCGCCACCAGACCCACGCCCTGAAGCCCCAGCCGCGCCGCCAGCGCCGCCGCCCCGGCCCCGTCGCCCGTCCAGGCCAGCACGCGGAAGCGGGCGGCCAGGGCGGCGCAGGCGGGCGAGCCGGCGAAGGCCGCGCCCGCCAGCACGATCACGGGCGGCCCGTCCCCCACGTCCGCCGCCGCTCGCGCGGCCTGGCCCAGCGCCTGCGTC
>JAFEEA010000087.1 GCA_018241335.1 Pseudomonadota bacterium
CGGGCGATCCGCCTGATCTGCGAGACCGCGCAGCATTCCCTGGCCTACTACGACAAGGCCTTCGACAGCCTGATCGACGGCCAGCCCCAGGCGTTCCGCGACTTCCTGCTCAGCGCCCCGGCCATGTTCACCGACCTGGGCGAGCGGCTGGGGGCGGTGAACCACATCGTCAGCTTCTGGAACTTCCGCTTCCCGCAGGGCCGCCTGCCGGTGGTCACGGCCGAGGAACTGATGGACATCTTCAGCGACTTCGAATGCAGCCTGTCGTTCCGGGAAGTGACCGGAACCCTGATGAAGGCCAGCTAGGCCGGCCGAAGCCCGATTGAACCGGCACGCCCGGCGCCCGATAAGGCGTCGATGGACGGTTCCAATCCCAGCCTCGCGATCCGCGATCCCCGCTACGCCCCGCGCAACCTGACGGTGGAGACGCGCGAGGACGGGACGCTGATCCTGTTCAATCCCACGCCCGTCGCCTCGCCGCGCGAGACGGCGCTGGAGGCGCTGGAGCACTGGGCCGTCGCGGCGCCGGACCGGCTGTGGCTGGCCGAGCGGTCGGGCGAGGGCTGGCGGGGGGTGACCTACGCGGAGGCGCGCGACCGCGTGCGGGCCCTGGCCGGGGGGCTCGCGGGCCTCGGGATCGGCCGGCCGAAGCCGATGCTGATGTTGGCGCGCAACGGCGTCGACCACGCCCTGATCGCCTTCGCGGCCATGAGCCTGGGCGTCCCCGTCGCGGCCGTCTCACCGCAGTACGGCCTGGCCGGGGCGGACCTCAGCCGCCTGGCCCACGCCGTCGAGGTGCTGCAGCCCGGCTCGATCTTCACCGACGACGCCGCCGCCTTCGCCGGCGCGCTTGAGGCCGACTTCCTGGCCGGCCTGCCCGTCATCTCCGCGCGCAACGCCAGGGCGGGCGATGTGGCGTTCGACGCCCTGCTGCGCGCGGCGCCCCAGGCTTCGATCGCCCGGCCGGACGACATCGCCAAGCTGCTGCTGACCTCCGGCTCGACCGGCCGGCCCAAGGCGGTGATCTGCCTGCACCGCAACGTCGCCATCACCGCCGCCCAGGTGGCCAGCTGCTATGTCGACCCGGACCCGCCGGTGGTGGTCAACCAGGCGCCCTGGAGCCACAGCCTGGGCGCCAACGCCATCCTGCAGATGGTCCTGCAGCGCGGCGGAACCCTCTACATCGACGCCGGCCAGCCGGTGGCCGGGCGCAACGCCGAGACGATCCGGAACCTGCGTGAGATCGCGCCGACCTATCACAACATGGTCCCCGCCGGCTGGGACCTGCTGGCCGGCGAGCTCGAGGCCGACGAGGCCCTGGCGCGGACGTTCTTCTCCCGCGTGCGGGTGCTGCAGTACGGCGGCGCGGCCCTGGGCCAGAGCACCTGCGACCGCATCCAGGCGGTGGCCCGGCGCGTAGGCGGCGAGGCGATCAGCTTCGCCTCGGGCTACGGCGCCACCGAGACCGGCCCCACCGCCACCAACGTCCACTGGCCGAACCTGCGCATGGGCCTGATGGGCCTGCCCCTGCCCGGCACCTGGGTGAAGCTGGTCCCGGACGCCACCGGCAAGCTGGAGTTCCGGGTCAAGGGCCCGCAGGTCTCGCCGGGCTATTTCAACGCCCACGAGGCGACCGCCGCGGCCTTCGACGAGGAAGGCTTCTATCGCCTGGGCGACGCCGCGCGCCTGGCCGATGCGGACGACATCCGCCAGGGCCTGGTCTTCGACGGGCGCCTGTCGGAGAACTTCAAGCTGACCAGCGGCACTTTCGTCATCGCCGGGGCGCTGCGGGTGGCGGCCGTCTCGGCCATCGGCGGGGCCGCGTCCGACGCGGTGGTCTGCGGCGAGGGCCAGTCGGGGGTCGGCCTGCTGATCTTCCTCAACAAGCCCTTCTGCAAGACCCTGACCGCCTCGGACGACCCGGCCCGTGATCCCGCGGTGATCGCCGCGGTGCGCGAGGGGCTGGAGCGGTTCAACGCCGGCGCCAAGGGCGGCGGCGGGCGCGTGGCGCGGGCCCTGATCCTGGCCGACGACCCGCACGCCCCCTCCGGCGAGATCACCGACAAGGGCTACATCAACCAGGCGCTGGCCCGCTCGCGCCGCGCCGCCGACGTGGCGCGGCTGTTCGCGGCCGAACCCGACACCGACATCATCCTCCTGGGGGACCACTGACCATGAACGGCGCCGACGCCCTGATCGAGACCCTGATCGACAACGACGTCGAGGCCTGCTTCGCCAATCCCGGCACGTCCGAGATGCAGTTCGTCAGCGCCCTGGACCGCCAGCCGAAGATGCGTTCGGTGCTGGGCCTGTTCGAGGGCGTGGTCACTGGCGCGGCGGACGGCTATGGCCGCATGGCGGGCAAGCCGGCCTGCACCCTGCTGCACCTCGGCCCCGGCTATGGCAACGGCCTGGCCAACCTGCACAACGCCCGGCGCGCCTACACCCCGATCGTCAACGTGGTCGGCGACCACGCCACCTATCACCGCCAGTACGACGCGCCGCTGAACTCCGACATCCCGGCCATCGTCGCCCCCAACTCGCTGTGGGTGAAGTCGGCCGACAGCCCCGACGTGGTGGGCGACCTGGCCGCCGAGGCGGTGGCCGCCAGCTATGGGGCGCCCGGCGGGCCGGTGACCCTGATCCTGCCGGCGGACTCGGCCTGGCTGGAGACCAGCCGCCGGGGCCCGCGCATCAATCCGCCGGGCAAGGCCGCCGTCTCGGACGGGGCCGTGGCCGACATCGCCAAGGCCCTGAGGGGCGCGAAGAAGCCGGTGCTGCTGCTGGGCTCGGGCGCCTGCAACGACGCGGCCTTCGCGGCGGCGGGGCGCCTGGCGGGCGCCGGAATCCGGGTGCTGACCGACACCTTCATCACCCGCACGCCGCGCGGCGCCGGCCGCTTCGCGCCGGACCGGATGATGTACTTCGGCGAGGCAGCCATCGCCGACCTGGAAGGCGTCGACCTGATGGTCTTCGTCGAGACGGTGACCCCGGCCGCCTTCTTCGCCTATCCGAACCGGCCCAGCGTCCTGGTCCCCGACGGTTGCGAAACGGCCACCCTGGCCGACCGCTCGCACGACGGCGCCGACGCCCTGTCGCGCCTGGCCGACGCCCTGGAGGCCCCGGCCCAGGCCAAGGTTCTGGACCTGAAGCTGCCGGACCCGGCGACCGGCGTCCTGACCCCGGCCGGGGTCGGCGCGGCCATCGCCCGGCACATGCCCGACCACACCATCGTCTCGGACGACAGCGTCACCTCCGGCCAGCCGATCTTGAACGTCACCCGCACCGCCCGCCCGCACGACTGGCTGGGCCTGACCGGCGGCGCCATCGGCCAGGGCATCCCCGTGGCGGTGGGGGCGGCGGTGGCCTGCCCGGACCGCAAGGTGCTGTCGCTGAACGGCGACGGCTCGGCGCTCTACACGGTGCAGGGGCTGTGGACGATCGCGCGCGAGGGCCTGGACGTCACCACGATCGTCTTCGCCAACAACAGCTACCGCATCCTGGGCATCGAGCTCGGCCGCACGGGCGCCGGCGCGCCGGGCCCCGCCTCTTCAAAGCTGCTCAGCCTCGGCGAGCCGGCGGTGAACTGGGTGAGCCTGGCCCAGGGCTTCGGGCTGCCTGCGGTGCGATGCGAGACCGCCGAGGCCTTCGACGCCGCCTTCGCCCGCGCCATGGCCGAGCCCGGCCCGCACTTCATCGAGGCCGTGATCGCCTGACGTCGTCAGGGACTTCGCCCAAAGAAAAAGGCCCCGCCGGTTCATCACCGGCGGGGCCTTTGCTTATCGCGTTGGCGGCGATCAGCTCTTCTTGGTGTTGCCCGGCAGCTTGCAGCCGCCGGCGATGCCGGTGGCCTGGGCGCAGCCCAGCACGTTGAGCGGGGCCAGGGGGGTCACGGAGTATTCGATCATGAACCCGGGCAGGCCGTCGGCGCAGCCGACTTCGATATAGCCGTGCTTTTCGGCGGTGACGCCGACGGTGCGGGCCGAAGAGACGACGCAGCTCGGCTTGTTCAGCTTCTTCAGGTCCGCCGTGAGCGTCGGGTAGGTCAGCTCCGGCTTGGTGTTGCTGCACCGGTAGCCTTCGATCTCGGCGTGGGCGCAGTCGAAGACCTGACCCGTGCTGCCCGTGAACACGCCCACGCCGCCGTCCTGGCGGTTCTTGCAGGTCAGTTCGACGGCGTCGATGCCGCCGCGGGCCGGGAACGGGAAGTAACGGTCGACGTCACACTCGAAGCCGGCCTTGCGGGCCAGCTTGGTGTAGAGGCCGGCCTGCTCGGTCTGGGCCTGGCGGGCGTCCGTCATCTTGCACATGTCGGTGGCGCCGCAGTCGATCGCCGAGTCCAGGGTGCCGTCCGCCTTCTGGACCAGGATGTAGCCTTTGCCTTCCTTGCAGGCGACTTCGTACAGGTTCTCGTGCTTCTGCTGGGTGACGCCGATGTAGCCGCGGTTGGTCACGGTGCAGGGCTTGCCGATGCTGGGGGCCAGGCGGTCGACCACCGACAGCAGGGCCGCCCGGTCGGTCAGCTTGCAGGCCATGGACGAGCCCTCGTCGTAGCCGAGGCAGGGGTTCACCTCGACCGCCGCATCCGCCTTGGGCGGGTTGCCGGCGATGATGATGTAGCCGTCGCCGTTCTTGCACGCGGCTTCGAACACGACGCTCTTGTCGGATCGGCCAAGCGCGCGGCCGTTGGCCACGTCGCAGTTGGTGACGCCGCCCTTGACCAGGTAGGGCGCGAGGCCCGCGTTGGGATCGGCGTTGGCCGGCAGGATGCAGCTCAGGTTCGACGGCTTGCCGTCCGGGCCAACGGCCGTCTCGAGGCAGGTGTAGGTGACGGTGACGTCGGACTTGGCGACCACCAGGCCTTCGCCGCCGGTGCAGGCCAGTTCGTAGTAGCTGGTCTTCTTCTTGGTCTTCGGATCGGCGCCTTCGCCGATGAAGCGGGCGTCGGCCACCTGGCAGTCCATGCCGGACGCCGCGACCACGGCGGCGGCGTCCTTCATGCCGCGCTCGCGGTTTTCCTTGCTGACCGCCGGGGCGGCGGGGGGCTTGGCGGCGAACGCGGCGGCGGGCGCCATGACCGCGGCGATCAGGGCGATCGCAAGACCAATGCCGACTGGCCTCATATTGGAGACTCCTGGGATAGTGTTCCTCGTAGAGGCTCCCATGCGCGCGGACGGCGGCGGGGTCAAGTTCGCCCGCCTGCGACGATCGGCCTTGGCGCCGAGGGGCTTAAGGGGCGACAACGGACCTTGGGCAGGGAGAGTGCGCGTGAGGGACGGTTTCGAGGACGCCGAGGTCGGGCGGGGCAGGCTGGTCTATCCGTTCGCGGAGGGCCCCAAGCTGGGCGAGGCGGTGGACATCGCCCCCGGCGTCAAGTGGATGCGCATGCCGCTGGGCGGGTCCCTGGCCTATATCAATGTCTGGGCGCTCAAGGACGGGGACGGCTGGGCCATCGTCGACACGGGCATGCAGACCGCGCCCACGACGGACGCCTGGCGGCAGGTCTTCGCCAAGGTGCTGAACGGCGCGCCGGTGACACGGGTGTTCGTCACCCACATGCATCCCGACCATATCGGCATGGCCGGCTGGATCACCCGCAAGTTCGACTGCCGTCTGTGGATCACCCGGCTGGAATACATGATGTGCCGCATGCTGGCGGCCGACACGGGCCGCGAGGCGCCGGACGAGGGCCTGCGCTTCTATCGCTCGGCGGGCTGGAGCCAGGACGCCATCGACACCTACACCGCCCGCTTCGGCGGCTTCGGCAAGTCCATGCACGCCCTGCCCGACAGCTTCCGCCGCCTGGTGGACGGCGAAGAGATCGCGATCGGCGACCAGGTCTGGCGCGTCGTGGTGGGCTCGGGCCATTCGCCGGAACACGCCTGCCTCTACTGCCCGGCCCTGAAGCTGATGATCTCGGGCGACCAGGTGCTGCCGCGCATCACCTCCAATGTGTCGGTCTTCCCAACCGAACCGGACGGCGATCCCTTGCGCGACTGGCTGACCTCGCTGGCGGCGATCAAGCCGCGGGTGCCCGACGACGTGCTGGTGCTGCCGGCGCACAACGATCCCTTCCATGGCCTGCACCTGCGCATCGATCACCTGATCGGCGGCCATGAGCGGTCCCTGGCCCGGCTGGAGAAGCTGATCGCCGAGCCCAAGCGGGCCGTCGACGTGTTCAGCGTCCTCTTCAAGCGGACGATCAACAACGACGTCCTGTCCATGGCCACGGGCGAAAGCCTGGCCCACCTCAACTGCCTGATGCATCGCGGCCGGGCCGTGCGCGAGGCCGACGCCGACGGGGTCGACTGGTACCGCGCCACCCCCGCCGCCTGAAGGAACCCGCCTTGACCGACCTGATCACCTCGCCCTTCGGGCCCTTCACCGCCGCCAGGGACGTCGCAGCCCGCGTCGACCTGACCGGCAAGAGCGCCATCGTCACGGGCGGCGCCAGCGGCATCGGGATCGAGACCGCCCGCGCCCTGGCCGGCGCCGGGGCCGATGTCACACTGGCCGTGCGCAACAAGGCCGCCGGCGAGGCCGCCGCCGCCGACATCAACGCCTCGGTCGGCGCCGACCGCGCGAGGGTCGGCCTGCTGGACCTGGCCGACCAGGCGTCCCTCCGCGCCTTCGCCGGCGCCTGGGGTGGCAAGCCGCTGCACATCCTGGTGGGCAACGCCGGGGTGATGGCCTGCCCGCTGACCTACACCAAGGACGGTCTGGAGATGCAGATCGGCGCCAACCACTTCGGCCACTACGCCCTGGCGACGTCGCTGGCGCCGGCCCTGTGCAAGGGCGCCGAGGACCAGGGCCGGCCGGCGCGCGTGGTGTCGCTGTCCTCGATCGGCCACCGCCGGGGCGGGGTGAACTTCGAGGACCCGCATTTCCGAAACCGGCCCTACGACAAGTGGGCGGCCTACGGCCAGGCCAAGAGCGCCAACGCCCTCTTCGCCGTCGGCCTGAACCGGCGGCTGAAGGACCAGGGCGTCAACGCCAACGCCGTCCATCCGGGCGGCATCATGACCCCGCTGCAGCGCCACCTGACCCGCGAGGAGATGATGGCGTTCGGCTGGATCGACGAGGCCGGCAATGTCGCCCAGGGCTTCAAGACCCCCGAGCAGGGCGCCTCCACCAGCGTCTGGGCCGCCACCGGCCAGGAGCTGGAGGGTGTCGGCGGCCTTTATCTGGAGGACTGCCGCCAGGCGGCCCCCTTCACGCCCGACGTCCCCTTCGGCGGCGTCATGCCCCACGCCCTCGATCCCGAGGCGGCCGAGCGCCTGTGGGACCTGTCGGTCAAGACCACCGGGGTCGACGTTTGAGCCTGATTGTCCGACCCGCCCGCCCCGACGAGGCGGACCTCGTCCTGCGCTTCATCCGCGAGCTGGCGGAGTACGAGCGGCTGCTGCACGAGGTGAAGACCACCCGCGAGGATGTCGCCCGGATCCTGTTCGGGCCCGCCCCCCGCGCCTTCTGCGACATCGCCGAACTGGACGGCGCGCCGATCGGCTTCGCCCTGTGGTTCTACAGCGTCTCCACGTTCGAGGGCCGCCATGGCGTCTATCTGGAGGACCTCTACGTCAGCGCCGAACATCGCGGCGTCGGCGCCGGCAAGGCCCTTCTGGCGGGCCTGGCGCGGCGTTGCCGCGACGAGGGCCTGGCGAGGCTGGAATGGGCGGTGCTTGACTGGAATGCGCCCTCCATCGCCTTCTATGACAGCCTGGGGGCCAGCGCGAAGACCGACTGGATCACGCGCCAGCTGTCGGGCGAGGCCCTGGACCGGCTGGCGGAAGGAACCTGAGCCCAAGATGAGCGCGCCTCCGAAGACGGTGCTGGATGTCCCCGCGGCCGAGGCCGAGGCGATCCGCCACGCCGTCCGGAACATCGACCCCACCACGCTGGACGGGGGACGCCGCCTGGCGTGCCCCGACGATGTCGAGGCTCTCCTGGACCTGCTGTCCGACCCGCGTGTTTCGGGACCGATCTACGATCTGCCGCGCCCCATCAACGCGGACACAGTCGCCGCCTGGGTAGCGCGTTGCCAGGGCGAGCGCGAGCGCGGCGAGACCCTGCTGCTGGTCAACCGCGACGCCGAAGGCCAGGTCTCGGGCTATTCCAAGATCAGCGTCTGGCCCGAACGCTCCGCCGCTGAACTGGCGGGCGCCATCCGCGCCGACCGCCAGAGCGCCGGCCAGGGCGGCGCGGGGGCTTGGCGCACGATCGACTGGATGTTCGAGACCCTCGGCGTGCGGCTGATCTGCCTGACCGCCGCGATGGACAACATCCGCTCGGCCCGCCTGATCGAGGCCATGGGCTTCGTTCGGATGGGCGACCGCGACGCCGTCGCCGAAGACGGAACCGTGCGCCCGTCGCTCTACTGGGAAATGAGCCGCGACGCCTGGCGCGGTCCGGGCGCCTGATCGCCTGATCACCTCGCCGGTTGACCACCAGGGCGTCACGCGGGCATGTGCCGCCTTTGCCGCCGCCGAGGACCTTTCCGAACATGCCCGCCCGTTCCTGGCGTCTCCTGGCGATCTCGGCCTTGGTCCTGGCCCTTGCGGCGGCGGGCTATGTCTGGGTGATGGCCAGGTCGACGGCGCAGCTCGATCGGAAATACCCCTCCACCGCCTGGACGGCGCCGACACAGGCCGATCCGGCGGCGGTGGCGAACGGCGAGCGCCTGGTCACCGTAACGGCCTGCGGCGTCTGCCACGGCAAGGATCTGACCGGCCATCGGCAGATGGTGGGCGGCGCGCCGATCTTCGCGCCCAACCTGATCCGCTCAGCGCGCAAGTTGTCGGACGCCGAGTTCGAGCGCGCCCTGCGCCAGGGGATCGGCCGCGACGGGCGCAGCGAGCTGGCCATGCCCTCTTACGCCTACGCCGCCTTCACCGACGCCGAGACGGCCGACGTCCTGGCCTACCTGCGCAGCCTGCCCGTGACCGGCGCCGAGCCCGCACGCGGCGGTCCCGGGCTTCGCACCCGCATCGCCATGGCCATCGGGACCTATCGCCTGCAGGCCGACCGCGTGGCGGCGCGCAAGGTCCCCCTGGACGCCGGGCCTGCCTTTGCGCAGGGCCGCCACCTGGCCGCCGTGGCCTGCGGACAGTGCCATGCGCCGGATCTCGCCGGTGGGCGCGGCTATCTGGGGCCCGACCTCACCGTCGACGGCTATTACGACCTGAAGGGCTTCCGCCACCTGCTTCGCACCGGCAACGGACGCAGCGAGCACGACCTGGGCGTCATGGCCCTGACTTCGGTGAGCAATTTCAGCCACTTCACCGACCCCGAGATCGACGCCATCTACGCCTATCTGCTGCAACGCGACCACCTGCTGGTGGCGGCCTCGCACAAGGCCAAGCCGTGATCTTCGCGCGCCCGCGGCCAAGCTTGGCTTTGGCTTTCGGCCTCTGGTAGACCGGAGGCGGGGAACGAAGAGGCGGCGCGCCGTAACGACGTGCAACGGTTTGTCCTGAGCGAGAACATCCGCAACTTCCGCCGCCGCCTGGCCGAGGCGGCGGACGAACCGGCGCGCCAGTGGCTCACCGGCATGATCCTCGCCGCCGAACGCGAAATGGCCCTGCTCGACGCCGCCCGCGCCGGCGCCCTGCCGCCGTGGCGCAAGTCTCCGCCGCGGGACCTGGAAGCCGCCCAGGCCAAGGCCGTGGCCTGGTTCGACGAGGCGCATGCGACTTCGCCAAATCCCGCCGCCCTGATCGACCCGTCTCCGGGCCTGGCGCTGGTGGCGGTGAACGGCGCCTTCGAGCAGGCGGCCAGCCTGAGCCGCGACCGGATCGTCGGACGGCCCCTGTTCGACCTCTTTCCGGACAATCCGAACGACCCGTCGGCGGACGGGGTGCACAACCTCTACGCCTCGCTCCGGATGGTGGCTGACACGGGCCGGGCGCACCAGATGGCGCTGCAGCGGTATGACACCCAGGACGCCTCGGGCGTCTGGAACGCCCGCTACTGGCGGCCGGTGAACACGCCGCTCAACGACGACGACGGGGCCTTGATCCTGCTACTGCACGTGGTCGAGGAGGCCACCGGCGCCGAGGCCAGGACCGACTAGGCCAGCATCGACCAGTCCAGGGCCTCGCCGAACTTCAGGTCCCGCGCCGCGCGGCGGCCCAGCACCTCCGGAAGATGCTTCGGCGCAAGCCCGTGGCCCGGCCGCACCGATCGGACATTGGCCGGGGTCAACGGCTCGCCCGCCCTGATGTCGGCGGCCACATAGAGCGAGCGGCGGTGCCCGGCGGCGGCGCGCTCGCTGCCCAGTTCGTCATAGGTGGCGCGGCCCAGGGCGCGCCAGGCGGCCTTGCAGTCGCGCACCAGGGCCGTGAATTCGGCAGGCTCCAGCGAGAACTCGGCGTCTGGCCCGCCGTCCGCCCGCGCCAGGGTGAAGTGCTTTTCGATGATCGCCGCGCCGAGGCTGACCGCGGCCACCGACGCCGCCGTCCCGGGCGTGTGGTCCGACAGGCCCGTCACCACCCCGAAGCGGGCGGCCAGGTCCGGCACGGTGCGCACGTTGGCCTCCTCGATGGGGGCGGGATAGGCGCTGACACAATGCAGCAGGGCGACGCCGGCCGCGCCGTTGGACCGCGCCGTCTCCAGGGCCTCGCCCATCTCGGCCAGGCTGGCCAGGCCCGTGGAGATGATCATCGGCTTGCCGCAGCGCGCGACGCGGGCGATCAGCGGCAGGTCGACGGCTTCGAAGCTGGCGATCTTGTAGGCGGGGGCGCCCAGGCTTTCGAGCAGTTCGACCGCCGTCTCGTCGAAGGGGGTGGAGAACAGGATCACCCCGCGTTCGCGCGCCCTCTCGAACAGGGGCGCGTGCCAGGCGAAGGGCGTATAGGCCTCGGCATAGAGGTCGTGCAGGGTGCGCCCGGCCCATGGCCCCTCGGTGATCTGGAAGTCGGGGGCGTCGCTGTTCAGGGTGATGGTGTCGGCGGTGTAGGTCTGCAGCTTGATGGCGTCGGCGCCGGTGTCGGCGGCCGCGTCGACCATGCTCAGCGCCCGCTCCAGGCTGCCGTTGTGGTTGCCCGACAGCTCGCAGATCACGAAGGGCTCGTGGCCCGCCCCGATGCGCCGTCCGGCGATGACGATCTCGGGGTTCACGCGTTGATTCCCAGGGCCGCCGCCAGGGAGTCCACCACCCGGTCGACATCGCCGTCGGCCATGCCGGGGTAGAGCGGCAGCGACAGGCAGCGGTCGTACCAGGTCCGCGCGCCCGGCAGGTCCAGGTCGCCGTAGCGCTGGCGGTAGTAGGGCTGGGTGTGGACCGGGATGTAGTGCACCTGGCTGCCGACGCCCTGGCTCTTCAGCGCCTCGACCACGGCGGCGCGGGTGCGGCCGGCGGCCTCGAAGTCGATCAGCACGGTCATCAGGTGCAGGGTCGGGTCGGACCAGAGCTCGGTGGCGGCCGGCTGGGCCAGGGGCGCCAAAGGCGCCAGGCGCGCGGCGTAGCGGGCGGCCAGGTCGCGCCGGCGCGCCACGAAGGCGTCCAGCTTGTTCAACTGCGACAGGCCCAGCGCGCAGAGCACGTCCGGCAGGCGATAGTTGAAGCCAACCTCCGGCATCTCGTACCACCACGGATCGGCGCCGGCGGGGCGGATCATGCCGTGCGAGCGCAGGGTGCGCAGGCGCCCGGCCAGGGCCTCAGACGCGGTGGTGACCATGCCGCCCTCGCCGGTGGCGATGGTCTTGACCGGGTGGAAGGAAAAGCAGGCCAGCGCCGACTGGCTGCCGTCGCCCACCGTCCAGTCGTCCGCCCCCAGCCCGCGCGCCCGCGATCCCAGGGCGTGACAGGCGTCCTCGACGATCACCGCTCCGGCCTCCTCGGCGATCTGGGCCAGCGCCGGCATGGCGCAGACCTCGCCGCGCAGGTGCACCGGCAGCACCGCCGCCACCCGGGCGTCCCCGGCGCGCGCCAGCGCCGCCTCCAGCGTCTCCGGCGTCATCACCCCGGTGGCCGGGTCGACGTCGGCGAACACCACCTCTGCGCCGACGTAGCGCGCGCAGTTGGCGGTCGCCAGGAAGGTGATCGAGGGGACGATGCAGACGTCCCCCTCGCCGACCCCCAGGGCCAGCATGGCCAGGTGCAGGGCCGCCGTGCCGTTGGCGCAGGCCACCGCGTGCGGCGCGCCCACCTTGTCCGCGAAGGCCCGTTCGAAGGCCTCCACCGTCGGGCCGGTGGTCAGGAAGTCGGCCCGCAGGGCCTGGGCCACCGCGGCGACATCGTCGTCGTCGATGCTCTGGCGGCCGTAGGGGAGGAAGGCCTCAGCCAAGCGCGTCCTTCTCCGCGATCATGTCCATCAGCTCGCCGTTGGCCAGCCACCATGTGTTGCTGTCGCTGGCGTAGGAAAAGTCCTCCGGCACGCCGCCGCGGGCGAAGGGCTCGCGCGGGTACTCAACGAAGGCCGGTTCGATGGCGTAGCGATCCCCGAGGTCGGCCGTGGAGCGGGCGTCGTCGGCGCTGATCATCATCTCGTGCAGCTTCTCGCCCGGCCGGATGCCGACCACCTCGATGCCGGCGCCGGGGGCCATGGCCTCGACCAGGTCGGTCATCTTCATGGAGGGGATCTTGGGTACGAAGATCTCGCCGCCCCGCATGATCGTCAGCGACGACAGCACGAAGTCGACGCCTTCGTTGAGGGTGATCCAGAACCGTGTCATCCGCGTGTCTGTGATCGGCAGGCTCCGCGCGCCCTTGGCGATCAGGGCCTGGAAGAAGGGCACGACGCTGCCCCGCGAGCCCACCACGTTGCCATAGCGAACCACGGAAAACCGCGTGCCGATGTCGCCAGACAGGTTGTTGGCGGCCACGAAGGTCTTGTCGGACGCCAGCTTGGTCGCGCCATAGAGGTTGATCGGGTTGCAGGCCTTGTCGGTCGACAGCGCCACCACCTGCTTCACGCGATTGGACAGGCACGCCCAGACCACGTTCTCCGCCCCCATGATGTTGGTCGCGATGCATTCGGACGGGTTGTACTCGGCCGCCGGCACCTGCTTGAGGGCCGCGGCGTGGATGACGATGTCGACGCCGCGCAGGGCCAGCGTCAGGCGCGGCCGGTCGCGCACGTCGCCCAGGAAGAAGCGCATCTTGCCGACCACTTCGGCGGGGAAGCGCTCGCGCAGGTCGATCTGCATCTCGTGCTGCTTCAACTCGTCGCGGGAATAGACGATCACCTTGCGTGGGGCGTAGCGGCTCAGGACGGTCTCGATGAAGCGGCGGCCGAACGAGCCGGTGCCGCCGGTCACCAGGATGACTTTGCCATCCAGATCAAGGTCTTGGGGGGCGAAACGGCCCAAGGGCGGGCTCCTGAAAACGGCGTGTTCAACGGTTCTGCGCCGCTTCGCGTAAAGAGAGCGTCAACCACGTTGAGCGCCATCATGGGCCATGCGCGTCCGTCCCCTTCTCGCCGCCCTGGCCCTGGTCGCCGTCTCCCTGGCCGCGCCCGCCCATGCCGAGGAGCGCAAGAAGGGTGGCGGCGAGACCTTCATACAGTTGCAGACCCTCACCGCCACCGTCATTCGCGTGGACGGGCGGCGTGGGGTGATGACCGTCGACGCCGGGGTGGACGTGCCCGACGACGCCTTGCGTGAGCGGGCCAATGAGTCGACGCCGCGCCTTCGGGCCGCCTACGCCCAGGTGCTGCAGATCTACGCCACCGGCCTGCCGGGCGGCGCCGTGCCCAACGCCGACTACCTGTCGCGCCAGCTGCAGCAGCAGACCGACCAGGTGCTGGGGCGGCCCGGGGCGCGCCTGCTGCTGGGCACCATCCTGGTCAACTGAGGCGCCGGCGCCACGGTGGCGAACTGGCGTAACGGCGCTCGCTTGACGCGCGTCCGAACGCCGCCTAGCTTCCTGCGTGTCCTGAAACCGACGGAAGGAGGGCGAACGATGTCTGTCACCTATCGCACCGCCCTTCCGCGCATCGCCGCGAAGAAGCCGCCCATCTCGTCCTTCCGCATGGGGGCGGCTTTCCGCTCCGGGCCTTCCATCCGGCCCTGCTGACCTAGGACCGCTTCGTCCCGGGTCGGCGCCCTTCCAGGCTCCTTCGATCCCAGGACGAACACCTTGCCCTCCCGCAGCACCCGGAATCCCAGGATTCCACTTCCGATCTCGAGCCCCGCGACGCCACGGTTGCGCGCGGCGCCCGTCACCCACCCCCGTTTCAACGGACGGTTCCGATGACCATCGCCATCGACGAAGACGACGACGAAGCGCGTCCGCGCATCCTCTCCAACACCCAGATCCTGGGCTACATTGCCCGCCACTGGCTCGCCGAGCCGGTGCGTTTCGGCTTAATCATCGTGCTGATCCTGGCCAGCTCGGCCTGCGACCTCACCATCCCCTGGGCGACGCGGGGCCTGATGAACGCGGTCTCCGACAAGGCCCACGTCAGCGCTTCGGCCTGGGCGGCCTGGGCCAGCCTGTCGGCGCTCTACCTGCTGTTCTACGCCACGCGGTCGTCGACCTTCCGGATCATGAACGGCTTCTACAGCCGGATCATGTCGCGCATGGTCAAGGAGGGGTTCCAGCGCGTGCAGGGCTTCTCCACCGACTGGCACGCGTCCAACTTCGCCGGCGCCACGGTGCGGCGGGTTTCGCGCGCCATGTGGGGCTATGACAGCGCCTCGGACGCCCTGCTCCTGATGCTGGTCCCGACCCTGATCGTGATGACGGGGCTCGCCGTCTCTATGGGCCTGCGCTGGTGGTGGGTGGGCCTGTTCGTGGCCGGTGTGGTGGGAGCCTTCGCGCTCTACAACACCCTGCTCTCGATCCGGTACATCCGGCCGGCGAACCTGGCCTCCAACGCGCTCGACTCGCGCATCGGGGCGGCGCTGGCCGACGCCATCGGGGCCAATCC
>JAFEEA010000088.1 GCA_018241335.1 Pseudomonadota bacterium
GGCTTGGTCACGCCGTGGAAGGTCAGGTCCCCGGTCATGGTCCCGGTGTTGCCCGGCCCCTTCTGGATCCCCGTCGAGACGAAGGTGATCTTGGGGTACTTGGACGCCGCCAGGAATTCCTCGGCGAACTTGCCGCTGTAGTCGGCGCCCACGTCCATGGAGCCGGCGTCGACGCTGGCCTGAACCCGGGCCGCCTCGGGCCGGGCTGGATCATAGGTGAAGCTGCCGTCGAAGGTGTTGAACCGCGCCGTGTAGATCGACACGCCCAGGTGCATGACCTTCGCCGTAACGCTGGCGTGCTGCTTGTCCAGCGCATAGCTGCCGCCGGCCAGGTCGGCTACGTCATGCGAAGGGGCCGCCAGCGCCGCGGCCGGCAGGGCCAGGACCAAGGCCATCAGGGCAAGGCGGCGGCGCATGTCGGGATCCTCCATCTGTAAACGCTCGGGTTGCGGTTGCCCGATCTAGTTGACGGCTTTGGGGCGGCAATTCTTCCCGTGTTCACGAACCCGTGAACGGGTGTCCCGGCGGCAAAGGTTCCCCACAATCGCGCGCGGGCAGTCGACCCGGGCATAATTTGCTCTAGATAGGGCGACGACCCGAGGGACCCTGATCCATGACCTACAAAGCGCCGGTTCGAGACCTGATCTTCGCCCTGAACGAGGCGGCGGACTTCAGCCGTCTGGAGGCGGCCTATCCGGGCGCCGACGCCGACACGGTCGCCGCCGTGCTGGACGCGGCAGGGTCCTTCTCCGCCGACGTCCTGGCGCCGCTGAACCGGCCGGGCGACATCGCCGGCGCCAAGTTCGAGAACGGCCAGGTCCGCGCCGCCCCGGGCTTCGCCGACGCCTACAAGCAGTTCGCGGAGGGTGGCTGGAACAGCCTGGCGGCCGAGGCCGAGCACGGCGGCCAGGGCCTGCCCAAGGCGCTGGAGGTCGCCGTCTTCGAGATGGTCCAGTCGGCCAACATGGCTTTCGGCCTCTGCCCCATGCTGACCCAGGGCGCCATAGCGGCCCTGGCCACCCACGGCACGGCCCGGCAGAAGAGCCTTTACCTACCCAAGCTGGTGTCCGGCGAATGGACCGGCACCATGAACCTGACCGAGCCCGCCTCGGGCTCGGACCTCGGCGCCGTGACCACCCGCGCCGAGCCGGACGGCAAGGGCGGCTATACCCTGACCGGCCAGAAGATCTTCATCACCTGGGGCGACCACGACGTCGCCGACAACATCATCCACCTGGTGCTGGCGCGCCTGCCCGACGCCCCGCCCGGAACGCGCGGCCTGACCCTGTTCGTGGCCCCCAAGCGGCTGGTGAACGACGATGGCTCCCTGGGCGCGGCCAACGCCGTGCGCCCCGGCTCCATCGAGCACAAGCTGGGCATCCACGCCTCGCCCACCTGCGTGATGCTGTTCGAAGGCGCCCAGGCCGAGATGGTCAGCGCCCCGAACCAGGGCCTGGCCGCCATGTTCGTGATGATGAACGACGCCCGCCTGCAGGTCGGCGTCCAGGGCGTCGCCATCGCCGAGCGCGCCTATCAGCAGGCCCTGGCCTATGCGCTGGATCGCAAGCAGGGCCGTTCGGCCTGGACCGGCTCGACCCCGTCGCGCCTGTTCGACCACCCGGACGTGCGCCGCTCGCTGATGCTGATGAAGGCCAAGATCAGCGCCGCGCGCGCCATCTGCCTGTCGACCGCCGTGGCCTCGGACCTGGCGCGCACCGCCGGCAATCCGGTGGACCGCGACTCCGCCCGCTTCCGCCAGGAGCTGCTGACCCCCATCGCCAAGGCCTGGTCCACCGACATCGGCGTCGAGGTCGCCTCCATGGGCCTGCAGATCCACGGCGGCATGGGCTTCATCGAGGAGACCGGCGCGGCCCAGCACTATCGCGACGCCCGCATCCTGCCGATCTACGAGGGCACCAACGGCATCCAGGCCATCGACCTGATGGGCCGCAAGCTGGCGCTGAACAAGGGCCAGGCCGTGCGCGAACTGGTGGCCGACATCTTCCCGACGGCCGCGGCGCTCAAGAGCGCCGACGACGCCTGGCTGCACACCATCGGCGCTCACCTGGAGACCGGCCTCGCCGCCGTCCAGGCCGCCACCGGCTGGCTGATCGAGCGGCGCGGCCACGCCCAGCCCGACGCCCTGGCCGGCGCCACGCCGTATCTCAAGCTGCTGGGCGACGTGGTCGGCGGCTGGATGCTGGGCAAGGAAGCCCTGGCCGCCTCGGCCAAGATCGCCGCCGGAGAGGGCCCCCAGGACTACTACCGCACCAAGATCGGCCTCGCCCGGGTGTTCGCCGAACAGATCCTGGCCCAGGCCCCGGGCCTCACCCAGGCGGTGACGCAAGGCTCCGTCGACCTCTTCCGCGCCACGCCGGAAGCGCTGGGGGCCTAGTACCGGTAGACGTCCGCGCGCCAGTCGTCGCGCGGGTGGTCCCAGGCGACGTCTGGGCGGTAGTGGTGATGGTGGTGGCGATAGGGCCCGTCCACCCACACAGGGCGCGGCGGCCCCATGCGCGGCGGCGGCGGGCCGTAGGCGGGCTCGCGATAGACCGGCTCCGGATAGGCGACCGGCACGCGCACCACGCGGGTGACATAGACCTTCTTGATCACCACCGGGCGCACGACCTCGCGCCGGACGATGCGGCCATAGCGGACGCGGTGCGCCGACTTGGCGACGGCGTGGGAAGCGGCGCGATGGACAGCGTGGTGGCTGACGGCGCAACCGCAAGCCGACGCGGCGGACGGCGCGGCGGCCAGGGCGCCGACGGCGCCGGCGAGGACGATCAGGGTCTTCATCTGCAGGCCTTTCGGTTGGCTTGTCCCACCCTGTCGGCGGCGACTTGAACCGGACCTGAATGCGTTAACCGTTCTGAGCGTTCCCGCCGGCGCGGGGTAGCGGGCCTAGAGCTGGGCCAGCATGTACTCGGCGGCGGAAACCTTGAATTCGCCGCCCTGCTCGACATTGAGCTCGGTGACGACGCCGTCCTTGATGACCATGGAGTAGCGCTGCGAGCGCTGGCCCATGCCGAACTTGGAGCCGTCCATCTCCAGGCCCACGGCCTTGGTGAAGTCGCCGTTGCCGTCGGCCAGCATGACGATGTCGTCGCCCACGCCCTGGTCGGCGCCCCAGGCCTTCATGACGAACACGTCGTTGACTGACACGCAGGCGATGGTGTCGACGCCCTTGGCCTTGAACTCGGCGGCGTGGGCCTTGAAGCCCGGCACGTGCTTGGCCGAGCAGGTCGGCGTGAAGGCGCCCGGCACGGCGAACAGGGCCACGGTCTTGCCGGCGCAGAGCTGCTCGGTGGTGATCGGGCCCGGGCCGCTCTCGCCCCAGGTGGTGAACGTCGCGCTCGGAATCTTGTCGCCAACCTTGATGGCCATCGTCTGTCTCCTCCCATGGGGTTGCCCAAGCCAGATAGAGCCCATTCGTCCGCGCGCCAAGAGTTGCACGCAACTGAATTTCGGCGCTGCGCGCGACGGGCTTGAATCCGCCGCCTTCGACCCCGATCATCTGGGCATGAGCGAGACCCCCTATCTGGCCGGCCGCCTGCTCGTGGCCATGCCCGGCATCGGCGACGAGCGCTTCGAGCGCGCCGTGATCTTCGTTTGCGCCCACAACGACGAGCACGCCATGGGCCTGACGGTGAACCGTCCCGTCGACGGCCTCACCCTGTCCGACCTGCTCACGCGATTGGGCGTGGAATCGGACATCGAGACGCCGGACGACCTGGTCCTGTTCGGCGGCCCCGTGGAGCGCGAACGAGGCTTCGTCCTGCACACCGACGACTATGTGTCAGAGCCCTCCAGCCTGCCGGTGGGCGAGGGCCTGATGCTGACCGCCACCCGCGACGTGCTGGAGGCGATGGCCAGCCACAAGGGCCACCCGCGCAAGGCGGTCATGGCCCTGGGCTACGCCGGCTGGGGCGCCGGCCAGCTTGAGCACGAGCTGCGCGAGAACGTCTGGCTGACCTGCGATCCGGACGAAGCCATCCTGTTCGGCGACGACCACGAGCACAAATGGTCGAGGGCCCTGGCCAAGATCGGCGTCTCCGCCGAGCACCTCTCGGCCCAGGCGGGTCGGGCCTAGCCCCGCGCCTTCAGCGGCGCCGCGCCGTCGGCATAGCTTTCGTTGAGATAGACCTCCGCCTCCTGGGGCGAGAGGGCCGGGGCGTAGCCGAAGCCCTGGCCGTAGTCGCAGCCGATGTCGAGCAGGGCGCGGGCCATCACCGCGTTCTCGACCCCCTCGGCCACCACCTCGAGCGCCAGGTCCTGGCCGAGCTTGATGACCGAGCGCACGATCTTGGCCGAGCCCTCGTTGGTGGCCATGGTGCGCACGAAGTAGCGGTCGATCTTGAGGGTGTCGAAGGGCAGGCGCGTCAGGTAGCTCAGCGACGAGAAGCCGGTGCCGAAATCGTCCAGCGCCAGGCCCGCGCCGGCGTCGCGCAGCGCCCGCAGGGTCACTGCCGCCTTGTCCGGATCGCGCATGATGTCGCTTTCCGTGATCTCCAGCTTCAGGGCTCCGCGCGGCAGGTCGTACTTGCGCACCAGCCCGCCCACGTCCTCGATCAGCCCCGGACGGTCGATCTCGCCGGTGGACAGGTTCACCGAGCAGGTCATGTGCTCCATGGCCGGGTGCGCCTTGCGCCAGGCGCCGAGCTGGCGGGCCGAGGCGCGCATCATGTGCGAGCCCAGCTCCACCATCAGCCCCATCTCGTCCATCAGGCCCAGGAAGTCGTCCGGCGCCAGGAAGCCGCGCCGCGGGTGGCGCCAGCGCGCCAGGGCCTCGAAGCCCGACAGCTCGCCCGTCGACAGCCGCACGATGGGCTGGAAGAAGGGCATGATCTCGCCGCGCCCGATGGCGCCGCGCAGGTCCGCCTCCAGCGCCAGGCGCGAGAGGCCGTCGCCTTCCAGGGCCCGGCCGTAGGCGGCCGCCTGGGGCGCGCCGCGGCCGCTGTTCTTGGCCGCCTCCACCGCCAGTTCGGCCCGGCGCAGCAGCTCGGCCGCTTCCTGGGCGTCGTCGCCGCCCTCGGCCCGCACGGCGCCGATGGCCAGGGTCGGCAGGATGTCGAAGCCGGCCACCCGCAGCGGCTGCTCCAGGGCCCGGCGCAGCACCTCGGCGTTGTCGCCGCCGCCCACCGGCGCCATCACCGCGAACTCGTCCTCGCCGATGCGGGCCATCAGGGCCTCGCGCGGGAAGGCCGCGGCCAGGCGCGAGCCCAGGGCCGCCAGCACCAAGTCGGCGCGCTCGTGGCCCAGGGCCTCGTTGAGGCGACGCAGGCGATTGAGGTCGGCCACCACCAGTTCGTACTCGCCGGCCTCGGTCAGGCGCTCGCGGGCGCGGGCGACGAAGCTGCGGCGATCCAGGAGGCCGGTCAGGGGATCGGCCTCGGAGCCGACGAAACGGGTCTCGCGGGCGGCGACGCCGGCGGCGCGCAGCCCCTCCTCCAGCCAGATGCCGCGCCAGAGGCAGGGTTCCGCGCCGCGCATGCGCACTCGTGCGCCCACCTCGACGCCCGGCTCGCGCACGCGCAGCAGGTCTTCCACCCCCGCGCGGTCCTGCGGCAGGACCAGCGAACGGATGGCGGCGGAGGAACATTCGGGGGCCAGCGGGCCCATGCCGAGCGCGCGCGACGCGCCGGTGATTCGCAGCCGGTCTTTCTCCGGCTCCCAGAGCCAGAGCGCGACGTCGGCGGCGCCCAGCGCCTCCAGCACCGTCGTCGCATCCCAGACCAATGGTGACGCCACAGTCACTCCGCGAACGCTAGGCGAGGATTCCCTAGACCAGGACGTCCTCGTGTCTCTGCTCGCTGGCGGGGGCCGGCGAGATCATTCCAAACAGGAGATGATCTCGCCAGATACCGTTAATTCTAAGATAAGCACGGGCCAGTCCCTCGTGCTTGAAGCCGGCCTTGAGCAACACCCCGCGGGACGGTTCGTTGGTCGGGATGCAGGCCGCCTCGACCCGATGCAGGCCAAGGCGCGTGAAGGCGAAACGGGTCACGGCGTTGACCGCCGCCAAGGTGTAGCCCCGCCGCGTGAACGGCTGGCCGACCCAGTAGCCGATCGAGCCCATCTGTGCGACGCCCCGCCGCACGTTCGAAAGCGTGATTCCGCCCACCATCGCGCCGTCGGAATGGCGGAACACCAGGAACGGATAGGCGAGGCCCCGCTCGAGGTCGTGGGCGTAGGCCTGCAGCCGGCGCTTGTAGGCGCCGCGGGTCAGGTCGTCGCGCGGCCAGGTCGGCTCCCACGGCTGCAGGAACTCGCGCGAGCGGGCCCGCAGGTCCGCCCATTCGGCGAAGTCGCCGCTGCGATGCGGGCGCAGGCGCACGCCCTCGCCTTCAAGGCGCAGGTCGTTTTCCGGGGCGATCCAGTCGAGGAGGGCCATGCGGCGATCTTGGCGCCGTTCCGCCGCCCTTGCCAACTCCTAGCCGAACAGCGCCTCGCGCAGGCGTCCGCCCGCGCCGGCGGCGCCCTTGGCCCCCAGCACGCTGCTGGCGCTGAGGCCGGGGGTGATCAGGCGCGCGCCCACCCGCGCCAGGTCCTCGATGGTCACCGCGTCGATCAGGCCTGCGATCTCGGCGCTGGGCAGCAGCCGGCCGAACGACAGCTGCTGGGCGGCCGACTGTTCGGCCCGGGTCAGCAGGGATTCGCGCCCCATGAACACATAGGCCTTGAGCTGCGCCTTGGCGCGGGCGAGCTCGGCCCGCTCGACCCCCGCCGCCATGGCCTTGACCTGTTCGCCGGTGACCTGCGCCAGGCGCCCCGCGTCCTTGGCCGCGCAGCCGGCGTAGACGCCCAGCACCCCGGCGTCTTCGTAGATGTCGGAAAAGGCGTCGATGGCGTAGGCGAGGCCCAGCTTCTCGCGCGCTTCCTGGAACAGGCGCGAGGACATGCCGCCGCCCAGGATCTCCACGAACAGGCGCAGGGCGAAATGGTCGGGGTCGGTCAGGCCGGGGGCCGGCAGCATGAACACCACGTGCGCCTGCTCCAGGCGCCGCGTCTCCACCGCCTCGCCGCCGGTGAAGCGGGCGGCCTCGGGCCCGGCCACGGCCGGCGCGGCGGCGTCGCCAAAGTGCGCCTCGGCCAGCTTCAGCAGCTCGTCCTCGTCCACCGCCCCGGCGGCGCTGATCACCAGGCGGTCGGGGGCGTAGATCGCCGCGCGCCAGGCCTCGATGTCGTCGGAGCCCGCGGGCGCCAGGGCCTCCACCGTACCCAGGATCGGCCGGCCGATGGGCTGGCCTTCGAAGGCCGCGCCCTGGGCCAGCTCGAACACCTGGTCGTCGGGGGTGTCGGCGGCCTCGGCGATCTCCTGGCCGACCACGTGCTTCTCGCGGGCCAGGTCGCCCTCGTCCAGAGTCGGGCGCTGCACCAGGTCGGCGGTGACGGCCAGGGCCAGCGGCAGGCCGCCGGCCAGGGCGCGGACCTGGAAGCTGGTGCGTTCGTGCCCGGTGGCGGCGTTGATCTGGCCGCCCGAGGCCTCGATGGATTCGACGATGTCCCGCGCCGAGCGGCCGCCGGCGCCCTTGAACACCATGTGCTCCAGCAGGTGCGACCAGCCCGAGCGGCGGGCGTCCTCCCAGCGCGAGCCGCGCCCCGCCACCACGCTCAGCGCCAGGGTCTCGTAGCCGGGCGCCGGGTCGCAGACGATGGTCACGCCGTTCTTCAGGCGATGGACGCGGGGCGGCGTCTGCAGGGGCGCGCTCACGCCTTTACGAATTCCCGGACGTAGGCCTTCACCGCCTCGGCGTCGGCGGCGATCGGGTCGAAGCGTTCCGGCAGGGACGCCTGACTGGTCACGGCCGCCGGCGGCTCCGGCGTCACGCCGGCGGCGGCCAGAACCGCCTCGGGGAACTTGGCCGGGTGGGCGGTCGAGAGCACGATCACCGGCGTGGTCGGCTGGGCGGGGCCGATCCGGTTGGCGCCGGCCAGGGCCACGGCCGTGTGCGGGTCCACCAGGGCGCCGGTGGCGTTCAGGGTGGCCAGGATGGTGCGCGAGGTCTCGGCCTCGTCCACCGCCGCGCCGCGGAACAGGCGCGCGATCTCGGCCCGGGCCTTGGGCGGCACGTCGATGGCGCCGGAGGCTGCGAAGGCGCGGAAGGCTCGGCCGGTCTCGATTCCGTCTCGGCCGACGCCCTCGAAGTAGAGGCGTTCGAAGTTGGAAGAGACCTGGATGTCCATGGCAGGGCTCTGGGTCGCGTGGGTGACCGCGCCCTTGGCGTAGCGGCCGTCCTCCACCGCCCGGGCGACGATGTCGTTGGAATTGGTCGCCACCACCATGCGCTCGACGGGCAGGCCCATGCGCGAGGCCACGTAGCCGGCGAAGGCGTCGCCGAAGTTCCCCGTGGGGATGACGAAGGACACCGGCCGGTGCGGCGCGCCCAGGGCCACGGCCGAGGTGAAGTAGTAGACCGCCTGGGCCGCGATGCGGGCGAAGTTGATCGAGTTCACCGCCGACAGGTCCACCGCCTGGGCGAACTGGCCGTCCTGGAACAGGCTCTTGAGGATCGCCTGGCAGTCGTCGAAGTCGCCGGCCACCGAAAGGGTGCGGACGTTGCCGTCGGTGACGGTGGTCATGAACCGCCGCTGCACCTCGGAGATGCGGCCGTCGGGGAACATGGCCACGATGCGGACATTGCCGCGCCCGCGGAAGGCCTCCACCGCCGCGCCGCCGGTGTCGCCGGAAGTGGCGCAGACGATGGTCATGGTCCGGCCGGCCCTGCCCAGGGCGTGGTCGTAGAGCCGCGCCAGCAGCTGCATGGCCACGTCCTTGAAGGCCAGGGTCGGGCCGTGGAACAGCTCCAGCAGGAAGCGGCCGGGCGCCAGCTGGCGCAGGGGCGTCACCGCGTCGTGCGAGAAGGTGGCGTAGGCCTCGGAACAGACGTCGGCGATCACCTCGTCGCTCAGTTCGCCGTCGGCGAAGGCGCCGATCACCTGGGCGGCGACCTCGGCGTAGGGCCGGCCGGCCATGCGGGCGATCTGCTCGGGCGAGAACGTCGGCCAGGTCTCGGGCACGTAGAGGCCGCCGTCCGGGGCTAGGCCCGACAGCACCGCGTCCAGGAAGCCGACCGCCGGCGCTTCACCGCGCGTGGAGACGTATTTCATCAGTCCTTGGCCTTGCGAAACAGCAGGGCGGCATAGACGCCGGCCAGGGCGGCGGCAAGGGCGAACCAGGTCAGGGCGTATTCAAGGTGCCGGTTGGGGATGTCCGCCGGCAGGGGCTGGGGGCTGACCCCGGCCGGGGCGGGAAATTCGCGCTCCACCACCACCATCCAGCGCGGCGCCGGCAGGCCGGTGGCCTTGACCAGGGCCGCCAGGGCGTGGTCGCGCGACTGGTAGCCGCTGGCCGGGCTCTCGGTGAGGCCCTTCTGGGTGAAGTTGGGCGCCTCCACCGCCCGAAGCACCCCGATCACCTGGCGCGCGTCGGGCACGGCCGCCTTGGGCGGCGCCATCTGGTCGCCGCCGACCGCGACGCCGCGGTCCAGGGCCACCATGCCGAAGCCGGCGTCGTCGATGGCGCAGGGCGTGATCGGGCGCCACCGCACCGAAGACCCTTGCAGGCCGTAGAGATAGACTTCGCTGACCGGGAACTGGAACGGCAGGCAATCGACGGCCACGCGGGTGAACTGCACGTCCTCGCCCTTGGCCGCGCGGGCCAGCACCTGGTCCAGGGGCTGGGCCGGCGCGGTGCGCAGGGCCGCGACCCTGGCCAGCACGCCCTCTTTCCAGTGCAGGCGTTGGAGCTGCCAGACCCCCAGCCCGATCAGGATGGCCACGCCGATGGCCGCGGCGATGGTCAGGCCGATGGGAAAGCGCCGGCGCGCGGGCTGGGCCTCAGATGTCATCCCGCCCGGCTTCCGAAGCCCGGTTGGCGAACTGGGCGGCCAGCATCAGCCCCTTGGTCGGCCGCAGCAGGGCCAGGCACAGGATGAGCGCGATCGGCATCCAGATCAGCAGGTTCAGCCAGATCGGGGGATGGTTGGCGACTTCGGTGAACAGCGCCCCGAAGGCGGCGATGAAGCCGGCGATGATGATCACGAACACCGCCGGGCCATCGCCGCTGTCAGCCTTGGCCAGGTCGAAGCCGCACGCTTCGCACCGCTCCGAGACACGAAGAAAGCCCTCGAACAGAGGGCCCTCCCCGCAATTTGGACAGCGCCCCGCGAGCCCCGCGAGGAAGGGGTTGACCCCCGGCTTTGGGGTCAATGACCCCAGCCCGCGCCGAAGATCACGTAGACGAAGGTGAACAGGAACAGCCACACCACGTCCACGAAGTGCCAGTACCAGGCGGCCGCCTCGAAGCCGAAGTGCTGCTTGGGCGTGAAGCCGCCGTTCATCATCCGGATCAGGCACACGGTCAGGAAGATGGTGCCGACGATGACGTGGAAGCCGTGGAAGCCCGTGGCCATGAAGAAGGCCGAGCCATAGAGGCCGGCGTTCGAGGCCTCGGGGCCGTAGAACAGCTTTTCCGACAGGATGTGGTGGTACTCGTAGGCCTGGATCGAGGTGAACAGCACGCCCAGCACGATGGTCAGGATGAGGCCAGTCTGGGCCGACTTGCGGTCGCCCTGTTGCAGCGCGTGGTGCGACCAGGTCACCGTGGTGCCCGACAGCAGCAGGGTCAGGGTGTTGATCAGCGGCAGGTGGAAGGCGTCGACCGTCTCGACGCCCTTGGGCGGCCAGGTGGCCCAGGCGGCCTGTACGTCCTCCAGGGCCGACACGGTCCGCACGTGGTGGAACAGGGCCATCTCGAAGAAGACCCAGAACCAGGCCACGAAGAACATCACTTCCGAGGCGATGAACAGGATCATGCCGTAGCGCAGGCCGATGGAGACCACCGGCGTGTGGTCGCCGGCGTTGGCTTCCTTCACCACGTCCGACCACCAGCCGATCATGGTCCAGAAGACAGCCAGGAAGCCCAGGCCCAGCACCAGCCAGTTGCCCTTCGGGATGAAGGCGACGCCCTTCAGCCCGCCGACCAGGCCGAAGGCCAGGATCACGGCCGCGATCGAACCCACCAGCGGCCAGGGGCTGGGGTTGACCAGGTGATAGTCGTGTTTGACGCCGTCGTGGGCCATGTCGCTGTCTAAAGCCTCTTCATCCCCTCGCGGCGCCCCCGGCGCCGCCGTCTTCAAAGACAATTGCTGGTGCTATAGCCCCGCCCGCATCTATCCGCCAAGGCCCCCGGAAGGGGCCGTGGAAGGCTGGGCGACGGGCCGGGCCGGTTCGGCCGCGGCCTGCGCCTTCGCCCCGCTCTGATCGACGGCGCGCAGGAAGGTGTAGGAAAGCGTGATCTCGTGCTGGGTGGCGTTGTCCGGGTCCTTGGCGTAGCGCGGGTCCACGTAATAGACGACCGGGAACTCCACCGTCTGGCCGGGCGCGATCGTCTGGTTCTTGAAGCAGAAGCATTCCAGCTTCGAGAAGTACGGGCCCGCCGTCTCCGGCACCACGTTGTAGACCGCCCGCCCCGTCACCGGGACCGGCCCGGTGTTGGTGGCGCGGAAGAAGGCCAGCTTGCTCTCGCCCAGCTTGATCGTCTGGCTGGCCTGGACCGGTTCGAAGCGCCAGGTCAGGCCATGCACGTTGGTGTCGAAGCGCACCGTGACACTCTGGTCCGAAACGGCGGACGAGACGCTGTCGGCGCGCTTGACCGTGCCGTTCCAGCCCGTGGCCTGGCAGAACCGCTTGTAGAGCGGCACCGAGGCGAAGGCGGCCCCGACCATGCCCACGAACACGAAGGCGCAGACCAGGGCCAGGCGCGCGTTGCCGCGCGCGCGGCTAGGCGGGGTGCGCGGCGATGACATTGGCGCCCAACTTGACGATGGTGACGACGAAAACCAGGACCACGAAGGCCACGAGGCCCAGCGCGATGGCGATGCTGCGGCCACGGCGGGCGGCGGCGGCCTTGGGGCCCTCGTTCCAGGGATCGCTCACGCCGCCAGCCCTTTCAGCGCGGCGGCGAGATGCAGGGGTTCAAGGCCCAGCATGCGCTCCACCAAGAGGGCGGCGAACATCACGAACAGATAGAGGATCGAGAAGGCGAACAGGTTTCGCGCGGCCTTGCCGCCGGCGCGAACGTCATAGAGCGCCTGGTCGCTGAGGCGCTCGTCCACCGCGTCGCCGGCCCGGCTGGCGGCCAGGCGCGCGGCGAGCGCCAGGAAGATCGCCCCGCCGCCGGCGGCGACGCTGAGATAGATCGCACCGCCCAGGCCCGTGAAGGCGGGGGCGAGGCAGAGCGGGATCAGGGCCAGGCTGTAGCCCAGGATCTGGCGGCGGGTGGACGCCGCGCCCCTGACCACCGGCATCATCGGCACGCCGGCCTTGGCGTAGTCCGACTGGGTGTAGAGCGACAGGGCCCAGAAGTGCGGGGGCGTCCACATGAAGATGATCGCCACCAGCAGCCAGGCGTTCAGCGGCGCGGCGCCCGCGGCGGCCGCCCAGCCCACCGCCGGCGGCAAGGCGCCGGCGAGGCCCCCGATGACGATGTTCTGGGCCGTCGAGCGCTTCAGCCACATGGTGTAGACCACGGCGTAGAAGAGGATGGTGAAGGCCAGCAGGCCGGCCGACAGCCAGTTCACCGCCAGCCCCATCAGGCCGACCGAGAACAGCGACAGGGTGATCCCCAGCGCCAGGGCGTCCGCGCCCTGCACCCGGCCCGCCGGCACCGGCCGGCCCCGCGTGCGGCGCATGCGCGCGTCGATGTCGGAGTCGTACCACATGTTGAGGGCCGCCGAGCCGCCGGCCCCCACCGCGATGCACAGGATCGCCACGCCCGCCAGGACGGGGTTCATCGCCGTGCGCGCGCAGAGCAGGCCGGTGAGCGCGGTGAAGATCACCAGCGACATCACCCGCGGCTTGAGGAGCTGGACATAGTCCTGCCAGCGCGCCGGGGCGACGCTGGCGGGCATGTCATGGACGGCGTGGTCGGTCATCAATCCCAACCGGGGCCCCGCGCCGAAGCGCGGGGCGCCCAACTTAGTGGTGGCTGTCGGCGTGGATCACCGGCAGTTCGTTGAACTGGTGGAACGGCGGCGGCGAGGACAGGGTCCACTCCAGCGTCGTGGCGCCTTCGCCCCAGGGGTTGGCCCGGGCCGGACGGCGGCGGACGGCCGCTTCGATCAGCACCAGGATGAACACCGCCAGGCCGACCAGGGTGATGCCGTAGCCGATCGAGGAGATGTGGTTCCAGTAGGCGAAGCCCAGCGGGTAGTCGATGTTCCGGCGCGGCATCCCCTGCAGGCCCAGGAAGTGCTGCGGGAAGAAGATCAGGTTCACGCCGACGAACATGATCCAGAAGTGCGCGGTGCCGAGGAACTCGTTGTAGCGCACGCCCCACATCTTCTCGAACCAGTAGTAGAAGCCGGCGAAGATCGCGAACACGGCCCCGAGGCTGAGCACATAGTGGAAGTGGGCGATCACGTAGTAGGTGTCGTGCAGGTTATAGTCGAGGCCGGCGTTGGCCAGCACGACCCCCGTCACCCCGCCCACCGTGAACAGGAAGATGAAGCCGATCGCCCACATCATGGGCGTCTTGAACTCGATGGAGCCGCCCCACATCGTGGCGATCCACGAGAACACCTTCACGCCGGTGGGCACCGCGATGACCATGGTGGCGGCCACGAAATAGGCCTGCAGGTCGACGGGCATGCCCACGGTGTACATGTGGTGGGCCCACACGATGAAGCCGAGGAAGCCGATCGCCACCATGGCGTAGCACATGGCCAGGTAGCCGAAGACCGGCTTGCGCGAGAAGGTCGAGACGATGTGGCTGATCATGCCGAAGCCGGGCAGGATCAGGATGTACACTTCCGGGTGGCCGAAGAACCAGAACAGGTGCTGGAACATCAGCGGGTCGCCGCCGCCGGCCGGGTCGAAGAAGTGGGTGCCGAAGTTGCGGTCGGTCAGCAGCATGGTGATGGCGCCGGCCAGCACGGGCAGCGACAGCAGCAGCAGGAAGACGGTGACCAGGATCGACCACACGAACAGCGGCATGCGGTGGATGGTCATCCCCGGCGCGCGCATGTTGAAGATGGTGGTGATGAAGTTGATGGCGCCCAGGATCGAGCTGGCGCCGGCCAGGTGGATCGACAGGATCGCGAAGTCCATCGACGGCCCGGTGTGCCCTGTCGTCGATAGCGGCGGATAGATCGTCCAGCCGCCGCCGAAGCCGCGCCCGGGTCCCCCGTCGACGAAGGCCGAGGTGAGCAGCAGGCTCCACGACGCCACCAGCAGCCAGAAGCTGATGTTGTTCATCCGCGGGAAGGCCATGTCCGGCGCGCCGATCATCAGCGGCACGAACCAGTTGCCGAAGCCGCCGATCATGGCGGGCATGACCATGAAGAAGATCATGATCAGGGCGTGGGCCGTGGTGACCACCAGATAGGCGTGCTTGCCGGTAGCCTCGCTGGTGATGTGGAACAGCGGCGCGATGATGCTGTTGGGGGCGAAGATCTGGATGCCCGGATCCAGCAGCTCCCAGCGGATCAGGCCGGAGAACAGCGCCCCGATGATGCCCGCCTGGATGGCGAAGATCATGTAGAGGGTGCCGATGTCCTTGTGGTTCGTCGACAGGAACCAGCGGGTGAAGAAGCCCGGCTTGTGGTCATGCGCGGCGTGCGCGTCATGCCCGTCGGCGTGGGCGGTTCGTTCGTGGGCGTCTGCGGCGTGGGCCATGGTCTGTAACTTTTTCCTCGAACGATACGCTTAGGACTTCGCGGCGGCGGCGGTCGCGGCGGGCGACGCGGCCGGAGCGGCGGTCTTGGCGGGCGAAGCGGCCGGCGTGGCCGCGGCGGGCGCCGCGCTGGCGGCCGGAGCA
>JAFEEA010000089.1 GCA_018241335.1 Pseudomonadota bacterium
GTGGAACCAGTGGTTCATCGCCGCGCCGATGATCACCATCGACTTGCCGTTGGTGGCCTCGGCGTTGGCGGCGAAGCCACGCGCCACGGCGATGATCTGCTCGCGCGGCACGCTGGTGATCGCCTCGGCCCACGCGGGCGAATAGGGCTCCGCGTCGTCGTAGCTCGCCGGCATGTGCTCGCCGCCAAAGCCCTGGTCGACGCCGTAGTTGGCCAGGAACAGGTCGTAGACACAGGCCACCAGGGTCTCGCCCTCGGGCAGGGCCATGCGCTTGACCGGCACGTTGCGGACGAGAACGTCCGGATGGTCGGTCGCGGCGAAGCCGTTGGTCGCCGCACCGCCGAAGTAAGGGAAGCGGACCGGGGCGACCTCGTCGTGCGCGCCCTTCAGGCCCAGCCGCAGGGTGGTCTCGCGGCCCTGGCCGTCCCGTTCCTCCAGGTTCCACTTGCCGTCCTCGCCCCAGCGGAAGCCGATCGAGCCGTTGGGGACCACCACCTGGCCGGTGGCCTCGTCGAGGGCGACGGTCTTCCAGTCGGGGTTGTTGGCCTCTCCCAGCGCCTTGTCGAACTCGCTGGCGCGCAGCAGGCGCTCGGGGACATAGGCGTCGCCCTGCTTCACCAGGCGCACCAGCATCGGCAGGTCGGAATATTTGCGCACGTAGTCCCGGAAGTAGGGGACCTGGCGGTCGACGTGGAACTCCTTGAGGATCACGTGGCCGAAGGCCAGGCCGAGCGCCGCGTCCGTGCCCTGCTTCACCGCCAGCCACAGGTCCGAGAACTTCGAGGCCTCGGAATAGTCCGGGCAGATCACCACCGACTTGGCGCCGCGATAGCGGGCCTCGGTATAGAAGTGGGCGTCCGGCGTGCGCGTCTGCGGCACGTTCGAGCCCCACAGGACCAGGAAGCCGGAATTGAACCAGTCGGCGCTCTCGGCGACGTCGGTCTGCTCGCCCCAGGTCTGGGGCGAGGCCGGGGGCAGGTCACAGTACCAGTCGTAGAATGAGCCGCAGACCCCGCCGATCAGCTGCAGGTAACGCGCGCCGGCGGCGTAGCTGACCATCGACATGGCCGGGATCGGCGAGAAGCCGAACACCCGGTCCGGCCCCCAGGTCTTGATGGTGTGGGCGTTGGCCGCGGCGATGATCTCGGTGACCTCGCTCCACGTCGCGCGCACAAAGCCGCCGGCGCCGCGCATGGAGACATAGTCGGCCCGCTTGGCCGCGTCGTTCTGGATCGAGGCCCAGGCCGCCACCGGCGTCATCGTCGCCCGCGCCGCCCGCCACAGCCGCAGGAGGCGCGAGCGCACCAGCGGGAATTTCACCCGGTTGGCCGAGTAGAGATACCAGGAATAGCTGGCCCCCCGGGCGCAGCCGCGCGGCTCGTGGTTGGGCAGTTCCGGCCGCGTGCGCGGATAGTCGGTCTGTTGGGTCTCCCAGGTGACGATGCCGCCCTTGACGTAGATCTTCCACGAGCACGAGCCGGTGCAGTTCACCCCGTGGGTCGAGCGCACGATCTTGTCGTGCTGCCAACGGTCCCGGTACGCCTGCTCCCAGGTGCGGTCGTCGTCGTTCATCACCCCGTGGCCGTTCGAGAACAGCTCGGTCTTGCGCGTGAAGAAGGCGAGGCGGTCGAGGGTGTGGCTCATTGGGGATCCTGGCGCGGGGAGCCTCATGGGTGCCGTCGGGCGGACGCGCTCGCATTGATCCAGGTCAACGCACCGCGGTGAGGTGACCGTCACAGTGGCGTGACCTTGATCACACGACGCCGGGCCAACCGCCCTCGCCGAAAGGAACCACAGTCTTGCCGAGCCGGTCGCACGCCCATGCCGCTCCGCCGGCGACGCCGCTTCAGTCGCTACAGGCGATGCCATGGCTGGCCGACGTCGCGCCGACGGTGCTGGAAAAGCTCGCCGACCAGGCCGTCCTCCATCGCGTCCCGGCCGGCGTACAGCTCTTCGAGCAGGCGGAGGTTCCCGGCGTCGTCCAGTTCCTGGTGGCGGGCGAGATCGAGCTGCTGGCCGTCCGCGGGGACGACGAGACTCTCGTCGAGGTCGTGCGGGGTCCCGATCTGCTGCTGCCGGCGGCGGTGCTCAACCGTCAGCCCTACCTGGCGCGCGCGCGCGTCCACCGCGCCGCCTTGCTGATGCTGGCCCCGGCCGAGGCGTTTCGCCACGCGGTCCGCGCCGATCACGCCTTCTGCCTTGCCGTCCTGGCCTGCCAGGCGGCGCAGTTCCGCCGCCAGATGAAGCTGGCCAAGGCCGTCCGCCTGCGCTCCGCGGAAGAGCGCCTGGGCGCCTACCTGGTGGCCCTGTGCGAGGCGGCCGGCGGCCAGAATCCCATTCGCCTGCCGCTCGAAAAGCGCCTGATCGCATCGCAGCTCGGCATGACCCGCGAGACCCTCTCCCGCTCGCTGCCCGCCATGGCCCGCCACGGGCTTCGCGTGGTCGGCGACCTGCTGCACATCGACGACCTGGCCGCCGCCCGCGCGGCCTTCCCCCACGACCCACAGATCGACGGCGTCGAAGCCGTCGTCCCCCTCAAACCCATCAAGGACTGACCAATGTCCGCCCTGCCTGCCCCCACACGAGCCCGCGCGCTCTCCGTACTCCTGGTGACCACGCTCGCCTTCGCGGCCTGTTTCGCCGCCTGGATGATGTTCGGGGTCACCGGCATTCCGATCCGCAAGCAGTTGGGCCTCAACGCCTCCGAGTTCGGCCTGCTCACCGCCACGCCGATCCTCACCGGCGCGCTCCTGCGCCTGCCGCTTGGGGTCTGGACCGATCGCTACGGCGGGCGGGTGGTGATGACCATCCTGCTGGTCCTGTGCTCCGTGCCGCTGTGGCTCAGCTCCTACGCCACCCAGCTCTGGCAGTTCCTGGCCATCGGCCTCGCGCTGGGGCTGGTGGGCGCCAGCTTCGCCGTGGGCACGCCCTATGTCGCCCGCTTCTTCCCCAAGAACCGCGGCTTCGCCATGGGCGTCTTCGGCGCGGGCGTCAGCGGCGCGGCCATCAACATGTTCGTCGCCCCGCTGCTGGTGAACCAGTACGGCTGGCAGATGGTGCCGCGGGTCTACGCCGTCACCCTGCTGGTGGTCGCCGCCGTGTTCTGGCTGGTGGCCCTCCCGGATCCGGGCAAGAAGGCCGGCGGCGCGCCCATGATCGCCCAGTTGGCGGTGCTGCGCGACCCGCGCGTGTGGAAGTACTGCCAGTACTATTCCATCGTGTTCGGCGGCTTCACGGCGCTCAGCATCTGGATGCCGCAGTATTTCATGAAGGCCTACCACTTCCCCATCGCCCAGGCGGCGCTGATGGCGGCCTGCTTCTCGCTGCCGGGCGGGGTGCTGCGGGCCCTGGGCGGGTTTCTCTCCGACCGCTTCGGCGCCCACAACGTCACCTGGTGGGTGCTGTGGGTGTCCTGGATCTGCCTCTTCCTGCTCAGCTATCCGCAGACCGACCTGATCATCCAGACCGTGCGCGGCCCGTTGGCCTTCCACATCGGCCTGGCCCCCTGGGCCTTCGCGGGCCTGCTGTTCCTGCTCGGCGTCTGCTTCGCCTGCGGCATGGCCTCGACGTTCAAGTACATCGGCGACGATTTCGCCAACAATCTCGGCCCGGTCTCGGGCGTCGTCGGCATGGCGGGCGGGGTCGGCGGCTTCCTGCTGCCGATCATGTTCGGCGGCCTGCTCGACTTCACCGGCGTCCCGTCAAGCTGCTTCATGCTGCTCTACGGCATCGTCTGGGTGTCGCTGATCCTCTCGTACCTCACCGAGGTCCGCCGCTTCCGGGTCATCGGCGAGCAGCCCGCCGCCTGACTGACGGGAGCTGCGCCGGGGCGGCCGCCTTCAGGCCGTGCGTTTCAGGCCGCGCGGCCCCGGATCGCCGTCGCCGGCGGCGATCCGGCGGGCGTCGCCCTGGGGCCCGTCAACATCGGGCCATAGACCAGCAGGAAGAGGGCGAAGGCTCCGCTCCAGGCCAGGGACGCCAGCCCCAGCAGCATCGCCTGCTGCTCGGGCGCCAGGGCGGCCAGCACGCGCAGGATCGCCGCCAGGTTCGCCAGGGCGTAGAGAGCCAGGGTGTACGGCCCGGTCTCCAGGGAGCGGCCGGTGTGGCCCCGCGTCGCGCGGGTCATCATCGCCAGGGTCATGACGCCGATGGCGCCAACGGTCAGGGCGTGCACGCCCGCCGAACGCGCGATGTGAGCGGGCGCCAACGCCGCCGCGCCGAGCGCGATCAGCCCGACCCCGAGCCAGGCGTAGCCGACGTGCAGGATCCAGACGAGCGGCTCGGCCCGCGTGGCCAGGCCCCGCCAACGCGTCAGGCGCGCCAGGTTCGCCGCCCCGGCCACGGCCAGCAGAACGCCGGCGGTCCGGCTCTCCGGGGCCAGGGCCCAGGCGGCGGCCCCCAAGGCGGTGGCGACGATCACCGCCGTGTCGAAGCGCGACGCCGTCGCCGGCAGGGCTGTTGCGCCGCGCTTGATCAGCCAGTTACGCGTGAAGCTCGGCGTCACCCGCCCGCCGATCAGGGCGATCAGCACCGCCGCCGCGCCCAGCGCCACGCGCTCGCTCGCCAGGGCCAGTTCCGGAGCTTGGCCGCGCAGGTGAAGGCCGATGTTGGCCAGCGCCAGCAGGGTGACCAGGCCACCCACCGGCAGGTTGCGCCAGTTGCGCCCGGCAAGCACCTCCCGCCAGATCACGGCGGCGAAGACCACGAGGAACAGCGAATCCGTCACGCCCGCCCACGTGGCGGTCGGCGCCGCCAGCATCGCCAGCCGCCCCGCGAGCCACAGGCCCGCCAGCCCGGCCAGCGGCCGCCCGATCACCGGCATCCGGCCGGTCCAGTTGGGGACTGCGGTCAGCAGGAAGCCGGCCACGACAGCCGCCAGATAGCCGAACAGCATTTCATGCACGTGCCAGTCGCGCGTCATCGCACCGGCGAAGGGGGCGACCCCCAGCCAGGCCAGGACCCAGATCGGCACCGTGGCCGCCGGCCACGCGGCCGCGGCCAGGAAGAACGGGCGAAGACCGATGCTGAAGAGCGGGTGGCCGGTGTACGCCCGGCGGCGTGAGGCGGTGTTCATGCCGCAAATCTTGCAATCGGTTCGCATCGTCGCCTTGACCTCGATCAGGTCAGGACGTGCCGGCGGTCATGCCTGGACGTCATTCCGCGGCCGCGAATTGGCCTTGCCCGAAATCGGGCACGGGCGTTGTCTGGGGTCCCGCCGGGCCTCAAGAGAGTGACGATGTCGGATCCGAGCGACCTGGATGACCTCGCCGCCTATGTGGCGCGCGCCAGCGGCCTCGATCCCTCCACAGCCAGGCGGGTCGTCGATGATGTGCTCAGTTATCTCGGGGAAAGCCCCGAGCAGTTCGTCCAGCGGCGCCACGCCGCCCTGCTCAGGCTGGGTCACCGCAACGACGAGATCTACGGCCGCATCGCCGGCGAACTGGCCCAGCGCCGGTTCCCCGCGCCGCCCTACAGCCTGCGCCAGATCCGCCGCATCATCTACGGCTGAGGGGCGCGCCTGATGTGCGGGATCGTGGCCTATGTGGGCGCCCGGCCCGCCCTGCCGCTGCTGGTCGAGGGCCTGCGCCGCCTGGAATACCGCGGCTATGACTCCGCGGGGCTCGCCATCGCCGAGGGCGGGACGCTGGCTGTCCACAAGCGCAAGGGCAAGGTGCGCGAGCTGGAATCCACCCTGCCGGCCCAGGTCCCGGGCTCGGTCGGCGTCGCTCACACCCGCTGGGCCACCCACGGCGAGCCCAGCGACCTCAATGCCCATCCGCACACCGACGCGGCCGGCCGCATCGGCGTGGTCCACAACGGCATCATCGAGAACGCCGCCGAGCTGCGCCGGCGCCTGGAAGGCGAGGGGGTGGTGTTCCGCTCCCAGACCGACACCGAGGTCCTGGCCCACCTGATCGGCCGCCGCCCGGAGTCCAGCCTTGTCGAGGCGGTCTGCGCCGCCCTGGCCCTGGTCAAGGGCGCCTATGGCCTGGCCGTCATTGACGCCGACCGGCCCGGCGCCATTATCGCCGCCCGCAACGGCGGTCCGGTGGTGATCGGGGTCGGCGACGACGAGATGTTCGTGGCGTCCGACGCCGTGGCGCTGATGGGCCACGCCCGGTCGGTCGCCCACCTGGACGACGGCGAGGTGGCCGAGGTCCGCGCCGATGGCTTCACGGTCATGACCCTGGAGGGCGCCGAGACCTTCAAGGCCCTGCAGGCTCTGGAAGGCGACGCCGGCGGCCTCGACAAGGGCGACTTCTCCCACTTCATGCGCAAGGAGATCGCCGAGCAGCCGGAAGCCGTGCGCCGCACCCTGCTGGGCCGCCTGGACCACCGCTTCCAGACCGCGCACCTCGGCGGCATCGAACTGGCCGCGCGCGAGATGCTGGACATCCGGCGGGTGAAGATCCTCGGCTGCGGCTCGGCCTTCTACGCCGGCGTTGTCGGCGCGCACCTGATCGAGCAGCTCGCCCGCATCCCGGCCCAGGCCGAGCCGGCGGCGGAGTTCCGCTACCGCAACCCCGTGGTCGAGCAGGACACCCTCTATGTCGCCGTCAGCCAGTCCGGCGAGACTTTCGACACCCTGGCCGCGATCCAGGAGGTCAAGCGCAAGGGCGGGCGCGTGCTGGGGGTGATCAACGCCATCGGCAGCACCATCGCGCGCGAGTGCGGGCGGGGCGTCTACCTGCACGCCGGGCCCGAGGTGGCGGTGGTCTCCACCAAGACCTTCACCTCCACCGTGGTCGCCTTCTGCCTGCTGGCGCTGCAGCTCGGGCGGGTGCGGGATCTGTCGTCGGCCCACGGCCAGAGGCTGCTGGCGGGCCTGTCCCTGCTGCCCGATCAGATCCAGTCCATCGTGGACCGCGAGGCCGAGCTCGCTCCCATCGCGGCGCGCCTGGCGGCCAGCGAGCACGCCTATTTCCTGGGTCGCACCGTCTCTCATGCAATCGCCATGGAAGGCGCGCTCAAGCTCAAGGAAATCAGTTATCTGCACGCCGAGGCTTACGCCGCCTCGGAACTCAAGCACGGCCCCCTGGCGCTGATCACGCCCCACACCCCGGTGCTGATCGTCGCGCCCGACGACGATCTCCTAGCCAAGAACCGCTCCACGATCGCCGAGGTGCGCACCCGCCAGGGACCGGTCCTGGCCGTGACCCAGGACGGGGTCGACCTGGAGGACGTGGAGGCGTCGTTCGCCGTGCCGCGGTGCGAGCCGGAGCTGGCCCCGCTGCTGCTCAACATCCCGCTGCAGCTCCTGGCCTATCAGGTGGCGAGCGCGCTCGGCCGCGACATCGACCAGCCCCGCAACCTGGCGAAATCCGTCACCGTGGAGTGAGGCTCAGGCCGCCGCCGCCCGCCGCGCCTGACCTCGCTCGGTCAGCCACACCGCCACGATCATCGCCACGGCGATCACCGCCGAGGAGCCGATGCGGCTCAGGTCGAGGCCGCCGTGGTCCAGCGGCTTGGTCAGGATGTCGCCCAGCGTCGCGCCCAGCGGCCGGGTCAGCACATAGGCGGCCCAGAACAGCACCGCCTTGGGGACCTTCGTGAAGGCGTTGGCCAGGGCGACCAGGGCGATCAGGCCCGCGAAGATCAGCGCCCCGCCCTCGAACCCGACGCCCGCCGTGTCGGCCGTGAAGTCGCCCAGCGCCGTGCCCAGGGTGTTCGAGACCAGGATCGTCACCCAGTAGAACGCCTCGTTGGACCGGCTGGTGATGCGGTCGACGGCGACGCTGCCGGTGGTCCGCCGCCAGGTCAGCAGCACCGCGACCACGCCGGCGAACAGCAAGGCGGACGACTTCACATAGCCGAGGCCCATCGTCCGATCGAGGAAGTCGGAGGTGGTGGTGCCCACCGTCGTCGTCGCCACCACCACCAGCCAGTAGGCGAGGGGATGGAACCGCTTCGTCGCCAGCTGGAAGCCCAGGGTCACGACGAAGAAGGCCAGGAACACCAGGGTCGCCACCAGGTAACCGAGGTTCAATTGCATGGAGAGGGCGTCGCCCCCGGTCTCGCCCAGGGTGGTGGCCAGGATCTTGATGATCCAGAAGGCCAGGGTCACCCGGGGAACCTTGCTCAGGGCGTCGTCGGCGTCCGTCTTCATGGGGGCTCGCGCGTCAGGCGTTGGCGGGGATGACAGGCTCTAGCCCATCGCCGGCCGGCGCGCATCCCGCGATGTCGCGCAACGCGCGGTGGCGTTGCAGGGGCGTTCGTGAGAGAGGGCGGACATGCGCCGCAGTCTCCTTGCCCTGGTCGCCGCCTTCGCCCTGACCGGCGCGACAGCCGCCCGGGCCGGCCCGCCCTTCGCCACCGATGACCCCGAGCCCACCGACACCGGCCATTGGGAGATCTACGCCTTCGCCAACGCCGCCCACACGCCGGGAGCCACCGCCGGCGAGAGCGGTCTGGACCTGAACTACGGCGCGGCCAAGGACGTCCAGCTGACCCTGGTCGTGCCGGCCGCCTACGAGGCCTCCAGCGCCGGCCGCCTGGGCATGGGCGTGGTCGAGGCGGCGGTGAAGTTGAAGCTGCTGCACCAGAAGGTCGGGACCTGGACGCCGGACGTGGCCGTCTTTCCGCGCCTCTTCATTCCCACCGCGTCGCGCGGCTTCGACAGCGGCAGGCTCGGAGTCCTGCTGCCGGTCTGGGTCGGCAAGGACTTCGGCCCGTGGTCGCTGTTCGGCGGCGGCGGCTATCAGATCAATCCGGGCGCGGGGAACCGCAACTACTGGACCGGCGGCCTCGCCCTGACCCGCACCGTGAACGACCGGCTGTCCCTGGGCGGTGAGATCTATCACCGGTCCGCCGACGCCGTGGGCGGCCGCGACCTGACCGGCGTCAACGTCGGCGGGTCCTACCGCCTGACGCGCCACTGGTCCTTGCTGGCCGCCGGCGGTCCGGGCGTCCAGCACGCCCGCGACGAGGGCCAGTACAGCCTCTACGTCGCCCTCAAGGCCGACTACTAGCGGCCCACCACGATGATCTGGAAGGTGCCCGGCACAGGGGTCGGGCGCCCGCTGTCCGGCGCCAGTCGATACTCCGCCGAGGGCAGGTAGAGCCGGCCGGTGCGCGGATCGAGGGCGATCGTCCTCGCCCCCTTCTGCGTCGGCGTGAGCCCCGCGATGTGGCCCTTGCCGCCGTCGAAGGCGATCACCGCCAGGGTCCCGTCCCGGCCCGCGGGCACGAAGGCCAGGCGGCGCTGCGGGTCGTAGACCGCCCCGTCCGCGCCCTTGCCGGTGGCCAGGGTCCCCACCACCGCGCCGGTGTCGGCGGCGACCAGGTCGGTGGTCCCGTCGCAGGCGGCGATGATCAGCCTGTCGTCGCCGTCATAGGCCAGGCCCGTGGGGCCGTCGCACCCGGGCAGGGCGTAGCGGGCGGCGACCTTGCGCCCGGCGATGTCCAGCACCGCCACCTCGTTGCGATCCTCGACGGCGACGAAGGCGCGGCCGTGTCCGTCGCTCGCCGCCTCCTCCAGCTTGCCGCCGATGGCGATGTCGCCCACCACCTTGTGCGCCGCCGGATCGATCAGGGTGACGTCGCCGCCGGCGTGGCCCATGACCAGGGCGAGGCCCGAGGCGGCATCCAGGATCGCGGAGTCGGGGCCGGCCCCGGTGGGCAGGCTCGCCAGCGTCGCGCCGGTCCTGGCGTCGGCGAAGACAGCCGAATTGGTCCCGCCGTTGGTGACCAGCATCTCGGCGCCGCCGTCCACGGGCAGGGCCACGTGCTGGCGCGCGCCGGGGGCGAGGCCGCTGGTGATCTTGTCGGTGGCGAGGTCCACGGCCATCACGGCGCCGCCCCGGGTCACCAGCAACCGGTCGTTGACGGTGTCGATCCTTGCGTAGTCCCAGCCGCCGTCCGGGCCGGGGATGGTCTTCAGCACTTTGTAGCCGCTCGCCCCGCCCTCGGCCGCCGGCCCGGCGATCGCCGTCGCCAAGGCCATGGCCGCCGCCGTCGCCAAAGTCCATCCGCCCATGAAGATGCTCCGATCCGGCGCTTCGCCGCGCCGGTTGTAGGCCGACCCTGGCTGCCTGTCCCGGCCCGCGCCCTGCGGATTGCATAGGCGCGGAAAATGTCCTCTAGATTGCAGCGGGTTGGCGCTCCTGTTCTCTGGGGAAAATCATGAAGCGTCTTGGATTGGGCCTCGCGGTCCTGTGCGCGGTCGCCTTTGGCCTGTCTGCTACTGGCGGGCGACCGGCGCTGGCGCAGACGGAACGGCAGATGATCTGCCCATCGGGCTATCGACCCAGCTGCGGCTACGGCGCCCACGCCTCCTGCACGCCCTACGGCTGGGCTTGCGTGGCCGATCGCGGCGGCGGAAGCAGCTACGGCGGTCGCTCGCGCTCCAGCGAGAGCTGCCTCGGCGGGGCCGGCCAGGTGACCTGCCAAGCCGGCTGGCTGCCGCGCTGCCACGACGGCCATTGGCGCTGCGTGGCGCCCTCGTCGCCCTACTAGACCGGTCCGCGCCGACCCGGGCGCCGCCTTCGCGAACGGCGCGAAGATGCGCAGGACGCCCAGGCCCGCCCGTTGCGGACTTTCCCTTCCGGTCTTGCGGCCTGACGAAATCGCCGTCTTTCTGCTCGCCCGGGAGGACGCATGACCGAGATCGAGATTCGCTGCGCCGCGAAGGCCGAGGCCCAGTTGGGCGAGGGGCCGGTTTGGGACGAGGCGCGGGGCCGGCTCTGGTGGCTCGACATCAAGGGCCGGCGTGTCCACTGGCTCGACGTCGCCTCCGGCGCGCCCGGCTCGGTCGCCGTGGCGCTGCAAGTGACCTCGATCGCCCCGCGCGCCGGGGGTCCCGGCCTGCTGGCCGCCACCGAGGACGGGGTCGGCCTGCTGGACCCCGAGACCGGCGCCTACGAGAAGCGCTTCGACCCCGAGCCGGAGCGGCCCAAGAACCGCGCCAACGACGGCAATGTCGATATCCGTGGCCGCTACTGGTTCGGCACCATGGACGATGACCAGCCGTCCACGGCCGGCGCCGTCTACAGCCTGGACGCCGACTGGTCGTGGCGGCGCGTGCTGGACGGCATCTCGATCACCAACACCCTGGTCTGCGACCCCTCGGGCGAGTGGCTCTATGTCGCCGACTCCGGTGCGGCGCGGATCGACGCCTTCCCCATCGACCAGGCCGCCGGGACCCTGGGCGCTGGCCGCGAGTTCGCCCTGGTCGGCGGTGACGGCACTGGGCCGGACGGCTCGGCGATGGACGCCGAGGGCTATCTGTGGACGGCCATCTGGGGCGGTGCGCGTCTGGAGCGGCGCTCGCCTGACGGCGTGGTCGAGCGCACCGTCGCCCTGCCGGTCAAGAACCCCACCAGCTGCGCCTTCGGCGGGCCGGGCCTGAACACCCTCTACGTCACCAGCGCCCGCCAGACCCTGTCGGCCGAGGGCCTCGCCCGCTACCCGCTCTCCGGCAGCCTGCTGGCCTTCGAGCCGGGCGTCGCGGGCCTCGCCCTGCCGCCGTTCGCCGGCTGACCCCATGGTCCGCCTCGCCCGCGATTCGAGCCTTCAAGCGCGGGGGCGCTTCGTCACCGGCCAGGACCGCGTCGTCGAGGGCGGCCACACATGAGCGGGCCCGGCGGCGGCGCATCCGGCGGCGTCCTGCTGGCCGACTGGGGCAGCGCCAACCTCCGCGCCTGGCGCCTCGACGACGCGGGCGAGGTCGCGGCGAAGGCGGTGTTCCCCCTGGGCGTCTCGCGCCTGCCGGCGGGCGGCGCGGCGGAGGCACTGAGTGGGACCGTGCGGCCCGCGCTAGGCGCCGAGGGGCTGCCGGCGCTGCTCTGCGGGGCGATCGGCTCGAACGTCGGCTGGATCGACGCCGGCTATATGGACTGCCCCGCGTCGCCCGCGGCCGTGGCCCAGCGCCTGGCGCGCCCGGCGCCGGACGTCGCCATCGTCCCCGGCCTGCGCTGCATCGGCCCGGCCGGACCCGACGTCCTGCGCGGCGAGGAGACCCAGGCCCTCGGCTGGCTGCAGGGCGATCCCGCCCGCCGCCGGGGCGCGCGGCTGCTCTGCCTGCCCGGAACCCATGCCAAATGGCTGGCGGTGGCCGATGGCGTGGTGGTCCAGTTCGCCAGCGCCATGACCGGCGAGCTCTACGCCCTCCTGGGCGAGCACAGCATCCTGCGCACGGTCGATCCCAAGGCGGCGGCGCACGATCCGGCCGCCTTCCTGCTGGGCGTGAACACCGCCGGCAATGGCTCGGCCTTCGCCACCCGTCTCTTCGCGGTGCGGGGCCGGGTCCTGGCCGGCCAGCTCGCGCCGGAGTCGGCCCCGGCCTATCTGTCAGGCCTGTTGATCGGCGCCGAGGTGAACTCGCTCTGGCCGATGATGCGCGCCGAGGCCGACCGCGTCGACCTGATCGGCGACGCCGGGCTGACCGGCCTCTACGCCACGGCCATGCTGCGCCTGCGCATCCCGCACAAGGTCTGGGACGGCGACGCGGCCGCGCTCTGCGGCCTGAAGACCCTCTGGAGGCTGGCGGCCTGAACCTGGGCGGTCGCGCCGGGCGGTCGAATCCGCCCGGGCCGCTTCTGAACCTTAGGCCGCTTCGCGCTCTTCGGCGGGCAGGATGTTGTCGAGGCACAGCAGGCTGACGATGCCGTGCTCGGTGGTCATCACCCCGGCCACGAACTCGTTGACCTCCGGCGCGCCGATGTCCGGCGGCGACTGCAGCATGCCGTCGCTCAGCGCCAGGATGTCGCAGACCGCGTCCACCAGCAGGCCGACCTGACGCGAGCCGATCTGCACCACGATCACCACCGACGAGCGGTCCGCCGCCGTGGCGCCGAGGCCGAGGCGGGCGCCCAGGTCCACCACCGGCAGGATCGAACCGCGCAGGTTGATCATGCCCAGGAAATGGCTGGGGGCGTTGGGCAGGGGCGTCGAGGCGGTCCACCCGCGAATCTCGCGGACGGACATGATGTCGATGGCGAACTGCTGCTCGCCGATGGCGACGGTGACCAGTTCGGCGCCGGACGAGGGCAGGGCGGTGGACGTCATGGGGCGAAGCTCCTTCCGGCCGCGGCGCCGGCTTCTCCAAGTCGCCCGATAGTGAGGGGCCGAACGCCTAAAATCTGTTAACGGCGCTGCGCGCGTTTGTCGCAGGTGCGCGCCTGGCTCAGGCGACCAACCCCGCGTCGTGCAGCCGCCCGATTTCGCCGTCCGGCAGGCCCAGGACGCCGCCCAGGATTTCGTCCGTGTGCTCGCCCAGGCGCGGCGCCGTGGTCGGGGCGTGGCGCTGCAGGCCGGGCATAGAGGCGGCGGCTCCCGGGGTGGGATAGGCATGACCGCTGCGGTGCGCGAGCGTCGTGAACAGGGGCGACGCCGGGTCCAGGATGGCCGGGTCGTTAAGGGCTTGCAGGGTGGTGCGATAGGGCGCCCAGCAGACGCCGAGCTTCTCGAACAGGGGCGCGAGTTCGCCGCGGGTGCGCGCCGCCATGGCCGCTTCGACCAGGGGCAGCAGGCGGTCGCGGTGGCGGAAGCGCTCGCCCTCGTCGGCGCCGAAGCGCGCGCCCAGGTCCCGCTCCAGGGCGGCCACGGCCTCCTTCAGGCCCAGGGCCTCCAGCAGGCCCGACCATTGCCGGCGGGTGATGGCGGCGACCATGATCCGCTCGCCGTCAGCCAGGCGGAAGTCGCGGCCGAAAGCGCCGAACAGGTCGTTGCCGTAGCGCGGCCGGTCGGCGCCGGCCACCAGCACCTCGGCGATCTGGCCGATGTGGCCGAGGCTGGCCAGGGCGACGTCCGCCAGGGGCAGGCGGATCTCCTGCCCAAGGCCGGTGTCGCGACGCCGCCGCTCGGCGGCCAGCAGGGCGAAGGCGGCGTAGGCGCCGGTCATCAGGTCCCAGGCCGGCAGCACGTGGTTCACCGGCTGGTCGGCGGGCAGGTCCGCGGGGCCGGTCATCAGCGGCACGCCCAGGGCGGCGTTGACGGTGTAGTCCACCGCCGTGCGCCCGTCGGCCCAGCCCATCACCCTCAGGCTGATCAGGTCGGCGCGCAGGGCCGCCAGCCGGTCGTGCGCCAGGAAACCGTCGACCGGATAGTTGGTCAGGAAAAGGCCGCCGCCTTCGCCGGGCGCCGCCGCCAGCCGCTGGGCCAGTTCGCGGCCTTCGGGCCGGCCGAGGTCCAGGGCGATCGACTTCTTGCCCTTGTTCAACCCCTCCCAATAGAGGCTGTCGCCGGCCGGCGAGAGGGGCCAACGGCCGAAGTCGGGCCCGCCGCCGATCGGGTCGAAGCGGATCACCTCCGCGCCCATCTGCAGCAGGTGCAGCCCGCAGCTCGGCGCGGCGATGAACGAGGCGCCCTCGACGACGCGCAGGCCCTTCAGCAGGTCATAGGCCATCGACGGCCTCCAGGGTGGCGGTGAACGAGGGCTGGCCGTCCGGCCCCGCCACCCAGAGCTCGGCCTCGCGGGGATGGTCGTTCAGGCACAGGGTGAAGGGGGCGTTGTCGAAGATCGGGCGCCGGGCGCGGAAGGCGAAGGTCTTCACCCGGGCGCCGGGCCGATGGCGCAGGAAGTGGTCCATCAGCAGCGTCGCCAGATAGGGGCCGTGCACCACCAGGCCGGGATAGCCTTCCACGTCGCGGCTGTAGTCGCGGTCGTAATGGATGCGGTGAGCGTTGAAGGTCAGGGCCGAGAAGCGGAAGAGCTGGGTCGGATCGGCGCGCATCGGCCGCGCGACCTCGCAGGCCGGGACCGGGCCGACCGGGCCGGGCGCCGGCGTCGGTGTGGTCGAGGCCTCGCGATAGACGATGTCCTGGTCCTCGCTGACCACGTGGACGCCGTCGGC
>JAFEEA010000008.1 GCA_018241335.1 Pseudomonadota bacterium
CAATCGTGCCGATGTTGCAGTGCGGCTTCGTGCGTTCGAACTTTTCCTTGGCCATCGTCGTACCTTCGCGCGGTCCTTTGCAGGGATTGTTGTCGGGGTGGATCGTCTAGACTGGAGCGGGTAGCGGGAATCGAACCCGCATCCTCAGCTTGGAAGGCTGCTGCACTACCATTGTGCTATACCCGCGCGCCGGCGGGCGCTCTGAAAACTCTCCTCGGGTGTTCGGGGACATGTCCGCCGGGCCAGACCTTAGAGAACCGCGTGGTGGGGGAAGTAGGACTCGAACCTACGAAGCTTTCGCAGCGGATTTACAGTCCGCCCCCTTTGCCGCTCGGGACATTCCCCCAACGCGGGTTTCTCAAAAGGCCCGATCACGACGCCGCCGGTGTTGCGGGTCGCCCCGCGCCACCGTGCGAAACACCTTCCGGACGCGGCTCCAAATGCTTAGAGCGGAACGGTCGGCCTCGCATGGGCCCCAAATCGGAGCGCGTCTTATAGTGGCCTCGCATCGGCAACGCAACGACCGGCGAAACATGCCGAAAAAGGCCGGGCCGGAAGGCGCGAAAACCTTTGCCGGGAAAGGCCCCGGAGCCCCTCCCCGCCCCCGCCCCACCCCCCGGGACGATGGCCAGGCGGATTGGATCTGGGGGGTCCACCCCGTCGTCGCCGCCCTGGAAAACCCCGCTCGCACGGCCATCCGCCGGGTCCTGGCCACCCCCGACCGGGCCCGCCAGATCGCCGAGCGATTCTCCGCCCTCAAGGTGCTGGAGGTGACCGACGCCCAAGCCATCGCCCGCGTCCTGCCCCAGGGCGCCGCCCACCAGGGCGTGGCCCTGCGCGCCGCCCCGCCGGAATCGGTCAGCGTCGAAGACCTGGGCGCGGCGGGCCAGGGCTTCATCCTGATGCTGGACCAGGTCACCGACCCCCAGAACGTCGGCGCCATCTTCCGCTCGGCGGCCGCCTTCGGCGCGCGCGGCGTGATCGTGCAGGACCGGCACGCCCCGGCCCTGGCCGGCGCCCTCGCCAAGGCCGCCGCCGGCGCGGTGGACAAGATCCCCTACGCCCGGGTGGTCAATCTGTCCCGCGCGCTCGAACAGCTCGAAGAGATGGGTTGGCGAGCCGTCGGCCTGGCGGGAGAGGCCGAGGAGGACCTGGAGGCCGTGCTGGATGGTCGTCCCACCGTCATCGTCATGGGGTCCGAGGGCGAAGGCCTGCGCCGGCTGGTGCGCGAGCACTGCGACGCCCTGGCCCGCATCCCGATGCCGGGCGGCTTCGAGAGCCTGAACGTCTCGGCGGCCGCTGCGGTCGCCCTCTACGCCGCCTCGCGCGCAGCCCGGGGCGGGTAGTCGGCCGACGCAATTCGCGCCTTGTTCGCTTGCGTCGGCCCGTGCGCCGGGCCATGTCCGTCGGCATGGTCGAAATGCTGCCCGGCGCCCTGGCGAATCACGTGTGGGTCGGGTCGGCCACCGTGCTGCTGCAAGTCCTGCTGATCGACCTTGTGCTGGCGGGCGACAACGCCGTCGCCGTGGGCCTCGCGGCGGGCGGGCTGGCGCCGGACCAGCGCAAACGGGTGATCATGGCGGGCCTGGCGGCGGCCGTGGTGATGCGTATCGGCTTTGCGGTGGTGACCAGCCAGCTACTGGCGATCATCGGCCTGCTGCTGGCGGGCGGCATCCTGCTGCTCTGGGTCTGCTGGAAGATGTGGCGCGACCTTCGCCGCCAATCGGCGGAGGAAGAGGCCGGTCACGTGCAGCCGGCCAAGTCGTTCCGGGACGCGTTCATCCAGATCCTGATCGCCGACCTGTCGATGTCGCTCGACAACGTCCTGGCCGTCGCCGGGGCGGCGCGAAACCATCCGATGCTTCTGGCCGTGGGGCTGCTGCTCTCGATCATCCTGATGGGGGTGGCGGCCAACGCCATCGCCAAGCTTCTGAACACCCACCGCTGGATCGGCTACGTCGGCCTCGGCATCGTGCTCTACGTGGCGCTGCACATGATCTGGGCGGGCTATCGCACGGTGATCATCGACACGCGCCAGGTCGCCCAGTTCAACGCCTGGGCCCCGGACTGGGCGGACATCACCCCGTCCGAGGTCGCCAAGCGCCGTCCCAGGGCGGCGTCCTGATCAGGTCCTGATCCTGATCAGGCCCAACTCCTCATCAGGACTTGCCCGCGAAGCGCTCCGTCCAGGCGGCCACCTGGTCGTCCTCGATCTTGCGGAACAGGACGTCCGGCACGCTGAACGCCCGTCCCGCCTCCAGCCGCGACAGCTCCACCTTCGCGTCCGGAGATGGCCAGGTAGGCGGATAGGGCTCGCCCACCGCCTGGGCGATCACCTCGGCCGCATGGGGGATGATCGGCGCGGAGACGCGGGCGTAGAGCGCCACAAGGTTGATCGCCTTGCGCACGATCACGGCCGCCCGGTCGGGGTCGGTCTTGATCGCCGTCCACGGCGCGGCCTCCTGAAGGTACTCGTTGCCCACCACCCAGAGCGCCCGCAGGGCCTGGGCGGTCTTGCGGATCTCGATGGCCTCGAACTGGGCGGTGAGGTCCGCCAGCTTCTCGGACACCTGGGCGAACAGCTTGTCCTCCAGCGGCCCAGGTTCACCCCCCGCCGGAATCTTCCCCTCGAAGCGCGCCTCGGCGAACTTCAGGATGCGGTTGACGAAGTTGCCCAGGACGTCGGCGAGGTCCTTGTTGGCCGCCCCCTGGAACTGCTCCCAGGTGAAGGCCGTGTCGGAGTGCTCCGGGCTGTTGGCCGTCAGGTACCAGCGCCAGTAGTCCGACGGCAGCAGCTCCAGCGCCTGGTCCATGAACACCCCGCGCCCCTTGGACGTGGAGAACTTGTCGCCGTACCAGTTCAGCCAGTTGAATGCCTTCAGGTTGTCGACGCTCTTCCACGGCTCGTCAGAACCCAGGATGGTGGCGGGGAAGCTGACCGTGTGGAAGGCGACGTTGTCCTTGCCCATGAACTCGACGTAGCGGACGTCCTTGGCGCCCTGGTCCTCGCGCCACCAGCGCGCCCAGTCGCCGCCCGTGGCGTCCGCCCATTCCTCCGTGGCGCCGATGTATTCGATCGGCGCGTCGAACCAGACGTAGAAGACCTTGTCCTCGAAGCCGGTGCGCGGCTGCCCGCCCCTGATCACCGGCACGCCCCACGACAGGTCACGGGTGATGCCGCGGTCGATCAGCCCCTCGTCCAGGTGCTTGTAGGCGATGGAGCGGGCGAGGCTGGAGAACTCCGGCTTGGCATCGACCCACTTGCGGATCGCGTCCTGCAGCTTGGTCTGGACCAGGTAGAGGTTGCGGCTGTCGCGCACCTCCAGGTTCCGCGACCCCGAGATCACCGAGTACGGCTCCTTCAGGTCGATCGGGTCCAGCAGCGAGCCGCAGTTGTCGCACTGGTCGCCCCGCGCGTCCGGGAAGCCGCACACCGGGCAGATCCCCTGGATGTAGCGGTCGGGCAGGAAGCGCTTGTCGTCGATGGAATAGACCAGCTTGTCGGTCCGCTCCTCGATGTAGCCGTTGTCCTCCAGCACCTCGGCGAAGTGCTGGGTCAGGCGCGCGTTCTGGGGCGAGGAGGACCGGCCGAACCAGTCCCAGGACAGGCCGAAGCCACGGCCGATGTCGTGCTGCAGCCGATGCTGCTCCTCGCAGTAGGTCATCACGTCCTGGCCGGCGGCGGCGGCGGCCAGTTCGGCCGGCGTGCCGTGCTCGTCGGTGGCGCAGATGTAGAGGACCTCGTGGCCGCGCGCGCGCTGGAAGCGGGCGTAGACGTCGGCCGGCAGCATGGAGCCGGCCAGGTTGCCGAGGTGCTTGACGCCGTTGATGTACGGCAGGGCGGAGGTGATGAGGATACGAGCCATGGCGGCTCCCTTTAGCGTCAGTCGCGTGGCGAACGCGAGGGTTCAGATGGCGCGTCGCCGGGCATCGGCGTCGCGGGCTGCGAGAGGTTGGGATGAGGGCGCGCTCGCGCCGCCGGCCGGTCCGGCCGCTAGGCGCGGGTCCTCACCCGGCGCGCATTCGACGTCCCGCCATGGCGGTCGTCGCACAGATCGTAGGCCGAAGCGTCATGCTCAGGTTCCAGGCGCGAACGGGCGCAGATATAGAACTTCGCCGCCGAAAGCCAAGCGCCGCTTAACGAAGCGCCCGGCTCGCCTGTAAGGTCCGGCGCGCAACCGGGAGGCGGGCATGAAACGGATTCGGCAAGTGGTCGCGGCCCTGGCGGGCGTCCTGGCGCTGGCGGGTTGCGGGGGCGGCGGCCAGCCCAAGGGCGGCGTGCTGCACATCTACAACTGGTCCGACTACATCGACCCGTCGATCCTGGCCGACTTCACCAAGGAGACCGGAACCAAGGTCGTCTACGACACCTTCGATTCCGTCGACGTGCTGGAGACCAAGGTCCTGACCGGCAATTCCGGCTACGACATCGTCGTGCCATCCAACCAGTACGTGCCGCGCTTCGCCGCCGCCAAGGCCATCGCGCCCCTGGACAAGGACAAGCTGCCGAACATGAAGAACCTGTGGCCCCAGGTGATGGGCTACATGGCGCCGTTCGACCCCGGGGCCCGCTACGCCGTGCCCTACATGTGGGGCACGGTGGGCATCGGCTACAATCCCGCCATGGTCGCCAAGGCCCTGCCCGGGGTGAAGATCGACAGCTGGGCCGTGCTGTTCGATCCGGCCAACCTGGCCAGGCTGAAGGGCTGCGGCGTCTACTTCCTGACCGATCCCCAGGACATGTTCGGCTCGGTCCTGCGCTACCTGGGCAAGGACCCCAACAGCAAGAACCCGGCCGACTACGCCGCCGCAACGGACCTGCTCTCCAAGCTGCGCCCGGACGTGCGCAAGTTCACCAATTCCGAGAACATCGAGGCCCTGGCCAACGGCGATATCTGCATCGCCATCGGCTATTCCGGCGACATGCTGCAGGCCGCCGACCGGGCCCGCGAGGCCAAGCACGGCGTCACCCTCGCCTACGCCATTCCCAAGGAGGGCACGCAGGTGTGGTTCGACAGCTTCACCATCCCCGCCGATGCGCCCAACCCCGCCGCCGCCCACGCCTTCATCAACTACATGCTGAGGCCGGGGGTCATCGCCCGGGCGTCGAACGCGCTGCACTACGCCAACGCCAATGCGGCCGCGACGCCGTTGGTGGACAAGGCCGTGCGCGAGGACCCGAATGTCTACCTGTCGCCCGAGACCTTCGCCCGGCTCTATGTCGTGACGCCCAAGGACCAGGCCCTGCTGCGCGAGGTGAACCGCGACTGGACGCGGGTCACCACGGGCCAGTAGCGGGGCGTGGCGCGGCGGCTGAACATCGGGGCGGTGCGCTCGTCCTTCGCCCCCTGGGCGGACCCGGCGGCCGTTCCCCTGGCGCGCTTCGAGGGCGTGACCAAGCGCTTCGGCGACGCCGTGGCTGTGGCCGGCGTCAGCCTGGACATCTACGAGCGCGAGTTCTTCGCCCTGCTTGGCCCTTCCGGCTGCGGCAAGACCACCCTGATGCGCCTGCTTGCCGGCTTCGAGACGCCGGACGCGGGCCGGGTGCTGCTGGGCGGCCAGGACCTGGCGGGCGTGCCGCCGCACCGTCGGCCGGTGAACATGATGTTCCAGTCCTACGCCCTCTTCCCGCACCTCAACGTCTTCGACAACGTCGCCTTCGGCCTGCGCCAGGACGCCATGCCCAAGGCCGAGATCAGGGCCCGGGTCGAGGAGATGCTGGAGATGGTCCAGATGGCCTCGCTCGCCCGCCGCCGGCCGGACCAGCTCTCGGGCGGCCAGCGCCAGCGCGTCGCCCTGGCCCGCGCCATCGCCCGGCGGCCCCGGATGCTGCTGCTCGACGAGCCGATGGCGGCCCTCGACAAGAAGCTGCGCGAGGAGACGCAATTCGAGCTGAAGGAGCTGCAGGCGCGCCTGGGTCTGACCTTCCTGATCGTCACCCACGATCAGGAAGAGGCGATGACCGTCGCCGACCGCATCGCCGTGATGCGCGACGGCGCCATCGAGCAGGTGGCGACCCCGGCCGAGATCTATGAAGCGCCGGCCAGCCGCTACGTCGCCGACTTCCTGGGCGACGTGAACCTGTTCGAGGCCAGGGTGGACCGCGTCGAACCCGGCGCCGCCCAGGTCCGGCTCGCGTCCGCCGAGTGCCCGGCCGGCTTCACGGCGCTGGACGACGACGCCCCCGCGCCCGCGACCCAGGTCTGGCTCGCCGTGCGGCCCGAGAAGATGACCATCGCGCTCGAACCGCCGCCGCCAGGGACGCCGAACGTCCTGGAGGGCCAGGTCTGGGACATCGGCTACACGGGCGACTGGACTACCTACCTGGTCGACCTCGCCGAGGACCGCACCATCCGCGTCGCCCGCGCTAACGCGTCGCGCCTTGTCGACCGGCCCATCGGGCGCGAGGACAAGGTCTGGGTCAGTTTCGCGCCCGACGCCGGCGTGGTGCTGACCCGATGAGCCGCCGCATGGGCCACCGGTCCTGGCTGGCGGCGATCCCGCCGTACGCCTGGCTGCTGGTCTTCTTCCTGTTCCCGTTCGTGCTGGTGGCGAAGCTTTCGGTGTCGCACACGGTGCTGGCCATTCCCCCCTACGCGCCGACGCTGGACCTCTCGCGCGGGGCGGCCGGGGTGCGGGACTTCATCGGCGGCCTGTCGGGCGACACCTATCGGCGCCTCGGCCAGGATCACCTCTACCTGGCCGCCTATCTCTCGAGCCTGAAGGTGGCGGCCATCTCGACGGCCCTGCTGCTGCTGGTGGGCTATCCGATGGCCTACGGCATGGCCCGAGCGTCGCCCCGGTCGAGGACGCTGCTGCTGATGGCGGTGATCCTGCCCTTCTGGACCAGCTTCCTGATCCGGGTCTACGCCTGGATCGCCATCCTGAAGCCCGAGGGTCTGCTGAACCTGGTGCTGAGCTGGCTGCACTTCGGCCCGGTCGAGATCCTGAACACCCCGACCGCCGTCTACATCGGCGTCGTCTATTCCTACCTGCCCTTCATGGTGCTGCCCCTCTATGCGGCCCTGGAGAAGCTCGACCCGACCTTGCTGGAGGCCGCCGCCGACCTCGGGGCGACGCCGTGGCGGGCCTTCTGGCGCGTGACCTTCCCCCTCTCCCGGCCTGGCGTGGCGGCGGGGTCCCTGCTGTGCTTCATCCCCATCGTCGGGGAATTCGTGATCCCGGACCTGCTGGGCGGCCCGCAGTCCCTGATGATCGGGCGAACCATCTGGACCGAGTTCTTCGCCAACCGCGACTGGCCCAGCGCCTCGGCGGTGGCCATCGTCCTGCTGGCGACCCTGACCCTGCCGATCCTGGCCTACCAGCACCAGCAGGCCCGCGCGCTGGAGGGCCGGCGATGAGGCGCGGTCCGTCCTGGTTCAACATCGCCTCGGTGGGGCTGGGCCTGGCCTTCCTCTATCTGCCGATCGTGCTGCTGGTGGCCTACTCCTTCAACGCGGGGCGGCTGGTGACGGTGTGGTCCGGGTTCTCGACCCGCTGGTACGCGGCCCTGATCGAGGACGAGGAGATGCGCGACGCGGCCTGGATCACCCTGCGCGTCGGCCTGATCTCGGCCAGCGCCGCCACGGTCCTGGGCACGCTCGCCGCCGTCGGCCTGGTGCGGGGCGGCCTCTTCCGAGGGCGCCTGCTGTTCGCCGGTATGATCTACGCGCCCCTGGTGATGCCCGAGGTGATCATGGGGCTGTCGCTGCTGCTGCTGTTCGTGGCGCTCGGCCAGGCGCGGGGCTTCTGGACCCTGACGGCCGCCCACACGACCTTCACGCTCTGCTACGTGGCCGTGGTGGTGCAGGCGCGCCTGGTCGACTTCGACCGGTCGCTGGAGGAGGCCGCGCAGGATCTCGGCTGCCCGCCCTGGCGCACCTTCCTGACCGTGACCTTGCCCAACATCGCCCCGGCGGTCGCCGCCGGCTGGATGCTGGCCTTCACCCTGTCGCTCGACGACCTGGTTGTGGCGAGCTTCACCTCAGGCCCCGGCGCCACCACCCTGCCCATGCGCATCTACAGCCAGGTCCGCCTGGGGGTCTCGCCCGAGATCAACGCCGTCTGCACCCTGCTGATCGGGGCGGTGGCCCTGGGCGTCGCCCTCTGGGGCCTGGTCGGCCGCGCGCGAACGAGGGCGCCGGTCTAGGCCTGAGGCGCCGCCCTGGGAAGCGGGCAGCCGTTGAGCTCGAACCAATCCACGCCCAGACCGCCGGTGTGCCGCTCCAGGCAGACCACGCCGCCAACCGGTGTCTGGTAGTAGACGGCCTGGCTGACCGTGAAGCGCTCGCCTCTCGGCTGGTCGCTCCACGCCGACAAGGTCAGGTAGTAGTGGGGTCCACTTCGGCTTGAGCTGGAGATGTCTTGTTCGATCACCACGGGACGGAAGTCTCGGGCAGGCTCCGCTTCGGTGGCCAAATCGGCCGCCGCGAAAAGTCCCACGCCTACAGCGGCGCCCAGCGCCGCCACGGCCAGCCAGTCCAGGCTCCGGCGACCGGACTGCGGAAGCAGCATGACGGTGGCGATGACGGCAGCGCCCGCCCCCGCCGCCCCGGGCAGGATGAACCCGTCCAGGGCCATGAATTTGGTGGTCCCCGCGATGTGCAGCACCAGCGCGATCGGGGGGAAGATCGCAAGGGGTCCGATCGTAGGTCGGCCGCGCCCGACCCAGACGGTGGTCCCTAACAGGCCGCCGGCGCGACGCGCGATGAACAGAGCCGCAATTGGCGCCGCACCGCAGAGCCCCGCGACCAGAGCAAAGGGATGCGGCCAGAGCCCCGCCCAGACCGCCAGGACGACCGCCGCCAGGTTCCATCGCAAGATCCAGCGCTTGGACGGGTCCGAATTGCTTTGAGGCGCCCCGGAACCCAGCACCAAGTCCGTCATCTTCGCCCCGCCGTTGCCACCTGCCCCCACCGTACGGCATAAGCGGCCGCCTCGGCGCCGGTTTAGCTCAGTTGGTAGAGCAGCGGTTTTGTAAACCGAAGGTCGCGGGTTCGAGCCCTGCAACCGGCACCAGATATCCCGCCTTGAACGTCAGGCCAATTCGCGCGACGCGGCGCCGATCGACCACAATTCATATATTCACTCATGTGTTAGGGAGTATTGACCAAGACCCCGCGGCCGCTCCATCCTGCAACCGAGCCGCGACATCCAGATCGCGGCCGCCTGGGGGAGCTTCGAATGAGCGGCTACGGGGTCGTCGACCAAGCGGCGTCAGCCTCCGCCCTTGCGGCTGGTCCGGCCGCCAGGCCTGGCGGCCGGGCGTGGCTGGCCCTCGGCCTTCTCTGCCTGGTCTACGTCCTGAACTTCCTCGACCGGCAGCTGCTGTCGATCCTGGCCAAGCCCATCCAGGACAGCCTGCACGTCACCGACGGCCAGCTGGGGCGGATCGGCGGGCTCTACTTCGCCTTGTTCTACTGCCTGATCTCGATCCCGGTCGGCTGGCTGGCGGACAGGACCAACCGGGTGCGGGTCCTGGCCTTGGCCTGCGCGCTATGGAGCGCCGCCACCATGGCCTGCGGCCTGGCCTCGACCTACCCCCAGCTGGAGGCGGCGCGGATGGCCGTGGGCGTCGGCGAGGCCGGTGGGGTGCCGCCCTCCTATGCGATCATCTCCGACTACTTCCCGCCGGGCCGGCGCGGCGGGGCCCTGGCCCTGTTCAACCTCGGCCCGCCGATCGGCCAGGCGCTGGGCGTCGCCTTCGGGGCGTCGATCGCCGTCGCCTACAGCTGGCGCCACGCCTTCATGGTCCTCGGCGCCACCGGCGTCGTGGCGGCCCTGGCCGTCCTGGCGCTGGTGCGTGAACCCAGGCGCGGGGCGATGGACGTTGCCGCGGCCGTCGAGCCGCCGCCGCCCGCCGGCTTCCTCGACACGGTCCGTCAGTTCTTCGCCAATCCGGTCCTTCGCCTGGCGGCCCTGGGCAGCGCCGCGACCCAGATCGTCACCTACGGCGCCGGCAACTTCACGACCCTGTTCCTGATCCGCGAGAAGGGGATGACCCTCTCGCAGGTGGCGCTCTACTACGCCCTGGTGGTGGCGATCGGCATGGGCGGCGGCATCTTCGTCTCCGGCCGGGTCATCGACCGCTTCACCCGCCTATCGCGCCGGGCCTACGCCCTGGCCCCGGCCCTCTCGCTGAGCCTCGCCGCGCCCCTGTTCGCCGCCTTCCTCTGGGCGCCGTCGTGGCCGCTGGCGCTGGCCTTCCTGCTGGGCCCGACCTTCCTCAACTACTTCTACCTGACCGCCTCGGTGGCCCTGGTCCAGGAGGAAGCGGCGCCGGCGCAGAGAGTGCTGTCGGGCGCCCTGCTGCTGCTGGTGATGAACCTGATCGGCATGGGCGTCGGCCCCACGGCGGTGGGCGCGCTCAGCGACGCCCTCGGGGCCCGGCATCCCGGACACGGCCTGCAGCTGGCGCTCTGCGGCCTGCTGCCGGTCTACATCCTGGCGATCGCCCTCTTCCTTCGCCTGGACGCCGTGCTGCGCCGAGAACCCCCACGCCCCGGAGCCCTGGCCCCATGAGACGCCCCAAAGCACTTTTCAACGCCCTCGCCCTCGGCGCCTTGCTGGCGGCCAGCGCGATGGCCGGTTCCGCCCCGGCCGCCGCGCCCGGCCCCGTGGTCGATTCTCCGGCCGGCGAGGCGTCCGGCCAGGCACAGGGCGACATCAACGTCTTCAAGGGCCTGCCCTACGCCGCCCCGCCGATCGGCCCGGCCCGCTGGAAGCCGCCCGCGGCCCTGCCGCGATGGCAGGGCGTGCGGGACGCGTCCCGCTTCGGCCCCGCCTGCCTGCAGCTTAAGTCCGGCCCCGGCAACATCTACGCCGACGATCCGCCGGCGATGAGCGAGGACTGCCTGTTCCTCAACGTCTGGGCGCCGGCCAAGGCCCACGGCGCGCCGGTCCTGGTCTGGATCCATGGCGGCTCGTTGGCGGGCGGGTTCGGCAGCGAGGGCCTCTATGACGGCGCCCGCATGGCCGCGCGCGGCGTGGTGGTCGTCACCCTGAACTATCGACTGGGCGTCCTGGGCTACCTCGCCCACCCGGCGCTCAGCGCCGAGTCCAAGGACGGGGTCTCGGGCAACTACGGCCTGCTCGACCAGATCGAGGCCCTGCGCTGGGTTCAGCGCAACATCGCCGCCTTTGGCGGCGACCCCGCCAACGTCACCATCGCCGGCGAGTCGGCCGGCGGCCTCAGCGTCCTCTACCTGTTGGCCGCGCCGCCCGCCCGGGGCCTCTTCGCCAAGGCCATCGCCCAGAGCGCCTACATGATCACCACGCCCGAGCTGAAGGACGGTCGCTTCGGCCTGCCGTCCGCCGAGGCCGCCGGGGTGGCGCTGGCGGCCAAGCTGCAGGCGACGGACCTCGTCGCGTTGCGGGCCATGGACGGCGCCAAGCTGACCCGCGCCGCCGCCCTTGCCGGGTTCGGCCCGTTCGGCACGGTCGACGGCAAGGTGCTGAACCGTCAACTGGTCGACACCTTCGACCGCGGCGAGCAGGCGCCCGTGCCGGTGCTGGCCGGGTTCAACAGCGGGGAGATACGCTCGCTTCGCTTCCTGGCGCCGCAGCCGCCGGCCCTGGCCGCCACCTACGAGAAGACCATCCGCGAACGCTACCTCGACCTCGCCCCGGACTTCCTGCGGCTCTACCCCAGCGCCAACATGGAGAGCAGCATCGTGGCGACCACCCGCGACGCCCTCTACGGCTGGACGGCCGAGCGGCTGGTGCGCAAGCAGGCGGCGATCGGCCAGCCGGCGTTTCTCTACATCTTCGACCACGGCTATCCCGCCGCCGACGGCCTTGGCCTGCACGGCTTCCATGCCAGCGAACTGCCCTTCATGTTCGGGACCCTGGACCGGCTGCCGCCGTTCTGGCCCAAGCCGCCGCCGACCACCGCGGAGAAGCGGCTGTCCGACGCCATGGTCGGCTACTGGACCAGCTTCGCGGCGACCGGGACGCCGAGCGCCGCCGGGGCGCCAGCCTGGCCCGCGTTCGCCCCTTCCGGCGCCTTCGTGGCGTTCCAGGATGCGCCCCGCGCGTCGGTCGATCTTCTGCCCGGCATGTACGCCCTGCACGAGCGCGTGGTCTGCCGCCGGCGGGCGGCGAGGAACCTGCCCTGGAACTGGAATGTCGGCCTGGTCTCGCCGCCCTTGCCGCCGCCGGCGCCCGGTTGCGAATGAGCGCCGTCAATCCCTGAGGGACAGGAAGCCCGCGGCCATGAACTTGGCGATGCGCTTCTTGACGGCGGCGAAGTCGTCGGAGTGGCAGAGCCCACCCGACAGGCGGTCGATCCGGCCGGTGCGGGCCAAGGTGTTCATCAGGGCGCCGGTGACGAAGTGATAGCCCCAGAAGATGTCCTCCTCGGGCGTGTCCGGCAGGGCGCGCTTCAGGATCGACACCAGCTTCAGGACCACAGGATCGAAGTGCACGTCCATCAGCTCGGCCCCTTCGGGGGTGTTGCTGACGCGCGCGCAGAGGGCGGCGTAGTTCATCCAGGGCTCGCCGCCCTCGATGTAGAGGTCCAGGTCGGTGTCCAGGAAGACGTGCAACGCCCCCTCCACCGTCGGATGGTCGCCGGCCTCGATGGCGTATCGTTCCAGCGCCTCCATGCGCCGGCCGCTGGTCACCCCGGCCCGGCGTGCGAAGACGGCCTCGAACAGGGCGCGCTTGTCGTCGAAGTAGTAGTGCAAAAGGGTCGTGTGGACGCCGACACGCTGGGCGACGTCGCGCAAGGTCACCCCGTGCAGGCCGTGCAGCGAGAACAGGTACTCCGCGGCATCAAGGATCTGCTCCAGCGACTCCGCGCGTTGCTCCGCCTTGCTGCGGCGGACCCGCTTCGGCGCCGAACCCTCGGACATCAAGCCAACCCCTGTTCACGACCCGGGCGCGTCGTCTGGCCTTGGTTCGCCGAGCCTTGCGCCGTCGCCGGCCGCGCCCTCGGTTCCGTAGTCGGCACGTAGCCTGTTCTTGTCAATCTTCCCCGTGGCGGCCAGGGGCATGGCGGCGACCTGGATCACCAGATCGGGCAATTGCCAGTCGGCGACCTGGCCGCGCAGGGCGTCGATCAGTTCGCGGGGGTCGAGGTCGGCGCCTGGCAGCGCCTCGACGATCAGGACGGGGCGCTCGCCCCATCGCGGATGCTGCCGGGCGATGACGGCCGCCTGGACCACCTGCGGATGGCGGCCGACGATATCCTCGATGTCGGCCGGGTTTATCCACTCGCCGCCAGACTTGATCAGGTCCTTGGAGCGGCCGCAGAGCGTCAGGTTCCCCGCCTCGTCGAGACGGGCCAGGTCGCCGGTGTCGAAGTAGCCTTCTTCGTCCAGGACGTCCGCGTCTGCCTTGAAGTAGCGGTCCACCACACTGGCGCCCTTGACCTTGAGGTGGCCCACCACGCCGCGCTGCTGGGGCAGCGCGATCCCATCGGCGCCGGTCAGCTTCAGGTCCAGCCCCATCGGCGGTCGGCCGGAGGCGCGCTGCGCGCCCGCCGGCGCATTCGGGGGGGCGATGACGCCCACCGGCGACAACTCGGTCATGCCCCAGCTCGTCTGCACGCGCGCGCCGAGCCTATCCTCCAGGCGCCGGATGAGCGCCTCCGGGCAGCTGGAGCCGCCGATCAGCACCCGCTTCAGGTCGGGCAGGTCGCCGCCGGTCGCGTCCAGGTGCTCGACCACCCCCAGCCAGACCGTCTGGACCCCGGCGGCGATGGTCACGCCCTCTCGGCGCATCAACTCTGTCAGGCTGGCGCCGTCGGCTTGTCGGCCCGGCAGCACCAGCTTGGCGCCCACCGCCGGCGCGGCGAAGGGCAGCCCCCAGCCGTTGGCGTGGAACATCGGCACGGCGACCAGCAGGCTGTCCTCACCGGTCAAGGCGATGGCGTCCGCCTGCAGCGCGCGCAGGGTGTGCAGGTAGTTGGATCGATGGGTGTAGAGCACGCCCTTGGGCCGCCCCGTGGTCCCCGACGTGTAGCAGAGGCCGGCAGGCGTCTCCTCGGCAAAGTCGCCCCAGGTCACCGCCCGGCCGTGGGATTCGAGCAGGGCTTCCAGCGTCCAGGTGTCGACGGCCGGGCGGCCCTCGCCGACCTCGCCGCCATCCATAAGGATGACGCCCCGCAGCCCCGGGCAGAGCGGCAGGATCTCGTCCAGAAGGGGCGACAGGTTTGCCGCGACCGCGATCACCTCGTCCTCGGCCTCGTTGACCATCGCCGCCAGTTGGGCCGGCGGCAGGCGCGGGTTGAGCGTGTGGCAGACGAGGCCGGCGCCCATGGTGGCGTAGTAGAGCTCCAGGTGGTGCTGGGTGTTCCAGGCCAACGTGGCCAGGCGGTCGCCGAATTCCAGGCCGAGGTGCGCGAGCGCGCCGGAGAGGAGATTGCTGCGCTCACGCAAGGCCGCGTAGCTGATCCGCCCGCCCCCGGCGGTCACCACTTCGCGCTCGCCGCGCCACTTGGCGGCGTGGTCCAGGAACTTGTCCACGGTCAAGGCATAGGATTGCATCGCTCGGATCACTCGAAATCACGCCCCGCCCGGCGGCGGGGCCGGACGCCGGCCCCGGCCGGCCACGACGCCGATGGCGCGCGGCCGGCCTCTGGGAGGCGAGGCCGCGTCAGAACACTTTCAGAAGCCGCACGCCGTACTGCCGCGGGGCGCCGGCGAAGCGCAGCCCGGAATTGACGGCGCCGACATAGTGCTGGTCGGTCAGGTTGGTGGCGTAGAGGGTCGCGACCCAGTCGCCGTGGGTCCAGGCGAACTGGGCGCTGAGGATGTTGCGGTCGCCGACCCGGTCACCCAGCGCCCGGTTCTCGAACAGCGACGCCCACTGAGGCCCCACATGCCCGAAATTGACCCGCGGCGTCAGGCTGTCGCCGTTGGCCAGGCCGAACACGTACTGGGCCCCGAAGTTCAGGGTGAAGTTCGGCGCATAGGTCTGCTGGTGTCCGGCAAGGTTGATGCACGAGGCGCTGGAAGGCCCGGTGGCTGGATCGCAGGCGCCCATGCTGCCGACGCGCGGGTCGACGGCGTAGAAGGCGCCCAGCCGGCTATGCATCAGGCCCAGGCCGGCGTCGAACGAGAACCGCCCGAACACCGCCTCGGCCTGGGCCTCCATGCCGTAGATGCGCGTCGGGCTCGGGTCGTTGAGCTCGAAGCCGAAGGTCGGGAAGGCCGGGTATCCGATGGTGACCTGGAAGTTGCGATAGTCGTTGTAGTAGGCGTCGATCTGGGTGCGCAGGTGGCCGCCCAGGAACCCGGCCTTCCAGCCCGCCTCGTACTCCGTGACCTTCTCCGGGCCGAATGGCGCGGGCAGGCCCAGGCCCACCGGGACATTCAGGCCGCCGGGGCGAAAGCCCGTGGCGACGAAGACGTACAGGAAGTTGTGCGGGTTGACGGTCCAGTTCAGCGACACCTTGCCCGAGAAGTTCGATGAGCGTGCGCTCTGCTGGTCGTCGATCGGCACGCCGAACTGCACCACCGACACGTGGTTGGTGGTCCGGGTGTCCGAATAGCGCCCGCCCAACTGCAGCTGGAAGCCGCGCGGCAGGTTGAAGCTGACCTGGCCGAACACGGCCGCCGTCATCTTGGGATTGGTTCCCTGCAGCGCATAGGTGGTGAAGACGCTGCCGGCGGGCTCGCCGATGACGAATTCGCCGGGCAGGAAGTTGTACTCATCGTGCTGATAGTAGGCGCCGGCCACCCAGGTGATGGGGCCGGTGCTCGGCGAAATGATGTTGAATTCCTGGGAATAGATCTTCTCCGTCACCAGGTCGGCGAAGGTGTAGTTGAAGGCGCTGGTCCCATCGAGGTCGGCCTTGTAGGCCGTCTTGGCCCACTGGAAGCCGCTGATCGAACGCAGGGTGACGCCGTTGCCCAGCACATAGTCGGTCTTGACCACCGTACGCACGAGCCGGTCCAGGGCTTTCTGCTCGGCGTTCGAGGTGATGTTGAAGACGTCGTTGGTGGAGTTAACCGGGTCGGCCGGATAGGCGCCCATGTCCAGGTAGCCGTAGTCGGTCTTGAACAGCACCGAGAGGGCGGCGTTGGGCTTCCATAGGACTCCCAGGCGCACGTTCGCCTCGCGCAGATCGCCAGGGTTGCCGGTCCAGGGTCCGGCGATGTGGTAGAAGGTGTCCCGACGTTCGCCGTTGAAGGACAGGCGGGCGGCCAGGGTGTCGCTGATCGGCAGGTTGATCGCGCCCTGCAGCCCGGCGTCATGATAGTTGCCGACCTGGCCCATCAGGTAGCCACCATGGCCGCCCCCCACCACCGGGTCGCGGGAGGTGACGAAGACCGCCCCGCCGGTGGCGTTCTGGCCCACGAAGGTGCCTTGCGGCCCGCGCAGGATCTCGACGCTGGCGATGTCGTAGTAGGGCTCTTCCTGCACATAGCCCGGGAAGGTCGCCACCCCGTCGCGATAGGTGATCACCCCGGTGGTGGTCTGGGTGTTGTGCTCGGCCTTGCCGATGCCGCGGATGTTGAAGTCGATGCCCTGGCCGAAGTTGTCGATGGTCGCGCCCGGGACGGCGAATTGAAGCTGGTCGACGGTCAGCACGCCCTTCTTGGTCAGGTCATCGCCGGTGAGGACCGTCGCGGCGATGGGTGTCGCCTGCAGGCTGGTGTGTCGCCGTTCGGCGGTGACGACCACATCCTGGACCTGGGCCGCATCGGCGGCCTCGCTGGACGTTGATGTCGTGGTTGCGGCGTCAGCCGCCCCCAGGCCGGCCAGCGTCAATAGGGACGCGCCCAGCCACAGTGCATGAATCTTCATGGTTCCTCCCCCTGCCCAATGTCGCCAGCGCTCTTCGGCGCATGAGCGGAGCCTGTCATGCACTCACTATGTCGTCAATCCTCACTCTTGTGTGAGCGAATATTGGAATGGAGCGCGATCATGAAGCGCATGGCTGACGGATCGCTGATTTGCTAAAGGGTCGCCGTGCCCGACATCCCCACCAGCGCCGCCCTCGATGAGCCGGGACCCGAGCTGCGTTCCCTTTCGCGCCGCCAATTGCTCGCGAAGGTCTGGTCGCGGCCCCTGTCCGCCGTGGCCGAGGAGTTCGGCATCAGCCGCAACGGACTCGCCAAGATCTGCGACCGCCTGCTGATCCCCTATCCCGGGCGCGGCTATTGGACGGCGGCGCGCCAACGATGCCCACCGCCTCCACCACCCCTGTCAGCCCCGCCAGCTGGCTCTCCGGCCACGGTGGTCATCGGGGCGGGCCGGGTGAGAGCGCGCAGCGGGCGCACCCGCCTGACGCGGGACGAGCGCGGCAAACAGCTGGTGGAAGCCGCCGGCAAGATCGCGTGCGCCGAGGGCGTCCACGCCGTCACGCTGAAACGGGTGGCGCGAGAAGTGGGCCTCAGCGAGGCCCAGGCGCACAACTACTTCAGTCGGCGCGCCGACCTGCTGGTGGCTCTGGCGCGGCGCGAGGTGGCGGCCATGAACGCGATCCGCGAATCGGAGATCGAACGGGCGCACGACAATCTGACCCGCGTCACCCTCTCCACCGTCGCCTACCTGCGCCAGGTGTCGGTGCGCGGCGCCGTGATCCAGGGCCTGCTGAATCTGCCGGAAGTTCGCGCCGGCCTCAGGAGTGAGCGCGAAGCTCAGGCCTCCAGCGCGAGCCGCCGGGTGACCGACCGCCTCAGCGGACAATACGGCATGGATCGCGACCAGGCCTATGGCGCCACTGTCGTGCTGACCGCGGTCTGCCTGCGCGCCGGGCGCCTGCTGGCCGAGAGAAAGATTTCCCTGGAGGTGGCCGAACGGCTCAGCCTGGCTATCGTCACCGCAGGGAACCGGCGGATCACCCGCGCAGCCAGGGCGAGCCGCGCCGCAAGCCCTCCGATCAGCCCTGACGCGGCTTGAACGCCGCGACGCTGCTGGCGATCAGTTCCGAACAGAGTTCGCGCCCCCGCGCCAGGGGCAGCTCTCCCGCATAGACCAGGCGTCCGGCCTCCTCCGGAATGGTGATCGCCATGTTGATCGCCGCGATGGTCTCCTTGGCCGGCAGCTTCAGCTCACGGCGCGCCAGCCGGGCCAGGCGGCCCACGATCCGATCCCGAAACCGCGCCGGCCCAGGGGCCAGGCGCCCGCTCAGGTAGGGGTCCCTCAAGATCAAATGGATGAGGGGGCCCGCGGCGGCCACATGATCGAAATAGGCCAGGGCGCAGTCTGTCGCCGCCGTCTCCAGGTCGTTCCCGGCGCTGGCCGCCTCCATCCCTTGCGCCGCGAGCACCTGGAATTCCTGGTCCAGCACGGCGTTGAACAGATCGTACTGGGTCGGGAAGTAGGCATAGATCAGCGCCTTGCTGACCCCGGTCGCCTGGGCGAGGTGATCGAGTTTGAGCGGCAGATGCCGTTGCTGGAGGATCAGGCGCCCGGCGGCCTTGATGATCTGCTCGCGACGGACTTCGGGCGCGAGACGACGGCGTCGTTCACGCGGTTTCGGCGCGCTGGTCATCGGCTGAGCTTGGCCTTGCGGCCGGCCGCGCGCAAGCGACCCACGATCAGGAACGACGTCATGGCGCGGCGACGCCGGCGTCCTGGAGGATCATCCTCGCCCCCTTGTCGGCGATCATGATCGTGGGGGTGTTGGTGTTGCCGGACGTGATCGTGGGCATCACCGAAGCGTCGATGACCCGCAGGCCCTCGAGCCCCATGACCCGAAGGCGGGCGTCCACCACCGCCGCGGGATCCGACGGCAGCCCCATCTTCGCCGTTCCGACCGGGTGGAAGATGGTGGTGCCGATGTCGCCGGCCGCCCGGGTCAGGGCCGCGTCGTCGTCGCCCACGCCGGGACCCGGCAGGTGCTCAGAAGGCCGATAGGGACGCAGCGCCGGCTGCGCCATCAGACGCCTCGTCACCCGGATGGCGTCGACCGCGACGCGGCGATCCTCGTCGGTGGCGAGGTAGTTCGGGTCGATGATCGGCGCGTCGGCCGGATCGCCGGAGCGAAGCCGTATCTCGCCGCGCGACGTCGGGCGCAGGTTGCAGGCGGCGACCGTCACCGCCGGGAACCGATGCAGGGGCTCGCCGAAGCGATCCAGCGACAGCGGCTGGACGTGGAACTCAATGTTGGCCCGCTCGTGCTCCGGCGACGAGGTGGTGAAGATCCCGAGCTGTGATGGCGCCATGGTCAAGGGACCGCGCCGGAAGAGGGCGTACTCCGCGCCCATGAGGCCGCGCGCGACGAGCGAGTGATAGGTCTCGTTCAGCGTCCTGACGCCCTGGACCTTGTAGATCGCCCGCTGCTGAAGATGGTCCTGCAGGTTGCGGCCGACGCCCGGCTTGTCCAGGACCACCGGCACGCCGTGCCCACCCAGCCAGTCCGCCGGTCCCACGCCGGAGAGGTGCAGCACCTGGGTCGATCCAATCGACCCGGCGGACAAGATCACCTCACCGCGCGCCCGCGCCTCAAACACCTGGCCACGCCGGCGGAATCGCACGCCCACCGCGCGGCGGCCCCCGAACAGCACCTTCTCCGCCAGCACGCCGGTTTCCAGCCGCAGGTTCGGCCGCTGCAGGGCAGGCTTGAGAAACGCCCGGGCGGCCGACCAGCGCAGGCCCCGCCGCTGGTTCACATGGAATGGCCCGACGCCGGTGTTGTCGCCGGTGTTGAAATCGTCGGTGGCCGGGACGCCCATCTCGACGGCCGCCGCCTTGATGGCGTCCAGCACATCCCAGCGGACCCTCGGCGCTTCAACCCGCCACTCGCCTTGCGCGCCGTGGTGTTCGCTCTCACCGAGGAAGTGGGCGTCCAGGCGGCGAAAGACCGGTAGCACATCCTCCCAGCCCCAGCCGGTCAGGCCGAGCTGGCGCCAATGATCATAATCGGCCGCCTGCCCGCGCATGGAGATCATGGCGTTGATCGCCGAAGAGCCGCCAATCACCTTGCCGCGCGGATACTTCAGCGCCCGCCCATTGAGGCCAGCCTGCGGCTCGGTCTCGAACATCCAGTCGGAACGCGGATTGCCGATGGCGAACAGGTAGCCGACGGGAACGTGGAACCACACCCAGTCGTCCCTGCCGCCAGCCTCGAGCAGCAAGACCCGAGTGCGCGGGTTCTGCGACAGGCGGTTGGCCACGACACAGCCAGCCGAGCCGGCCCCCACCACGATGTAGTCGTACTCGCCGTCGATCTGCTGTGCTGGGCCGCTCACCACCCTTCCTTGCGCGACTTGACGTGCGCTCGCCAAGCTCAAACCGCGCGCGCCAGCCGCGCATTCGCGGCGAGCGCCTCGTTCATCCTAGATTTGATGCGCCGGCCGCTCGATGGTCTACCCGACAGCGCGCCCTCCCCTCGCGGCGGAACGGGCGCGCAATCGGCAACGACAGGATGCAGCCATGGATAGCCTGATGAAGCGGATCGGCATTCAGCTGCCGATCATCCAGGCGCCGATGGCAGGGACCTCCACGCCGGCCATGGCGGCGGCCGTCAGCAACGCCGGCGCCCTGGGCTCGATCGCCGTGGGCGCTGTGGACGCAACCGCGGCGCGCGCCATGATCGGGGCGGTCAGGTCCGGCACCTCGGCGCCGTTCAACGTCAATGTGTTCTGTCACGCGCCGGCGAAGGCGGAGGCGGCGCGTGCGAGGGACTGGCTGGCCGCGCTTGGACACGTCTTCGCGCGCTACGGCGCCGAGCCGCCCGGCGACCTGCGGGAGATCTACGCCAGCTTCGTCGCCGACGAAGCCATGCTGGCGCTGTTCCTGGAAACCCGCCCGCCGGTGGTCAGCTTCCACTTCGGCCTGCCTTCCGGTGAAACGATCGGCCGGTTGAAGGCGGCGGGGATCGTCCTCTTCGCCTCGGCCACGAACCTCAGCGAGGCCGAGGCGGCCGCGCGGGCCGGCGTCGACGCCATCGTGGCCCAGGGCTACGAAGCCGGCGGGCACCGTGGAGTCTTCGATCCACGCGCGCCCGACAGCCAACTGGGCGTCATGGCCCTGACGCGACTGCTGGCGGGGCGGATCGCCCTGCCGGTGATCGCCGCGGGCGGCATCATGGATGGAGCGGGAATTGCCGCGGTCCTGGACCTGGGCGCCCAGGCGGCCCAGTTGGGCACGGCCTTCGTCGGCTGCCCCGAATCGAGCGCCGACCAGGCCTATCGCGACGCCCTCTTCGGGCCTGGCGCCGCGATGACCGAGATGACCGCCCTCATCTCCGGCCGGCCGGCGCGCTGCCTGCCGAACCGCTTCACGGCGCTCAAGGACACCGAACTGAAGGGCGTGGCGGCGCCGGACTACCCCATCGCCTATGACGCCGGCAAAGCTCTGGCGGCCGCCGCGCGCGCCAAGGGTGAAGGCGGCTTCGGCGCCCAGTGGGCGGGTCAGGGCGCGCCGCTGGCCCGCGCGTTGCCGGCGGCGGAACTCGTGCGCGCCTTGAGGGACGAGATGCTGTCGGCGCTTGGGCACCGCCCGGTCATGGCGACCTGACCCCGGTCGCAAAGCAGGCCCCCGCGGTTTGGCGAGGGCCTGCGCTTCAAAAGCTATGTCGGTGGACCTCGCCTCAGGCGGCGGGCGGCGCCTGCCCGCCGGCCAGGAAGTCCATCTTGCCGAGCGGTACGCCCTGGGCCCGCAGCAGGGCGTAGGCCGTGGTGACGTGGAACAGGAAGTTCGCCAGCGAGAACTGCATCAGGAAGTCGGGCGCGGTGAAGGTCAGGGTGCGCCCGGGCAGCGGCAGGTCGATGGTGGCGCCATGACGGGCGTCCACATCCGCCTTGGAGATGGTGTCCAGGAAGGCGATGGTCTTGGCGATCCGCTGATGCAGTTCGGGGAAGGTCGTCTCCACGTCTTCCATCTTGGGCGCCTCGACACCGGCCAGGCGGGCCGCGCCGCCCTTGGCCGCGTCGCTGGCCATCTGCACCTGTCGGGTGAAGGGGTGCATGTCCGGCGCCAGGCGCGCGGCGGTGTAGGTCCCGAGGTCGGCGCCCGAGGCGCCGGCATGGGCTTCGGCCTTGTCCAGGAAGCTCGCCAGGTTCTGCAGGCCGCGTCGGTAGGTCGGGATCGAAATGTCATAAAGGGAAACGGACATGGGCCACTCCAAGGGCGAAGGTTGAGCCCCGCAAATAGGAGACCGCGAGGTCCCGCGCCATAGGCTCGCCCATGGACGCCGCGCCGGAAAGCGACCAGAAGTCCGTCGCAATCAAGACGGGGAGACACCGGAGATGGACGTCAAGGGCAAGGTGGTCGTGGTCACGGGCGGCGCGGACGGGATCGGCGCCGCGCTCTGCCGGCGGTTCGCCAAGGCGGGCGCCGCGGCCGTGTTCGTGGTCGACCGCAACGGCGAAGGCGCCGCTCAGGTGGCCAGGGAGATCGGTGGCGAAGCGGTGACGCTCGACGTCACCGACGGCGCCGCCATCGCCGCCATGGTGGCCGACATCGAAAAGCGCCACGGCCGCATCGACCTCTTCTGCTCCAACGCCGGGGTCGGCGACGGCGACCCGGACCGCGACAACGCCGCGTCCTCCCCCGACGCCGTGTGGCAGCGCGCCTGGGCGGTCAACGTCATGGCTCACGTCCACGCCGCCCGGGCCGTGACGCCGGGCATGGCGGCGCGCGGCGAGGGCTACATCCTGAACACCGTGTCGGCGGCGGGACTGCTCAGCCAGATCGGCGGCGCGGTCTATTCGACCACCAAGCACGCGGCGGTGGGTTTCGCGGAATCGCTGGCGATCACCCACGGCGATCAGGGCATCAAGGTCTCCATCCTGTGCCCGCAGGGCGTCGACACGGCCATGCTGCGCGCCGGCGGCTCCGGGTCGCCCCAGAGCCTGGACGGGGTGCTGACGCCGGACGAGGTGGCCGAGAGCGTCATCGCGGGCCTGGCCGCGGAAAGCTTCCTGATCCTGCCCCACCCCATCGTCCTGACCTACATGCAGCGCAAGACGGCCGACTACGACCGCTGGCTGGGCGGCATGCGCAGACTGCGGGCCAAGGTCAGCGGGGCCCGCGCCTGAGCCCAGGCGGGGCGACGGGTTTGTCGTGATGATTTTATGGCATTATTATTGCCAATAATGACGACCCCATCGAACAGCCACGCCAGCCTGCCCAACGCCGGCCGCGCCGCCGCCGCCGCCATCCTGGGCGCGGCGATGGTCCTGCAGGGCGCCTGCGGACGGACGGCTCCGCCCCGGGCGGAGCATCGCGCCGAAGGTCCGGTGCGCCCTTGCCTAGCCGACCGCCCGGTCCCGGGTCCGGCCCCGTCCACGGCCGGCATGGTCTATGCGGCGCCAGGGCGGTTCGTCATGGGCGGGAGCCCCATGCGCCAGGAAGAGGGCCCGCCCCGGACGACGCGCGTCGGCGGCTTCTGGATCGACCGGACGGACGTCACCAACGCCGACTTCGCCCGCTTCGTGAAGGCCACGGGCTATGTGACACAGGCCGAGCGGCCACTCGATCCCAAGGCCTATCCCGGCCTTTCCGGCGACCAGCTCAAGCCCTCGGCCATCGTCTTCGTGGGCTCCTCATCCCCGCCGGGGGCCGATCCAGGCCAATGGTGGCGCGTGGTGCAAGGCGCCGATTGGCGACACCCCGAGGGGCCCGGCAGCTCTATCGACGGCAAGGACGCCCTGCCCGTTGTCCAAGTCGGCTGGGAGGACGCCATGGCCTACGCCCGCTGGCTGGGCCACGACCTTCCGACCGAGGCGGAGTGGGAGTACGCGGCCCGCGCCGGCGGCCCGCCTACGCGCTTCATCTGGGGCGATCGGCCGTTCGACGACGCCCATCCCCAGGCCAATGTCTGGCAAGGCGTCTTTCCAGCGATCGACACGGGCGCCGACGGCTACAAGGTCGAGGCGTCGCCCGTCGGCTGCTTCGCGCCCAACCGCCTGGGCCTCTACGACATGGCGGGCGACGTCTGGCAGTGGACCCGCGACTGGTACAGGCCGAACCTCGACGCCAAGTCGACGGATGACCCGAGCGGACCGGCCGCTGAAGACGCGCTGGCGCCGGGCGACCCGGCCGGCCATCGGCACGTGATCAAGGGCGGCTCGTTCCTGTGCTCACCGGACTATTGCTACCGCTACCGACCTGCCGCACGCGAAGCCGGCCCCGGCGACACGGGTGAGAACCACATTGGATTTCGCACGGTGATGCGCCTTCCCGCCCCCGGAGCAGCGGCGTCAGAGCCTGCCAGGAAATCCCACTAGCGGCATTCCAACTGCCAATATAAACTCACTCCCGAATTGGACTGAAGTCCCGGGGGAGCGACTCATGAAGCTGTGGACGTGGATCGGCGGGGGCGTCGCCGTGATCGCCGCCCTGCTGGGCCTGGCGGCGCTGAACCGCGAGGCGATCTTCATGATGATCGCCCATTCCCAGCTGCCGCACGTGGCGCCGAACCATCCCGTGACCTGGGCCGAGGGCCCCGCCGCGCCCGCCGCCGGCGACCGCCCGCCGAACATCGTCCTGATCCTCGCCGACGACATGGGCTACAACGACATCACCTTCAACGGCGGCGGCATCGCCGGCGGGCAGGTCCCGACGCCCAACATCGACTCCATCGGCCACGACGGCGTCGCCTTCATGAACGGCTACGACGGCAACGCCACCTGCGCCCCCTCGCGCGCGGCGATCATGACCGGTCGCAACGTCACGCGCTTCGGCTTCGAATTCACCCCCGCGCCGGTGGCCTTCGAGCGGATGGTCGGCACCGAGCACGAGCAGGACGACTTCGTCCTGCCGACCTTCTTCAAGGACAGGCTGAAGGACATGCCGCCCGGGACCACCCGCGGTGCGGCGGCGGTCAACAACCTGGCCGTCCCGACCAGCGAGATCATGATCGCCAAGCTTCTCAAGACGCGCGGCTATCACACCATCCACTTCGGCAAGTGGCACCTGGGCGCGGCGCCCGGCACGCGGCCCGAGCAGCGCGGCTTCGACGAGAGCCTGGGCTTCATGGCCGGCGGATCCATGTACCTGCCCGAGCACGACCCGGACGCCGAGAACTCCAAGCAGCCCTGGGACCCGATCGACCGCTTCCTGTGGCCGAACCTGCCCTACATGGTTCAGTTCAATGGCTCGCCGATGTTCGCGCCCAAGGGCTACATGACCGACTACCTGACCGACGAGGCGGTCAGGGCCATCAAGGCCAATCGCAACCGGCCGTTCTTCATCTACTTCGCGCCGAACGCGATCCATACGCCCCTTCAGGCCAAGAAGGAGGACTATGACGCCCTGCCCCAGATCAAGGACCACCGCCTAAGGGTCTACGGCGCCATGGCGCGCAATCTCGACCGCAACGTCGGGCGGATCCTGCAGACGCTGAGGGACCAGGGCCTCGACAAGAACACCCTGGTGATCTTCACCAGCGACAACGGCGGCGCCGGCTACATCGGCCTGCCCGACATCAACAAGCCGTACCGCGGCTGGAAGGCGACCTTCTTCGAGGGCGGCATCCACTCGCCCTTCTTCATGCGCTGGCCGGGGGTGATTCCGCAGAACAGCCGCTTCCCCTACCCCGTGGGCCATGTGGACATCTTCGCCACCTCGGCCGCCGCCGCCGGCGCGACCCTACCGGGCGACCGGGTCATCGACGGGGTGAACCTGCTGCCCTACGTCACCGGCAAGGCGACGGGACGCCCGCACCAGACGATGTTCTGGCGCTCGGGCCAGTACAAGGTGGTGCTGGACGGGGACTTCAAGCTGCAGACCAGCGACGCCCTGCACAAGGTCTGGCTGTTCGACCTGGCGCATGACCCCACCGAGCAGCATGACCTTTCGGCGGCCATGCCCGACAAGGTGAAGGCCTTGAAGGCGCTGATCGCCGCCCAGGACGCCCAGAGCGTCAAGCCGCTCTGGCCCTCGCTGCTGCAAGGACCGATCTTCGTGGACCATCCGGGCAATGTCCCGCAGAAGAAGGGCGAGGAATATATCCTGTGGGACAACTAGGCTGACGGCCTAGCCGACGACGGAGGGCGCCATGAGCCAGGTCTTGACCACGCCCAAGGGCGTCCCCTTCGTCCGCACGCCCGAAGCCGCCTTCGACGACATCGAGGAATTTCCCTACGCCTCGGACTACGTGACCTTCGAGGGGTTGAGGCTGCACTATATCGATGTCGGCCCCGTGGACGGCCCGGTGGCGTTGCTGATGCACGGCATGCCGACCTGGAGCTATCTCAACCGCCACATCATCGACGTGCTGGCGGCGGAAGGCTGGCGCTGCATCGCCGCCGATCACATCGGCTTTGGCCGCTCCGACAAGGTCATTGATGACGGCTGGTATTCCATCGCCCGCCATGTGGCCGCCCACAGGACGCTGATCGAGGCGCTGGACCTGCAGGACATCACCCTGTTCTGCCAGGACTGGGGCGGGCCGATCGGCCTGGCCCAGGCCGCCGACATGCCCCGCCGCTTCGAGCGCCTGGTGGTGATGAACACCTGGCTGCACCACGACGGCTATGAGTACACCGAGGCCCTGAGGCGATGGAACGCCCAGTGGCAGGCGGACGGCGTGTTCGGCGCCAACATTCCCGAACGTCTGAGCCTGGGCTGGTTCATGATGCTGCCGCTGGGCCAGATGGAGGCGCGCGACCTGTTCGCCATCATCGAGAAGGACGACTACCCGGACCTGTCGCCCGAGGCCGAAGCCGTCCGCCACGCCTATGACGCGCCGTTCGACGGCCTGGGGCCCGAGGGCTACGCGGGCGTGCGGCGCTTTCCGCTCAGCCTGCCGTTCTATAATCCCGACGGCGGGGCCGCGGAGTCTCAGGCGCTCTGGTTTGAGGCGCTGACCCACTGGCGCAAACCGATCCACTTCATCTGGGGCGGGTCGGACGCCGTGTTCACGGAAGCCTGGGGCCGACAATGGGCGGGCCTCTATCGTCAGGCGACCTTCGATGTGCTGCCCGGCGCCGGGCACTTCCTGCAGGAAACGCACGGCGGTCAGATCGCCGCCATCTTCCTGCGCCGGGTCGCCGAGGAAACCCGGGACTGACGCCCCTGGGGATCAGTAGCGCCGACGCCCAGGCGCGCGCAGCGCCAGGACCAGGAAGATCGCGCCCAGCAGGATGACCACAACGCTGCCGTAGTGCTCCGGCGGATGGTGTCCGTTGGCCGGCGGCGACAGCACCCACCCCTGCAGCGCCATCAGCCCCCGCTCGAGCATCACCAGGACCAGCATCAACGGAACCAGCGGCCGATAGCGCAGGGCCACCGCCAGCATCGCCAGGCCGAAGGCCAGCTGCGTCGCCCCTTCCCATCGGAACACCGCGACCACCAGGTCGCGCCGGTTGCCCAGGTCCAGATGGGCGATGCCCACCGCGCCGCCGTCCGGGGCGAAGCTGTGCACCAGGGCGGGCGCGATGGTGAGCGCGGCCAGGAGCGCCAGGAAGGCCGCCGAGAAGGCCGAGCCCTTGTACTGGTCGTTGTTGGACGGTGGCAGGAGGCTCATGGTTCCGGTCCCCGGCGCCCGCCGCCCGGTCGCGGCGATTGACGTCGCCGCCACGGCGGGGCATGATTTTGGCAACTACAGTGCCATTACAAGGCGCACGGATCAAGGCGGCCTGGATCGGCCGCGCTCGGGAGGTCGACCGATGGGACAGGCGCAAGCGACGCAGACTCGGGACGAAGGCCGGATCGCACTGAGCGGATCACCCGGCTCGCCCTACACCCGCAAGATGCTGGCCGTGCTGCGCTATCGCCGCATCCCCTACCGCCTTCTGAATGGCGGCGCGGGCCGAACGCCCGAGGGCATGCCCAAGCCCAAGGTCCAACTCCTGCCGACCTTCTACCTGCCCAATGCGGCTGGCGATCTGGAGGCCGTGGTCGACTCGACCCCGATCATCACGCGCCTCGAACGCGAGTTCGAGGGCCGCAACCTCATCCCGCAGGACCCCGCCCTCGCCTTCCTCGACGCCCTGATCGAGGACTACGCCGACGAGTGGCTGACCAAGGCGATGTTCCACTACCGCTGGGCCTTCCAGGACGACGTCGACCGCGCCGCGGCGGTCCTGCCCTGCTGGGCGGACATCAGCGCGCCGGACGCCGAGATCGCCGCCCGCAGCAAGATGTTCTCCGAGCGCCAGATCGGCCGGCTCTACGTCGTCGGCTCGAACGCCGTGACCGGACCCGTGATCGAGGCCAGCTATCGGCGATTCCTGGAAGCGTTCGACGCGCACCTGAAGACCTCGCCATTCCTGCTGGGCGGACGGCCGGGGGCGGGTGACTTCGCGGTCTACGGCCAGTTGACCCAGCTCGCCCAGTTCGACCCGACGCCCATGGCCCTGACCCTGAAGGTCGCGCCGCGGGTCTATGCCTGGGTCAGCCTGATGGAGGACCAGTCCGGCCTGGAACCCAAGGCGTCCGACTGGGTCGCGCCGGACGCGGTTCCCGCGACGCTGAAGGCGCTGCTGGCGGAGATCGGTCGGGTCTATCCGCCGGTCATGCTGGCCAACGCCAAGGCCCTGATGTCCGGCGCCGAGACGGTGGAAACGGTGGTCGACGGCCGGCCGTGGAGCCAGTCGCCCTTTCCCTACCAGGGCAAGTGCCTGCAATGGCTTCGCGAACAGCACGCCGCGCTGCCGCCCGCCAGCCGGGCGCTCATTGATCCCCTGATGGCCGAGAGCGGGTGCGCCGCCCTCTTCGCCTGACGCAAGACTGATGCCGGCCTAGGCTGGAGTCGCCACGCCCCACTCGCTCCAGCCGACGACCCTGGGCGTGCGCGGCAGGTACATCGACTGCAGGTCCTGCAATTTGAACCCCGCCGAGGCGACGGAGGAGCCGATGGGGCGGGTCAGGTGGCAGCCGCCCGCCAATCGCTTCCAGATCGGTTCGATACGCCCCTGCCAGCGGGCGACTCCGGCGTCGGGCGCAAGGCCATGCTCGCAGAACAGGAAGCGCCCGCCAGGCTTGAGCACGCGCCGCGCCTCGGCCAAGGCGGCCGGCGGCGTGTGCACCGAACACAGGGTGAAGGTGCAGACCACGGTGTCGAAGGCGCCGGCCTCGAACGGCAGCGACTCCGCGGTTCCCTCGACCACGTCGACCGCCAGGCCGTCGGGCCGCGGCGCCTGTTCAGCGCGGGCGCGCAATTCGGCCGACGGGTCGACGCCCACGACCGAGGCGACGTTGGCCGCGTCGTAGAATCCGAGATTGAGGCCGCCTCCGATGCCGAGTTCGAGCACCTTCCCCGTGGCGAGGGGCACGACCTTCGCCCGCTGCTTCATGATCGCCGGCGAGGCGCAGGCGCAGCCGATCAGGCGGGGCATGATGTGACGATCATAGAAGGAGGTCATAGGCCGCGCTCCGCGATCTCGAGTTGCGGACCCGAAGCTGACCTGGCGCTGGCGACTGGCATTGTGCGGACCCCTCCCCGGGCCGGGCTCGATCCTAGCCCAGGGTGAGCGCGCGCGCACGCGGCGTCCGACGGCGCCTGGTTGCGCGATCCGGACAAAGATGGTCGATCAGGGCGAGGGAAAACGGGCATGGGCTTCGGAGCCATCATTCTGGTCGGCGGCGCCTCCTCGCGCATGGGAGCGGACAAAGCGGCGCTCGACTGGGGTGGCCGGCGGGCCGTCGATCGGGTCGCCGACCTGGCGCGGGAAGCCGGGGCCGGACTGGTGCTGACCGCGGGGGGCGACTACGGGCTGCCCTTCGTGCCGGACCCCAGCCCTCAGGCTGGCCCCGTGGCGGGCATCATGGCGGCGGCGCCTGTGTTCAGAGATGCGGGGCTCGATCGCGCGCTGGTCCTGGCCGTCGATGCGCCGACCTTGGGTCGCGCGGACGTGGCGCCGCTGCTGGACGTCCCCGGGGCGGGCGCCGCCTATGAGGGCTTTCCCCTGCCGGCGGTGATCTCCATGGCCCTCCTTCCGGACGACGCCGACCCCGACTGGCCGCTTCGTCGGTTGGTCGAGCGGGCGCGCCTGGCGACCCTGCCCTGTCCGCCGGGACTGGCTGGCCGCCTTCGCGGCGCCAACACGCCGGAAGAACGCGAAGCCCTCCTGGCCGCATGGCGGCAGGGCGGAGATTCGCCTCGGTCTTAGGCGCCGGGCGCCCCGGAGAAGGCATCGGGCCCTACTCTTGACTGGGGCCGCCTCGCCAACGCTATTCGGCGACCGCCGCAACCGCTTAGCGGTCAACGCCCATGCGCGTGCTACTCATCGATCCAGATCCGGCCCGCGCCGCCCTAGTCGCCGAGGGCTTGGAGGGCATCCGCCCTCTGGAAGTGCGCCAGACCGCGGTGCTGGAAGAGACCGAGATCGCCGCCTTCGCGCCCGACGTGGTCGTGATCGCCTGCGACAGCCCCGACCGCGACACCCTGGAGAGCCTGCGCGAGGCCACCGCCGCCAACCCGCGTCCCGTCGTGATGTTCACCGACCGCTCCGCTCCGGGCCTGGCCGAGGCCGCCGTGCAGGCCGGTGTGGCCGCCTATGTGGTGGACGGCCTGGCGGCCGGACGCGTGCGGCCGGTGCTGGAGGTGGCCATGAGCCGTTTCGAGCTGATGCAGGGCCTGCGGGCCGACCTCGCCAAGGCCAAGGCCGACCTCGCCTCGCGCAAGGTCATCGATCGCGCCAAGGGACTGCTGATGAAGGAACGCGGCCTGGACGAGGAGGCGGCCTACCGCGTGCTGCGCAAACTGGCCATGGACGCCGGCCGGCCGATCGGCGCCGTCGCCGCCGACCTGGTCGCCTTCGCCAATGTGCTCAAGGGCAAGGACGAATGACCGTTTCGCCGACCACGCTCGAGCGCACTGACCTGCGCCTGGGGTTCATCCCCCTGAACGACGCCGCACCGCTGATCGCGGCGAAGGCCAAGGGCTTCTTCGCCGGCGAGGGGCTGGACGTGGCCCTGGCGCGGGAGGCCTCGTGGGCCAACATCCGCGACAAGGTGCAGGTGGGGCTGCTGGACGGCGCCCACATGCTGGCGCCCTTGCCGATCGCCTGCACCCTGGGCCTCAGCGGTCCGGCGACACCGATGATCGCGCCCTTTTGCCTGAACCTGAACGGCAGCGCGATCACGGTCTCGACCGCCCTGGCCCAGGCGATGCGCGACGCCGATCCCGCCGGCATGGCCCAGCGGCCGCGCACGGCCCGCCCGCTGCGCGCCGTGATCGAGGCGCGAAAGGCGGCCGGACTGCCGCCCCTGACCTTCGCGGTGGTGTTTCCTTACTCGATGCACAACTACGAGCTCCGCTACTGGCTGGCGGAGGCGGGCATCGATCCGGACCGGGACCTGCGGCTGGTGATCACGCCCCCGCCCCGCATGGCCCAGCGCCTTGCCTCCGGCGAGGTCGACGGCTTCTGCGTCACCGCCCCCTGGAACGCCCTGGCCGTGGCCGAGGGAACGGGCGAGATCGTCACCTATGCGTCGGAGATCTGGCGCGTCGGTCCCGACAAGGTGCTGGGCCTGACCGCGGACTGGGCCCGGCGAAACCCCAACACCTTGCAGGCGCTCCTGCGGGCCCTGTTGCGGGCCGCCGTCTGGTGCGACGAGCCGCAGAACCGGGCCGAACTCGCCGCCCTGCTGGCCGGTCAAGCCTATCTGAACGCTCCGGTCGAGGTGGTCAGCCAGTCCCTGGTCGGATCGCCGCCCTATTCGGCGGACGAACCGGGCGAGGCCTCGCTCGACTACATGATCTACCACCGCTACGCGGCCAGCTTCCCCTGGCGCAGCCACGCGGTGTGGTTCCTGACCCAGATGCTGCGCTGGGGCCAGATCGGCGACGACGTCGACATTCCCGCCGTGGCCGAGGCGGTCTATCGGCCGGATCTCTTCCGTCCCGCCGCGGCGGCCCTGGGCGATGGAGCCCCGCTGGTCGACGAGAAGGTGGAAGGCGCCCACGCCGGACCCTGGCAGCTGGACGAAGCCACCCATCCCGTCCGCATGGCGCCCGACCTTTTCTTCGACGGCCGCCTGTTCGACGCCGCCCAGCCGCGGCGCTACGCGGCCGGGTTCGAGATCGGGCGATACGCCCCAGACACCCCAAGACCGGGTTCCGCGCCCAAAATCTAGGCGCGTTGCTGCACCGCAACCGAACATGACGCCCTGAAAATGGGCGCTGCCCATGGGCGGAGGGACGATCCATTCACGGCGCTTGTTGCGACGCAGCGCGGCTGGTTGGCTGATCCTCGAAGCGAGGCAACGGCGTCTCGCGTGGCCGAGAGGCCAACGTCGGCGACGGCGCCGACGATCACAGAGGGACAATGGCGTCCGAGCGGGTTCACCCCCGCCCGGGCGCTTTTTCGTTTTGGGCCTTCGGGTCCGTTGGAGAGCGGATGAGCGCAATCTCTCGAACCCTGGGGACCCTTGGCCTTGGCCTGTGCGCCGCGGGCGCGGCAGGTTCCGCCTTGGCGGCGCAGACCCCGGCCGCGCCCGCCGACCCCATCGCGGCCATCGCCGCGGGCAAGCCGATCCTGGAGGTCCGCGCGCGCTACGAGGATGTCGACCAGGCCAACCTGGCTAACGGCGCCCAGGCCTTCACGGTGCGCACGCGCCTGGGCTGGGAGACCGCATCCTGGCAGGGCTTCAAGGCGCTGGTGGAGGTGGAGAACGTCGCCCATCTGGACGAGGGGCACTTCAACGTCGCCGTACCGGGCGGCGCCAGCCTGAACGGCCAGACCCAGTACCCCATCATCAACGACCCCAAGGTCACCGAGCTCAACCGCGCCCAGCTCACCTGGACCGCCTCGCCGCACTTCAGCGTCACCGCGGGGCGCCAGCGCATCCTGGTCGATGACCAGCGTTTCGTCGGCAATGTCGGCTGGCGCCAGGACGAGCAGACCTTCGACGCCGCCCGGGCCGACGTGAAGTACGGCGCCTTCCAGGCCACCTACGCCTATGTCTTCCACGTCAACCGCATCTTCGGACAGAGCCTCGACTGGCGTTCCGACAGTCACCTGCTGAACTTCAGCGTTACCCCCGACCCGCGGCTGAAGGTCGAGGGATTCGTCTACGCCCTGGACTTCGGCAACGCCGCCGTCAGCTCCACCCTGACGCGGGGCGTCCGCTTAAGCGGCAAGGCCCCGGCCGGGCCTCTGAAGCTCAGCTATGACGCCACCTGGGCGCGCCAGGGCGCCTATGGGAACAACCCCGCCAGCTTCGGTCTCGACTACTGGCAGGCCTCCGCCACCGCGACCTGGAAGCGCGTCACGGTGCGCGGCGACTACGAGCAGCTCGACGGCGACGGGACGCGCGGCTTCATCACGCCGCTGGCCACCACCCACGGCTTCCAGGGCTGGGCCGACGCCTTCGCCGCCGTCGGCGGCAACAAGACCGGCGTCGACGGGATCAAGGACTTCAACGTCAGCCTGGCGGTCCGGCCGAACCTCAAGCTGCCGTTCCTGCCCAACCCCGAGTTCCTGGTCCGCCGCTACGATTTCTGGGCCGAGCGCACGGGCGCCAAGATCGCCGGCGAGTGGGACGCCCAGGTGCAGAGCGCCCTGACCCCCAAGCTCACCGCGGCCCTCAAGTACGCCGCCTTCACCCGGCACGCCGCCGTTCCCCTCGGCACGACCCTCACCCCGCCCTCGCGGACGAAGGTCTGGCTCTCCCTCGAATTCAAACTCTGACCCCACCGCAAGGAGCGTTCCCCATGAGCGTGAAGAGCTTCCTGAAGTCCGGGCACATGCCCACCCTGTTCTCGGCCTTCCTCTATTTCGACCTGAGTTTCATGGTCTGGGTCCTGCTTGGCCCCCTGGGCGTGGCGATCTCAAAGAGCCTGCATCTGGACGCCGCGCAGAAGGGCCTGATGGTGGCGACCCCGCTGCTGGCCGGCGCCTTCCTGCGGGTCGTGTTCGGCGTCCTGGTCGACCACATCGGGCCAAAGCGCACCGGCCTGATCGGCCAGCTGGTCGTCCTGGCGGGCCTCGGCCTCGCCTGGTACCTGGGCGTCCACAGCTACAGCCAGGTGCTGATGCTGGCCCTGGTCCTGGGCGTCGCCGGCGCCTCCTTCGCCGTCGCCCTGCCGCTGGCCTCGCGCTGGTATCCGCCGGAACAGCAGGGCCTCGCCCTCGGCATCGCCGGGGCCGGCAACTCCGGCACGGCCCTGGCCGCCCTCTTCGCGCCGAGCCTGGCCAAGGCCTACGGCTGGACCAATGTCATCGGCCTGGCCGCCCTCCCGCTGCTGGTCGCGCTTGTCGTCTATGTGATCTTCGCCAAGGACGCCCCGAACCGCCCGCCGGCCAAGAAGGCGTCGGAGTACCTGAACGTCCTCAAGCAGGCCGACTGCTGGTGGCTGATGCTGCTCTACGGCGTCACCTTCGGCGGGTTCTCGGGCCTGGCCTCCTCCCTGACCATCTACTTCAATGGCGAGTACCACCTGGACCCGGTGATCGCCGGCTTCTTCACCGCGGCCTGCGTGTTCGCCGGATCGGCGGTGCGGCCGGTGGGCGGCGCCCTGGCCGACCGGCTGGGCGGGGTCAACACCCTGACCTCGGTCTACGGCGTCGCCGCCGTCGCCCTGGTCTGCGCCAGCTTCCACCTGGCCGGCCCCGCCGTCGCCCTCGCCGTCCTGCTGGTGGCGATGATGGCGCTGGGCATGGGCAATGGCGCGGTCTTCCAGCTCGCGCCCCAGCGGTTCGGCAAGGAGATCGGCGTGGTCACGGGCCTCGTCGGCGCCATGGGCGGCATCGGCGGCTTCTATCTGGCCTCGACCCTGGGCCTCGCCAAGCAGGTCACCGGCAGCTTCCAGCCCGGCTTCCTGGGCTTCGCCGCCCTGGCCATCGGCGCCCAGGTGGCCCTGCTGACCCTCAAGGGCCGCTGGCGCGCCGTCAGGCCGACCCTCGGCGCCCGGGACGAAGCCGTCCCGGTCCGCGTCTGAACCCTCGCCTCTCTGTCCCTGAAGTCCCCTCGCGTCCCCAAGGAGCAACCGACCATGACCCAGCGCCTCGTCATCATCGGCAACGGCATGGCCGGTTGCCGCCTGGCCGAGGAGGTGATCGCCCGCGATCCCGGCCGCTACGCGATCACCATCTTCGGGGCCGAGCCCCGGGTGAACTACAATCGCATCATGCTCTCCCCGGTCCTGGCCGGGGAGAAGCGGTTCGAGGACATCGTCATCAACGACGCCGCCTGGTACGCCGACAATGGCGTCACCCTGCATGCGGGCCGCGCCGTCACCGCCATCGACCCGGCCGCGCGCACCGTGACGGCCGAGGGCGGTCTGACGGTCGAATATGACCGCCTCGTGCTCGCCAACGGTTCCGACCCCATCCGCCTGCCCCTGCCCGGCGCGGACCTGACGGGCGTCGTCACCTTCCGCGACCTGGACGATGTCGAGGCCATGACGGCGGCGGCCGACGCCGGCGGCGCGGCGGTGGTGATCGGCGGCGGCCTTCTGGGCCTCGAAGCGGCCTATGGCCTCGCCCGGCGCGGCATGAAGGCCACGGTGGTGCACCTGATGGACGTGCTGATGGAGCGCCAGCTCGACAGCGCCGCCGGCTACCTGCTGACTCAGGCCCTGGCAGAGCGCGGGGTCGAGACGCTGCTGTCGGCCGAGTCCGAAGCCGTCGTCGGCCAGGACGGCAAGGTGGCGGGGCTGAAGCTCAAGGACGGCCGCACCCTGCCCTGCAGCCTGCTGGTTATGGCCGTCGGCATCCGCCCGAACGCGGCGCTCGCGAGGGCGGCGGGCCTGGAGGTCGGACGCGGCGTCGTGGTCGACGACCAGATGCGCACGTCCGATCCCGCCATCTTCGCCGTCGGCGAGTGCGCCGAGCACCGCGGCGTCGCCTATGGCCTCGTTGCGCCCATCTGGGACATGTGCCGCACCTTGGCGGCGGTCCTGACCGGCGACGAGGCGGCGGCCTATGAGGGCTCGGTGCTGTCGACCCGACTGAAGGTCTCCGGCGTCGACGTGTTCTCGGCCGGTGAGTTCGCCGGCGGCGAAGGCTGCGAGGACGTGGTGTTCCGCGACGCCGGCCGCGGCGTCTACAAGCGCCTGGTGCTCCGTCAGGGCCGCCTGGCTGGCGCGGTGATGTTCGGCGACGCCGTCGACGGCAATTGGTACTTCGACCTCATGCGCTCCGGCGCGGACGTCAGCGAGATGCGCGAGACCCTGGTGTTCGGCCAGGCGATCACGGAGGGCCTTCGAGGGCTCGACCCTAGTTCGGCCGTGGCGGCCATGGCCGACACGGCGGAGATCTGCGGCTGCAACGGCGTCTGCAAGGGCGCGATCACCGCCGCCATCGGCAATGGCCTGACCACGATCGACGGCGTCCGCGCCGTGACCAAGGCCTCGGCCTCCTGCGGGTCATGCACGCCCTTGGTCGAGCAACTGCTGAAGCTGACCCTGGGCGACGGCTTCAAGGCCGACACCGGGCCCAAGTCCGTCTGCAAGTGCACGACCCACGGCCACGGCATCGTCCGCAAGCGCATCGTCGAAGAAGAGCTGAAGTCCATGCCGGCGGTGATGCAGGCCCTGGAATGGACCACCCCCGACGGCTGCGCCACCTGCCGGCCGGCACTCAACTACTACCTGGTCTGCGCCTGGCCCGGCGAATACGCCGACGACAAGCAGTCACGGTTCATCAACGAACGCGTCCACGCCAACATCCAGAAGGACGGAACCTATTCGGTCGTGCCGCGGATGTGGGGCGGGATCACCTCGCCGGCCGAGCTGCGCGCCATCGCCGACGTGGCCGACAAATTCAACATCCCGACGGTGAAGGTGACCGGCGGCCAGCGCATCGACCTCCTGGGCGTGCGCAAGGACGACCTGCCGGCGGTGTGGGCCGATCTCAACGCCGCCGGCATGGTCTCGGGCCACGCCTACGGCAAGGCGCTGCGCACGGTGAAGACCTGCGTCGGCTCGGACTGGTGCCGGTTCGGCACCCAGGACTCCACCGGCCTGGGCGTCCGGCTGGAGAAGTTCATGTGGGGCGCCTGGTCGCCGGCCAAGGTCAAGCTTGGCGTCTCCGGCTGCCCGCGCAACTGCGCCGAGGCCACCTGCAAGGACATCGGCGTCATCTGTGTCGACAGCGGCTACGAGATCCACGTCGGCGGCGCCGCCGGCCTGCACATCCGCGGAACGGAGGTCCTGACCCGCGTCGACAGCGAGCAGGCCGCGCTCTGGGCCATCTGCGCCGTCTTCCAGTTCTACCGGGAGGACGCCTGGTACGGCGAGCGGATCTACAAATGGATGGACCGCATCGGCCTCGAGGAGATCAAGGCGGCCGTCGAGACTCCGGAGCGCCGCAAGGCCCTCTACGACCGCTTCGCCGCCGCCCAGCGCTTCGCCCGGACCGACCCCTGGGCCGAACGGGTGGCCGGCCGCCACGCCGAGGAATTCGCCCCCCTGGCCCGCAGCATGGAGATCGTTCCCGCATGACCATCCACGTCAAGGAGCCCGCGCCCCTGGACAGCGCACGCTGGATCGACGTCGGGACGGTCGCCGAGATTCCCCGGCGCGGCGCCCGGCGGGTGACGACCCCGTTCGGCGACATCGCCGTCTTCCGCACCGGCGACGGGGCCGTCTACGCCCTGCGCGACCGTTGTCCGCACAAGAACGGTCCCTTGAGCCAGGGGATCGTGCATGGGCGTTCGGTCACCTGTCCCCTGCACGCCTGGACCATCGACCTGGCGAGCGGCGAGCCCACCGGCGCCGACGCGGGCAAGGGCTGCACGGCGTCCTTCCCGGTCAAGATCGCCGACGGCCGGGTGCTGATCGCCTCGACGGCCCGGGCGGAGGGGGACTAGAGGCGATGCGCAATCGCACCGGATTCCCTCTTCCCTCTCCCCTTGCGGGAGAAGGTGGCCTCCGAAGGGGGGCGGATGAGGGGTCGACCAGCGTTTCATGGCATTCAGCCAGTAGGGATAGTCGGCCAGTTCTCGTCGACCCCTCATCCGTCTGCTTCGCAGACACCTTCTCCCGCAAGGGGAGTAGGACCGTCGGCATTGGCGTCCGATGAGCGATCTCGCCACCACCTGCCCCTACTGCGGCGTCGGCTGCGGAGTGTCCGCGAAGACCGGCGAGGACAGGGCGTTATCGGTGGCCGGCGATCCGGATCACCCGGCCAACCTCGGGCGCCTATGTTCGAAGGGCACGGCGCTGGGCGCCACCGTCGGCCTGGAAGGGCGCCTGCTCCGGCCCCGGATCGGCGATCGCGAGGTCGCCTGGTCAGAGGCGATCGCGCTGGTGGCGCGCCGGTTCAAGGACACCATCGCCCGCCACGGCCCGGACTCGGTGGCGTTCTACGTCTCCGGCCAGCTCCTCACCGAGGACTACTACGCGGCCAACAAGCTGATGAAGGGGTTCATCGGCTCGGGGAACATCGACACCAATTCCCGCCTCTGCATGGCCTCGGCCGTGGTCGCCCACAAGCAGGCCTTCGGCGCGGACCTGGTCCCCGGCTGCTACGAGGACCTGGACCTGGCCGAGCTGGTGGTGTTCTCGGGCCACAATGCGGCCTGGACCCACCCGGTCCTGTTCCGCCGCATGGAGGCCGCCCGCGCCCGCGGACAGCGCCATGTGGTCATCGATCCGCGCCGCACCGACACCGCCGAGATGGCCGACCTGCACCTGGCCCTGGCCCCTCAGACGGACGTGCGCCTCTGGAACGGCCTGCTGGCCGACCTCATCCGCCGCGGCGTCGTCGACGAGGCCTACGTCGCGGCCCACGTGAACGGTTTCGACCAAGTCAGGCAGGCCCTGGCCGAGGACGATCAGTCGCCAGCGGCCGTCGCGGCGGACTGCGGCGTCGCCCTGCCCGATCTCGTCCGGTTCTTCGACCTCTTCGCCGGCGCGCCGCGGACAGTCAGCCTGTTCTCTATGGGCGCCAACCAGTCGGCCCAGGGCGTGGCCAAGGGCCTGGCCATCATCAACACGCACCTCGCCACCGGCCGCATCGGAAAGCCGGGCGCCTGCCCCTTCTCGATCACCGGCCAGCCCAACGCCATGGGCGGGCGCGAGACCGGCGGCATGGCCACGACCCTGGCTGGGCACATGGACTTCGCGCCGGCCGACCGCGACCGCGTCGCCCGCTTCTGGGGCGCCCCGAACACCGCCCGCGCGCCGGGCCTGAAGGCCGTCGACATGTTCGAGGCGGTCCACGACGGCCGCATCAAGGCGATCTGGGTCATGGCCACCAATCCGGCCGTCAGCCTGCCGAACGCCGGCCGGGTGCGCGAGGCGCTGAGCCGCTGCCCCTTCGTGGTCGTCTCCGACTGCATCGCCGACACCGACACCGCCGCCTTCGCGCATGTGAAGCTGCCGGCGCTGGCCTGGGGCGAGAAGGATGGGACGGTCACAAATTCCGAACGCCGCATCTCGCGCCAGCGGGCCCTCTTCCCGCCGCCGGGAGAGGCCCGCGCCGACTGGCGCATCGTCGCCGACGTGGCCGCCGCGATGGGACACGGCGAGGCCTTCGACTGGCCGACCCAGGCCTCCGTGTTTCGCGAATGGGCGCGCCTCACGGCCTATGAGAACCGGGACAGGGCCTTGAACCTGTCAGGCCTCGTGGGCCTGACCCCGGCGGGGTACGACGCCCTGAAGCCGGTCCAATGGCCCGTCGCGGTCGACGGCCGCGGTACGCCCCGCCTGTTCACCGACGGGCGTTTCCAGACCCCGGACGGCCGGGCGCGCATGGTCCCGGTCCAGCCCAAGGGGCCTGCCAGCGCCGTGGGCGCCGCCTTCCCCCTGTCGCTCAACACCGGCCGCATCCGCGACCAGTGGCACACCATGACCCGCACGGGCCTGGCCCCGGACCTCTGTCGGCATGCGCCCGAGCCCTTCGTCGAGGTGCATCCCGACGTCGCCGAACCCCTGGGCGTGCGCGACGGCGCCCTGGTGCGCGTGCAGACCGCCGGCGGCGAGGCGGTCGCCCTGGCGCGCGTGACGGACCGCCAGCGTCCCGGCGGGGTCTTCATGCCGATGCACTGGACCGACGCCTTCGCGCCGTCGGGCCGGTCCAACCCCCTGATCGCCGCCAACCTCGATCCGGCCTCCGGCCAGCCCGAGTTCAAGCACACGCCCGCCCGGTTGCGGCCCTATCGCGAGGCCTGGCGCGGCTTTTTCCTGTCGCGTCAGGCCCTGGCCGCGCCCGCCGGGTTGGACCTGATCTGGCGGCGCATTCCGCAGGATGCCTGCCACCTGCACGAATTCGCCGGCCGCGGCGACGAGGCGGAGCGCGAGGCCCTGCGCCGGCGCCTGCTCAAGGGCGCCGAGGGCGAAGCCCTGGCCTACGAGGACGCCTCCGCCGGCGCCAGGCGCGAAGCCTGGGTGAAAGACGGCCGCCTGGACCGCGTGCTCTTCACCACCACCGCCGGCCGGTTGCCGCCGAGGGACTGGCTGGCCGGGCTGTTCGCCGAAGACATCCTGCCGCCAGAGGCCCGGACGGCCTTGCTGTTCGGTCGCCCGCTGGGCGCGCCCGTCGACAACGGGCCGGTGGTCTGCGCCTGCCTCAAGGTCGGCGCGCGCCAGGTCGCCGGCGCCATCGCCGCCGGCGCCGCCAGCATCGACGCCATCGGCCGGGCCACCGGCGCGGGGACCAACTGCGGCTCCTGCCGACCCGAGATCGCCCGTCTGCTCGCCGCCCAGAATCCCACCCTCGCCAAGGAGCAAAGCCGTGCAGCCTGATCGCGAACCCGGACGTGTGCTGCTGGTCGGCGCCGGCCCCGGTCCCGCCGACCTGCTGACCCTGCGCGCGCTGCGCGCCATCGAGGGCGCCGGCGCCCTGCTCTACGACGCCCTGGTGGACGAGACGGTGGTCGCCCTGGCCCCGGCTGGGTGCGTGCGGATCCAGACCGGCAAGCGCGCCGGCGCCGCCAGCATGCCGCAGGAGACCATCAACCGACTGATGCTGCGCCTGGCGCGGCGTGGCCTGACGGTGGTGCGGCTGAAGGGCGGCGACCCGTCCGTCTTCGGTCGTTCAGGGGAGGAGGCCGAGCACCTGCGCGCGCACGGTGTGCCGGTCGAGGTTGTTCCGGGCGTCACCGCCGCCTGCGCCGCCGCCGCCCAGTTCGGCTTTCCCCTGACGCATCGGGGCGAGTCCCGGCGCCTGATCTTCGCCACCGCCCGCACCGCCGACTGCGAGGTGACCGGCGACGGCTGGCCCTCGGCCGCCGACCCGGGCGCCACCCTGGCCCTCTACATGGGCCGCGACTCCCTCGGCGCCGTCGCCCGCCGCCTGATCGCGGAAGGCCGGGCGCCGACCACGCCGGCCGCCGCCGTGGAAAACGCCGGCGCCGCTCACGCCCGGCTCTGGACCGGGACCCTCGCCACCCTGCCCGCGCGGCTGGCCGAGGCCGCGCCGGAGGGGCCGGTCATGATCGTGATCGGCGACGTCGCGGCCCAGGCCGACGCCCAATCCGGCCATGTGGCCGCAGATCAGGCCTTTCGAGCGGCGCAGTCTCGCGGCTAAAGTCGGCCCCTCAAGGCGGCGCCCCTGCGAGGCGGCGAAAACAACGAGGGGGCGATCCCATGAAGACGCGCATCACCGAACTCTTCGGCATCGAGCATCCGATCATCCAGGGCGGCATGCACTTCGTCGGCCTGGCCGAGCTGGCCTCGGCGGTTTCGAACGCCGGGGGCCTGGGCATCATCACCGGGCTGACGCAGCGCACGCCCGAGCACCTGGCCAAGGAAATCGCCCGCTGCCGCGAGATGACCGACAAGCCGTTCGGCGTGAACCTGAC
>JAFEEA010000090.1 GCA_018241335.1 Pseudomonadota bacterium
CAGGAAGCTGCGCAGCTTGCGGCTGCGGCTCGGGTGCTTGAGCTTGCGCAGGGCCTTGGCCTCGATCTGGCGGATGCGTTCGCGGGTGACCGAGAACTGCTGGCCGACTTCCTCGAGGGTGTGGTCGGTGTTCATGCCGATGCCGAAGCGCATGCGCAGCACGCGCTCCTCGCGCGGGGTGAGCGAGGCCAGCACCCGCGTCGTGGTCTCGCGCAGGTTCGACTGGATCGCCGCGTCGATGGGCAGGACGGCGTTCTTGTCCTCGATGAAGTCGCCCAGGTGGCTGTCTTCCTCGTCGCCGATGGGCGTCTCGAGGGAGATCGGCTCCTTGGCGATCTTGAGGACCTTGCGCACCTTCTCCAGCGGCATGGCCAGCTTTTCGGCCAGTTCCTCCGGGGTCGGCTCGCGGCCGATCTCGTGCAGCATCTGGCGCGACGTGCGGACGATCTTGTTGATCGTCTCGATCATGTGCACCGGGATGCGGATGGTGCGCGCCTGGTCGGCGATCGAGCGGGTGATCGCCTGACGGATCCACCAGGTGGCGTAGGTCGAGAACTTGTAGCCGCGGCGGTACTCGAACTTGTCCACCGCCTTCATCAGGCCGATGTTGCCCTCCTGGATAAGGTCCAGGAACTGCAGGCCGCGGTTGGTGTATTTCTTGGCGATCGAGATCACCAGGCGCAGGTTGGCCTCGACCATTTCCTTCTTGGCCTGGCGCGCCTCGCGCTCGCCCTTCTGCACGGTCTGGACGATGCGGCGGTAGTCGTCGATCGGCACGCCCGACTCGGTGGCCAGCGTCGCGATCTCCTGGCGGATGTCGGCGATCTGGGAGGCGTCGTTCTCGACGAACTTGGTCCAGCGTACGCCCAGCTGCGGCACCTTCTGGCACCATGCGGGGTCCATTTCGGAGCCGAAGTAGGCCTTCAGGAACTCGCCGCGGCTGATGCCATAGCTGTCGGCCAGGCGCAGCAGGCGCCCTTCCAGGCCCATCAGGCGCTTGTTGATCGCATAGAGCTGCTCGACCAGGGCCTCGATGCGGTTGTTGTTCAGCTTCAGGGTCTTGAGGTGCTGGACGATGGTCGCCGTGGCGGCCTCGTAGGCCACGCGCTCGCTGTCAGGCAGCTGCTCGCCCTTGAGCCGATGGTCGACCAGCTTTTCCTGCAGGCGGCGGAAGCTCTCGAACTCGCCGGCGATGGCGTCCAGGGTGGCCATCACCCCTTCGCGCAGCTCGGCTTCCATGGCGCTGATGGTCGGGCCGGCGCCGTCGTCGAAGTCGTCGTCGTCGGATTCGGCCTTGGCGGCGCGGGTCCCGTCCTCGTCGTCCTCGGGCTCGGCGGCGGCTTCGGCGTCGGAGGCTTCGCCGGCGACGGCTTCGTCGCTGAGCGCCTGGGCCACCTGGCCGCCGTAGGTCTGCTCAAGGTCGATGACCTCGCGAAGCAGGATGCGGCCCTGGCCCAGTTCCTCGCGCCACACCATGATGGCTTCGAAGGTCAGGGCGCTTTCGCACAAGCCGCGGATCATCGTGTCGCGGCCGGCCTCGATGCGCTTGGCGATGGCGATTTCGCCTTCGCGCGACAGCAGCTCCACCGAGCCCATCTCGCGCAGGTACATGCGCACGGGGTCGTCGGTGCGGTCGTAGGCGCTCTGCTTGTCGGCGGCTTCGGCGACGGCGGTCTCTTCGCGGACGGCCACTTCGCCGCCCTCGCCCTCGGCCGCGTCTTCCTCGGCCTCGACCACATTGACGCCCATTTCGGAGAGCATGGCCAGGGTGTCTTCGATGGCCTCGGACGTCACTTCCTCGGATGGCAGAACCTTGTTCAGCTCGTCCATGGTGACATAGCCGCGGGCCTTGGCCTGCTTGATGAACTTCTTGACCCCGGCGTCGGTGAGGTCGAGCAGCGGCCCGTCCGGAGCGGCGGGCGCTTCGGGCGGATCGGCGGTCGTGGTTGTGCTCATCTAGGTCTCCGAAACGTCGCTCTTCCCATGCAAGAGCGGCGCCGCAAATGGTTAATGGCCGGCCGGGATCAGAGCGTCACCCTGTCTACGACCCGTCTTGTGCCCAAATCGTTCCCAACTTTACCGCCCGCCTCAGCGCGTCGCGCTCCGTCTTGAGGCTCCGAAGCACTGCCGAGCCGGAGCGATCCGCCAAGTCCTGCTTGGCGGCGGTCAAAGCCTGCTCCAGCGCAGCCAGTCGGTTCAGAATCCCGAAGGCGTGCGACCACTGGGCTCGGGCGGTTGCGAGGGTGACATCCGATTGAATGAAGGGCGCGCCCGATTTCGGTGCGGCCCGGTCGATGTCAGTCAGCAGCGCGCTAAAGCCTGTAGCCGCCAAATGGCGTTGCAGGGCCTCGGAGTCAAGATGTTCGGCCTCCAGCCGCAGGCGGATGATTTCCTGGGCCAGTTGCGACAGGGCCGGATCGCCGAAACCATGCGCCTCCAGGGCCTCGAGATGCTCATCCAATACATGCGGATCAACGATCGCCTGCTTGGCGAGCGCGGCCGGAGCCGGTTCTATCGAGGTCGCGAGACGTTTCGCCGCGGCCACGCCCTCGGGTGTGGGAAAGGGGCTGATCGGCTCATCGGCCCGCCAGCGGCGCCCGCCGCCCATCCCATGGCCCTGGCCGCCGCCTCTGAACCCCGACGATGCGCCCTGCCCGCCCTGGGCCCGCGCGCCGGCGAACAGCTGGTCGAACCGGCCCAAAAGATCGTCGCGATAGGCCTGGGCTAGGTCCTTGTCGGCGATCGTCCCCGCCGCCGCGCGCAGGCGCTGCTTCAGGCCGGCCCGCCGTTCAGGCGTGTCCAGCGGTTCGGCGTCGCGCTCGCGGTTGAACAGCATCTCGGCGAAGGGTGTGCCGCCGGCGAGCTGGCTCTTGAGCGCCGCCGCCCCCTGCTCGCGCAGCACGTCGTCGGGATCCTTGCCGCCGACCACGGCGGCGAAGCGGAAGCTCTTGCCGGGCTTCAGGAGCGGCAGGGCGCGGTCGATGGCGCGGCTGGCGGCCAGCTTGCCCGCCCGGTCGCCGTCGAAGCACAGGGTCGGCTCGGGATGCAGGCGCCACAGCATCTCCATCTGCGCCTCGCCGAGCGCCGTGCCCATGGCCGCCACCGCCGCGATCCCCGCCCGCTGGCAGGCGATCACGTCCATGTAGCCCTCGACCACCACCAGGGCCGCCCCGTCGCCGCCGGCGTGCAGCAGCTTGCGCGCCTCGGGCAGGCCATAGAGCACGTGGCCCTTGTCGAAGAGGGCCGTGTCCGGGCCGTTCAGGTACTTGGCGCGCGCCTCCGGATCCATGGCCCGGCCGCCGAAGGAGACGATGCGGCCGCGCCCGTCGGTGATCGGGAAGATGATGCGGTCGCGGAAGCGGTCGTAGGGCGCGCCGCCGTCCTCCGGCGCGATCAGCAGCCCGGCCTCCACCAGCTCCGCCGGGCGCGCGCCCTTGGCCACCAGATAGTCCTTCAGCGCCGTCCGGCCGGCCGGCGAGAAGCCCAGGTGAAAACGACTCCAGTCCGCCTCGGGCAGGCCGCGCTTGGCCAGGTAGTCTCGGGCGGGCTTGCCCACCGGGCGGCGCAGTTCGGCCTCGAACCAGCCGGCGGCGGCGTCCAGCCAGTCGGTCAGGCCCTGGCGCTTCTTCTCCTGGGCGGCCGCCTGGGGGTCGGGCTCGGGCAGGGCCAGGCCCGCCTCGGCCGCCAGCCGCTCCACCGCCTCGACGAAGGTCAGGCGTTCGGTCTCCTGCAGGAAACCGATCAGGTCGCCGTGCTTGCCGCTCGAGAAATCGTGGAAGAAGCCCTTGTCGTCGTTGACGAAGAACGACGGCGACTTCTCCTTGGTGAAGGGCGACAGGCCCACATACTCGCGCCCCTGCCGGCGCAGCTTCACCGTCTTTCCGATCACGTCGGAGAGGCGAAGGCGGCTCTTGATCTCGTCCAGGAAGCGGTCGTCGAAGCGCACGGCGGTGATGATAGCGCGAATCTGCGCCAGGCAAGGTGTCCGCGGCTCAGGTCCAGAACTGGAAGGCCTTCAGGCCCGCGACGACCTCGCCCGGCGACACCCCGACCAGGTGGCACAGCGCCCCGGCCAGGCCGAACAGCACCACGCTCACCGGCTGCAGCCACAGAAGGGCGAGGACGAAGCCCAGGGCGGCGAAGCGCTCGAGGGGGATCAGGGCGTTGCGAAGGGCCTCCGGAATGAAGGGGCGCAGCGCGCCATAGCCGTCGAGGCCCGGGATCGGCGCCAGGTTGAGGATCAGGGCGGTCGCCTGCAGGAAGGTCAGGACCGACACCGCGGCCATGGCGGCGCCGCCGAGGTTGAGCGCCCGCATCCCGGCCAGGATCGCCGCCAGCAGCAGGAACACCGCCAAGGTCCCCGCCGGCCCGGCCAGAGAGGCGGCCGACCGCCAAAGCCGGCTTCGCATCAGGTCCTGGCGCAGATAGACCGCCCCGCCGGGAAAGCCGATGCCGCCGATGGCCAGCACCATCACCGGGATGATGATGCTCATGAACGGGTCCGTGTACTTCAACGGATTGAGGGTCAGGTAGCCGCGCCCCTCCACCGTCGTGTCGCCGGCCAGGTGCGCCACCAGGGCGTGGCCGAACTCGTGGATCGACAGGGCCAGGATCCAGCCGCTGACCACGAAGACGAAGGTCAGGGCCGCGGGAGGCGCGCTCATCAGCCCCAGGGCCGAGCCGCTGCCCAGCCAGACGGCGATCAGGCCGAGCGCGATCGGGCTGATGGAGCGGTTGTCGGCGGGTGGGGCCTGCGGCGGCGGCTCCGGGAGGACCGCGCCCCAAGGCCCCGGCTGGTCGCTCGGCGTCGTCATGCGCTGGTCCCCCTGGCCGCCGGAACAGGAGACGGCGGCCTCCCCGTGGCCCTTTTCAGCCATTGGACCGCCCCCGTCCATGGCGCCCCGTCGCGCACTGCGCTCACACTGACGAAATATTCGGCGCCGAGCCGCGCCGGTCGCTCATTTGGCGAGCGCACTCCATGATCGGCGCGGTTGTGACGCGCACGTCACCAATGCGTTCACGGCTCGCCGCGCATGCTGGCCAGGTCAGGGATTCGCTCCGGGAGAGCGGGCGCGCGCATGAGTTCAGCACCGGTGAGACCGCCAAAGGGCGGCCTGTTGCGCCGCCTGGCGACGGCGTTGACCGACGCGCTGCTGCCCCACCTCGCCATCGCCCGGGCCGAGGCCGGCGCGCGCCTGGCTGAAGAGCGCCTGGCCGCCGCCCTGGACGCCCTGCCGGAAGGCATCGTCTTCCTGGACTCCGACGGCCGCTACATCCTCTGGAACAAGCGCTACGCCGAGATCTACCACCGCTCGGCCGACCTTTTCGCGCCGGGCGCCAGGCTGGAGGACACCTTGCGCATCGGCGTCGCCCGCGGCGACTACCCCGAGGCCGTCGACAACGAGGACGAGTGGCTGGGCCGGCGCCTGGAGATGCTGCGCAATCCCGGCCAGCGACACGAACAGCGCCTCAAGGACGGCCGCTGGGTGCTGATCGAGGAGCGGCGCACCAGCGACGGCGGCGTTATCGGCCTGCGCATCGACATCACCGCCATGAAGACCCAGGCCATCGCCCTGACCGAGGCCCTGGCCAACGCCGAGGCCGCCAGCAAGGCCAAGAGCGAGTTCCTCGCCAATGTCAGCCACGAGCTGCGCACGCCCCTCAATGGCGTCATGGGCCTGGCCGACGTCCTGGGGCGCACGCCCTTGAGCGGCGAGCAGCGCGATCTGGTGCAAGGCATCCTCGCCTCGGCCGGCGCACTCAATCGGCTGGTCGTCGATCTTCTGGATTTCAACAGCCTGGGCGCCGGCAGCCTGGCCATCCGGGAGGAGCCCTTCGACCTGGCGTCCCTGGCGCGCGACACTGTCGAGCGCTTCCGCGACGAGGCCGAAGCCAAGGGCCTCGCTCTGGCCCTGCGCCTGTCCGAAGGGGTGAGCGGCCTGGTCATGGGCGACGCCGAACGGGTGCGCCAGATCCTGGTCAACCTGCTCAGCAACGCCATCAAGTTCACCGCCGCCGGCGGCGTCGAGGTCGCGCTCTCTCCGCAGGCGGAAGCGGGCCGCTGGCGGCTGGAGGTCGCCGACACCGGCGTCGGCTTCGACGAGGCGGACGCCGAGCGCCTGTTCGGCCGGTTCGAACGCGGGGCCGCGAACCACCAGCAGGGCGGCGTCGGCCTGGGGCTGGCCATCTGCCGCCAGCTCGCCGAGCTGATGGGCGGCGAGATCACCGCCCGCGCCAAGCCGGGCGAAGGGGCGACCTTCACAGTGGTGCTGGACCTGCCGCCCGCGGCCGGGGCCGCCCTGGACGGCGCCCCGCCGTTGCGGGTGCTGCTGGCCGACGATAACCCCACCAACCGCAAGGTGGTCGAGCTGATGCTGGACGCGGTCGGCGCCGACGTGGTCAGCGTCGAGAACGGGCGCGAGGCGGTGGAGGCCCTCAAGGAGGGCGGCTTCGACGTGGTCCTGATGGATCTGCAGATGCCGGTCATGGACGGGCTTGAGGCGATCCGCGTCATCCGGGGCGCCGAGGCGAGCGCCGGCGGGCCGCGGCTGCCGATCATCGTCCTGTCGGCCAACACTTCCGAGGATGACCTGGCCGCCTCCGAGGCCGCCGGCGCCGACGCCCACCTGGGCAAGCCCATCCGCGCCGACGCCCTGCTCAGCGCCATGATCGAGGCGACAGGAGGCTGAAACGGGCGGGGCTGACCGCGCCCGGTCGGGCGCTCAGATCGCGCAGATGACGCCGCAGCGGACCTTGCCGACACGTTGGGCCAGGGCGTCCAGGCGGACGCGCTGGTCGCGCTCGAGCCGCAGGGCGACCTGAACCGTCAAGGACCTGAGGCCCTCCCGCGACTGGCTGGGAAGCACCAGCAGCATTTCGTCCCAGTCCGTTTCGAGCTGGGCGATGATGCGGCCCTTGTCGCCGCTCGGCAGGGCGGGGTCCGACAGCACGCTCAGCATGCCCTGCAACATGTGAAGCGAACCGCTCTGCACCTTGTGGGCGCCGCCGATGCGTACGTCGGTCATCTCGGCCTTGGGCAGCTTGGCCAGGAAGTCCTCGATGCTGATGACGGACGCGGCGGAGCAGTGCAAGCTGAACAGCATGGTCGGAAGCACGACGTCGAAGTACCGGCGCAAGTTCTTCTCGGCCGTCACCCGCACAGTGGCCGCGACCTTCGGATCCGAGGCGTTTCGCAGGATGCTGGGCTCAAGTCCGGACATCTCGTAGGCGACCATGACCTTGGAGGACTCGCCGCAGGCCGCCTGCAGGACGTCCATTGACGGGGCGTGGTCGACCTTCAGGGACCGCGTCAGGGTCTCGGCCTCGGCGATGAACCGGTGGGCGACGGGATCGTCCGCCTTGGGCAGGGCCGGCCGTCCCGGCGCGCCGATCGCAACCAGCAGTGCGTCGCCCGCGGTCATGAAGTCGGAAAAGCCGGCGGAGGGATCAGGCTCGGGGGCGGGGTCGGCCGCGCTCGCGGGCGCCGCGCCGAGCAGCCCCAACACCGCCAGCGCCACCGCGCCGCCCAGCCAACGCATTCTCATCGGCCCGTCTCCCTGACCGCCCGCGTCCAACCTCTCGGACAGGCGATTCCAGGTCAAGCTTTCGTCTGGGTTGCGCCGCGGCGCGCGGGCGCCCGCCTAGCCCACGCCGCGCAGCTTCTCGGGATTGCGGACGATGTAGATGGCCGAGACGCGGCCGTCGCCGGAGGGTTCGAAGGACATGGTCATCGGGCCGTCGTCCGAATTGAGGACCACGCCAGGCAGGCCGTTGATGCGCACCAGGCGCGCGCCGTCGGCGGTGGCCCAGCCGGATCCGCGCCAGGCCAGGCCCCGCAGCAGGGCCATGACGTCCTCGCGGCCGATCATCGGGCGCAGGGCCGCCTTGCGCTTGCCGCCGCCGTCCGAGATCAGCACCGCGTCCTCGGTCAGGATGGCGGTCAGGGCGGACATGTCGGCGCTGGCGGCGGCCTGCATGAAGGCGCCGGCCAGGCGCGCGGCCTCGGCGTCCGAGACCGTGAAGCGCGGCTTGGCGTCCTGCACGTGCTGGCGCGCGCGCGCGGCGAGCTGGCGGCAGGCGGGCTCGGTGCGGCCAAGGCTGCGCGCCACCTCGCCGTAGTCCTGGTCGAACACGTCGTGCAGCAGGAACACGGCCCGCTCCAGCGGCGACAGGCGCTGCAGGGCCAGCAGGAAGGCCACCGACACGTCCTCGGCCCGTTCCAGCGGGTCCTGGGCGACTTCCTCCACCAGCGGCTCGGGCAGCCAGGGGCCGACGTAGGTCTCGTGCCGGGCGCGGGCGCTTTTCAGCCGGTCGAGACACAGGCGCGTGGTCACCTGGGCGAGCCAGGCGGGGGCGTCCTCCACCGCCGCCCGGTCGGCGCCGTTCCAGCGCAGCCAGGCGTCCTGCACCGCCTCCTCGGCCTCGGCCAGCGAACCCAGCATGCGATAGGCCAGGTGTGTCAGCCGCCGCCGCTGGGCCTCGAACACCTTGAGCGCGTCCCCGCCCATCACGCGGCCAGCTTCTGGAACGGGGCGTCGGCGCCGGCCACCACCACCCGCGAGCAGGCCTTGCCGTGGCCCAGGCCGTACTTCAGCGTCGGGTACATGCGCGCGGTGGTCAGGCTGAGGCTGATGTCCACCAGGCCCGCCTTGCCCCAGCGCTTGAGGATCTCGTCGCGCAAGGGATCGGCCTCCTCCATGTCCCGCGCCAGCACCGCCCTGGCGAAACGATAGCCCAGGGAGGCCGCCTCGCCCATGGCCGCCAGGTCACCGGCCAGGATGGCGCGCAGGACATCCGGCTTGACGCCGCCGCGGGCGGCGATGTCGACGCTGATCTGGGTGCAGGGTCCGCAGTCCTCGGCCAGGGTCCCGACGATGCCGGCGGCGGCCACCGCTTCTGGCGGCGCGGCGCGACCGTGGCCGAGCGAAGGCAGGAACGAGAATTTGAAGAACTTCGACACGCTGGCGTCCAGCAGGTCGCGCATGTAGGCGGCGTCGTAGTTGAAGTCGCGCTCGAACTTGTCGATCTGGCGGCTGAGAATGGCCTTCAGCATGGGTCTGCTCCTTCAGGCTGGGGTGAGGCGGGCCCGCGCCGGCCAGGCCAGCCAGGCGGTGATCAGGGCCGGGACGAAGACACCCGGGAAGTCGCGGACCAGGGCGCCCGCGGGGTTGCCGCACACGGCCGCGTCGGCCACGTGGATCAGGGCGTGCAGGATCAGGAAGACGGCGGACGCCACCAGGGCGCCCTGCCCCGCCGCCGGCCGCCAGGCCCGCCAGGCCAGGGCCCCGGCGCAGACCAGGTAGACCGCGCCGATATCCTTCACGAAGTGCGGGTTGTAGGGGCCGGTGGTCACCACGCCCGGCACGGCGCCGTACCAGGCCAGGCCCGCGAACATCATCACCAGTCCGTTGGCGCCCAGCACCAGCGCCAGCAGTCCGGCCAGCGTCCGTTTCATGCGTCTTTCCCTCCGCGTTCGAGGGCAAGACGAGACGCCAGTCAGGTCTGTGACATCAGGCCTGTGACATCAGGTGCGGATCAGCAGCGCCGACCAGGGCTGGAAGGTCCCGTCCAGCACCTCGCCGGCGATGGCCTTCAGCTCGCCGCCGGGAATGCCGGCCCAGGTCGCCGGCTCGCCGCTCATGTTGAACACGGCCACGATCCGCTCGCCGTCCGCCTCGCGCGCGAAGGCCAGGATCGGCGCGGGCGCGTCGAGGAAGACGATCTCGCCCCACTTCAGGGCCGGCGAGGCCTTGCGCAGGGCGATCATCGACCGGGCGAAGGCTAGGGCCGAATCCGGGTCGGCCTCCTGGCGGTCCACGGTCAGGCTGGCGTGCTCCGGCGCCGCCGGCAGCCAGGGCGTGCCGCTGGTGAAGCCGTGCGCCCGGGCGCCCGACCGCCACGGCATCGGGGTGCGGCAGCCGTCGCGCCCCTTGGCCACCGGGTAGTAGAGATCGCCCACCGGGTCGCGCAGCTGGTGGCGCAGGAGGTCCGCCTCCGGCAGGCCCAGCTCCTCACCCTGGTAGATCAGCGTCGTGCCCTTCAGGGACAGCAGCAGCGCCATCATCAGTTTGGCCAGGGCCGGGTTGGCGCCGCCGTCGCCGAAGCGGCTGACGGTGCGGGTGACGTCGTGGTTGGAGAACGAGACGCACGGCCAGTGCCTCGGATGCCGGGCAAGGGTCTCGAAGTGCCGCAGGATGAACTGCGGCGACAGGTGCTCGGCGATCAGCAGGGGAAAGCTGTAGCCGGCGTGCAGCCCTTCGTCCGAGGCGGCGAACCCGCCGGCCCGCTCGGCCTCCTCGGAGAATTCCCCGAACACGAACCGGTCCTCGAAGGCGTCCACCCGCCGGCGAATCTCGTCCAGCACGGTGATGTTCTCCGGCAGGTTGGCGTCGTACTTCTGCTCCTGCAGGTTCGAGGCGTGGCCCCAATGCCAGGCCGTCCGTTCGGCCAGCGGCACGGCCGGGTTCGGCGTCAGGGCCGGGTCGTGCAGATAGGCGTTGGCCACGTCCAGCCGGAACCCGTCGGCCCCGCGCCCCAGCCACGTTTCCAGCACCTTCAGCGCCGCTTCACGCGCCGCGGGCGTGCGCCAGTTCAGCTTGGGCTGCTGGCGCAGGAACTTGTGGTGATAGTGCTGGCGACGGTCGGGCTGGTAGGACCAGGCCGGCCCCCCGAACACCGACAGCCAGTTGTTGGGCGCCGTGCCGTCCAGGGCCGGGTCGGCCCAGACGTACCAGTCGGCCTTGCCGCCGCCCGCCCCTTTTCGGCTCTCCAGGAACCAGGGGTGCTCGTCCGAGGTATGGGCCAGCACCTCGTCCAGCAGCACCCGGATGCCGCGCGCGTGGGCGCCGTCCAGCAGGGCCTTGAAGTCGTCCAGCGTCCCGTAGTCCGGCTGGACCCCGTCAAAGTCGGCGACATCGTAGCCCCAGTCGCGGTTCGGCGACGGATGGATCGGCGACAGCCAGATGGCGTCCACCCCCAGGGCCTCGATGTAGTCCAGCTTGGCCAGGACGCCCGGCAGGTCGCCCTGCCCGTCGCCGTTGGAGTCGAAGAAGCTGCGCACATAGACTTGGTAGACCACCGCGCCGCGCCACCAGGCGCGCTCCCCCGCTCCGGACATCACGCCGTCTCCCGATCCATCGTCTCCAGCCACGCCGGCAGCTCGGTGATCGCGCTCAGCTCGCCATACCGAGGATGGCCCTCCGGCGCGTCGGCCAGTTCGTGCGCCCAGGTGACCACATAGGGAATATAGGCCCCGAACGCCCCCGCCTCGATGGCCGGCAGGACGTCGGATTTCATGGAATTGCCGACCATCGCCGCCTCGGCCGCGCCGGTGCCATAGCGCTCGAAGACCCGCTCATAGGTGGCGCGGTCCTTTTCCGACACGATCTCCACCGCCGCGAAGAGATCGCCCAGGCCCGAGGCCGCCAGCTTGTTCTCCTGGTGCATCAGGTCGCCCTTGGTGATCAGCACCAGGCGATAGCGGTCGGCCAGGATCGCCAGGGTCTCGGGGACCCCCGCCAGGGGTTCGACCGGATGGCTCAGCATCTCGCGCCCCGCGGCCAGGATCTCGCGCAGCACCGGGGTGATGTCGGCGCCGTCCGCCACCTCCATCGCCGTCTCGATCATCGACAGGGTGAAGCCCTTCACCCCGTAGCCGTAGAGGCGAAGGTTGCGCCGCTCCACGGCGGCCAGGTGCTCACGCAGGTTCGGTTCGTCCGCGTAAGGCGCCAGCAGCGCCACGAAGCGATCCTGGGTCAGGCGGAAGATGGTCTCGTTGTGCCAAAGGGTGTCGTCGGCGTCGAGGCCGACCGTTGTGATGGTCATGGCTGCGTGGCTACCACCATCGCGCGCGCGCCGGAACCGGGCCGTGCGCGCCGCGTCGATCAAGGCTTTACAGGCCGCCACGCTATGTTCATTTGGATATAGCCTAGCCGACCGGAGTGCGCCCTCATGACTTCCCCGACCCGCCGCCTGGCGGCCGCCCTGGCCCTGGCCTTCGCGGTCATCCTCGGGCTCGCGCCGGCGACGGCCGCCCGCGCCGACGCCCCGCCGGTCACCGTCTTCGCCGCCGCCTCGCTGAAGAACGCCCTGGACGAGGTCGGCAAGGCCTACACGGCCAGGAACGGAACCGCGGTGCGCTTCTCCTACGCCGCCTCCTCGGCCATCGCCCGGCAGATCGAGCAGGGCGCGCCGGCCGACGTCTTCATCTCGGCCGACGCCGACTGGATGACCTGGCTGGCCGGCAGGCGCCTGATCGTCGTCGCCACCCGCCGCGACGTGCTGACCAACCACCTGGCCCTGATCGCGCCCGCCGCTTCGCCGGTGAAGCTGCGCATCGCCAAGGGCTTCCCCATCGCCGGCGCCCTGGGCTCCGGGCGACTGGCCATGGCCGGTCCCGACGTTCCCGCCGGCAAGTACGGCCGCGCCGCCCTCGCCGCCCTCGGCGTCTGGGACCAGGTCAGGGACAAGGTGGCCTCGGCCGACAACGTGCGCGCCGCCCTCGCCTTCGTGGCGCGGGGCGAGACGCCGCTGGGGATCGTCTACGACACCGACGCCAAGGTCGAACCCAAGGTGCGAATCGTCGGCCTGTTCCCCGACGCCCTGCACGCCCCGATCGTCTATCCGGCGGCCCTGGTGGCCGCATCACGCAATCCCGCGGCCGGCGGCTTCCTGGGCTTCCTGCAGGGCCCGGAGGCCGCCGCCATCTTCCGCAAATACGGCTTCGTCGTCCTGGCCAGGCCCGGCAAGTAGAGGCCGGGACGGCCGGCGCGGTAACCCCTCACCCTCCCACTCGCTGACGCGAGCGGGCCTCTCTCTCTCCCTTTGGGAGAGGTGAAATGATGCCTGACCCGCTTGTGAATTTACCTCTCCCAAAGGGAGAGGGAGGGGCCCGCGGTCGCTGCTTGAGCAGCGAGCGTGGGAGGGTGAGGGGTTACGCCCTTTCCGATTGCCTACGCCGCCGACGCGCATCCCGCGTGGGGCTTCAGCACCCGCTCCGGCTGCGCCGGATACTTCGCCAGCAGCGCCGCCGGGCGGATCGGGCGGGCGACCAGGCCGCCGCCGCAGTTGGGGCAGACCCCGCCGAATCGGCTGTCCGCGCAGTCGGCGCAGAAGGTGCATTCGAAGGTGCAGATCCGCGCGTCGGCCGCCGCCGGCGGCAGGTCCTTGTCGCAGCATTCGCAGTTCGGGCGCAGCGCCAGCATCGGCCTCTCCTCGGCGGTCCAATTGGCCGCGGACCGGAATGCGTTGACCCGGCCGGGCGGACTGACTACCTACGCCGCCGTTTGCCCGCTCGGAAGGACTCCATCGATGTCGCACGACCTGCTGCCCGGCGTCACGGGGGTCCTGGCCCTGGCTGACGGCACCATTCTTCAGGGCGTCGGCGTGGGCGCCGAAGGCGACGCGGTGGGCGAGGTCTGCTTCAACACCGCCATGACCGGCTACCAGGAGATCCTGACGGACCCCTCCTACATGGCCCAGATCGTCGCCTTCACCTTCCCGCACATCGGCAATGTCGGGACCAACAGCGACGACATCGAACAGGTGGCCGGCGCCAGCGAGACGGCCGCCCGCGGCGCGATCTTCCGCGACGCCCCCACCGAGCCGGCCAACTGGCGCTCCAACGCCGACCTTGACACCTGGCTGAAGCGCCGGGGCGTCGTGGGCCTGGGCGGCGTCGACACCCGCGCCCTGACCAAGGTGATCCGCGAAAAGGGCATGCCGCACGGCGTCATCGCCCACAGCGAAAAGGGCGAGTTCGACCTGGCGGCCCTGGTCGCCAAGGCCAAGGCCTGGCCGGGCCTCGTCGGCATGGACCTGGCCAAGGACGCCACCTGCCTGCAGCCCTTCGAATGGGACGAGGGCCTTTACAGCTGGCCCGACGGCTACGCCTGGATGGACGCCCAGGACGCCAAGTACAACGTCGTGGTCGTCGACTATGGCGTGAAGCGCAACATTCTGCGGGCCCTGGCCTCCATCGGCGCGTCGATCAGCGTCGTGCCCGCCGACACCACCGCCGAAGACATCCTGGCCCGCGAGCCGGACGGCGTGCTGCTGTCCAACGGTCCCGGCGATCCGGCCGCCACCGGCCAGTACGCGGTGCCCGAGATCCGCCGCCTGGTCGCCAGCGGCGTGCCGGTGTTCGGCATCTGCCTCGGCCACCAGATGCTGGCGCTGGCCCTCGGCGCCAAGACGGTGAAGATGGAGCAGGGCCACCACGGGGCCAACCACCCGGTCAAGGACCTGACCACCGGCAAGGTGGAGATCGTGTCCATGAACCACGGCTTCACCGTCGACCGCGCCAGCCTGCCGGCCAACGTCGAGGAGACCCACGTCTCCCTCTTCGACGGCACCAACGCGGGCCTGGCGGTGAAGGACGCGCCGGTGTTCTCGGTCCAGCACCACCCCGAGGCCTCCCCCGGGCCGACCGACAGCCTCTACATCTTCCAGCGCTTCGCCGAGATGATGGACGCGCGGAAGTAGGCTGACCGGGCGGGGCCTGAACCCCTCACCCTCCCGATCGCTGCGCGATCGGGCCCCTCCCTCTCCCTCCGGGAGAGGTTTTCCGAGCCTTCCCTTCTCCCAGAGGGAGAAGGAGGGCCCCGCGCCGAAGGCGTGGGAGGATGAGGGGTTTCGCCCTCGCCTCCCCCCGCCTC
>JAFEEA010000091.1 GCA_018241335.1 Pseudomonadota bacterium
GGCGCCGGCAAGAAGGCCATCCTGGCCCTCAACAAGATCGATCTGATCAAGCGCGATCGCCTGCTCGCCTTGTCGCAAAAGCTATTCGAATCCGGCGTTTATTCGGATGTCTTCATGATTTCGGCCCAGAACGGCGCCGGCGTCGACGACCTCAAGGCGGCCCTGGCCGAGCGCATGCCGGCCGGCCCCTGGCTCTATCCGGAGGACCAGAGCGCCGACATCCCCGCCCGCCTCCTGGCCGCCGAGATCACCCGCGAGAAGGTCTATCTGCGCGTCCACGAGGAGCTGCCCTACTCGGCCAGCGTCGAGACCACCGCCTTCGAGGAGCGCAAGAACGGCGACCTGCGCATCGAGCAGAACATCTATGTCGAGCGCGAAAGCCAGCGCCCGATCCTGCTGGGCAAGGGCGGCCAGACCCTGAAGTGGATCGGCGAACAGGCCCGCACCGAGCTCTCCGAGATCCTCGACCGCAAGGTCCACCTGTTCCTCTACGTGAAGGTCCGCGAGACCTGGGCCGAGGACCGCGACCTCTACCGCGACATGGGCCTGGACTTCGACGTGTGAGGCGTCCCCTCTAGCGCCATGGAGTTCGAGGACGACGCCTATGTGCTGGCCGCCCGCGCCCACGGCGAGGCCGGGGCCATCGTCGATCTGCTGACCTCGGCCCATGGCAAGTACGCCGCCCACGTCGCCGGCGGCGCTTCGCGCAAGATGAAGCCGTTCCTGCAGGCCGGGGCGCGGGTCATCGTCCGCTATCGGTCCCGTGTCTCCGAACAGCTCGGCTCGGCCACACTGGAACCGGTGGGCGAGGGGCCCGCCGCCCTCTTCGATGACCCCATGGCGCTGTCGGGCCTCGCCGCCGCCGCCGCGGTGGCCGCCGGCGCCCTGCCGGAGCGCGAGCCGCATCCCGGCGCCTTCCTGGCCTTCGAGGCCCTGACCTCGGCCCTGGCCCTGCCGGACATCTGGCCCGCCGTCTTCGTCCGCTTCGAGATGGGCCTGCTGCAGGACCTCGGCTTCGGCCTCGACCTGTCGAAATGCGCCGCCACCGGCGTCACCGACGACCTTGTCTATGTCAGCCCCCGCACCGGGCGCGCGGTCAGCCGCCAGGCCGGCGAGCCCTACAAGGACCGGCTGCTCGCCCTGCCGCCCTTCCTGCTTTCCGCCCAGGGCGGCCTTGCTCCCGGCGACGTCGGCGCCGGCCTCGAACTCACCGGCCACTTCCTGGAGAGCTTCATTTTCTCCGTCCTCAACCGCCCCCTGCCGCCGGCCCGGGTCTGGCTTTTGGAACGCCTGCGCGAGAGCGGACGTCTCTAGAAGAAAATCTATCAAGCTAGTGGGAATATATCGGGGCGCGGCCACCTTTCGCCCCGAGCCCGTCGGTGCGATCTTCAGCCTGCCCAACCAGCGAAGGCCGACCCCATGTTCCTGCGCGCCCCCGAAGCCCACTCTCGGTCCTTCATCAAGGCCGTCTCCTGGCGGATCCTCGGCAGCATCGACACCTTCGTGATAAGCTATTTCGTCACCGGAAAGCTGGTCTTCGCCGCCTCGATCGCCTCGGTGGAGACCTTCACCAAGATCATCCTGTTCTACGGCCACGAACGCGCCTGGGGCATGGTTCCCTGGGGCCGCGCCGACAAGGCCGCCGACGCCAAGCCGGCCGCCCCCGTCACCACCCCGACCCCGGTCGCCGGCCACTAGCAACGCCGTACCCGGTCGCCGGCCACTAGCGCACCGCTTTTCCAAGCCCCCCTACAGTCCGTCATCCTCGGCCTTGTGCCGAGGACCCCTACGCACGCTTCCGACGGGTCGCGAAGCGGCAGCGGAGCGGCGCAAGGGCGGCGGCCGCCGCGCTCCGGCGCGCCCTTCGGTACGCGCCGCTCGGTCTCACGCGTCTATGGACCCTCGGGACTGACGCCCGAGGGTGACGGCTGGAGGAGAAGGCCGCTGATCTTCAGCCGGCGAACAAGGGCGCCGTCGTGTTCGTGTGGTTCGTGTTGTTCGTGGTCGAGGCGGGACATCGCCACCCACCCGGCCCTGGGTCTGCTCCCACCCCCATCCCCATGAAATCCCGAAGATTCACAGCCTGCGGCGTCCAGGGACCGGACGGCGCGGCCACATCCGCGCTAAGCTGACGGGCTCGAATCGAAGGTTGCCCGACACTCCCCATGGCCGCAGACGACGCCGGCAAGATCCTGGACGAACCGCTCAGCGAGGCGCTGTCGCGGCGCTACCTGGCCTACGCCCTTTCCACCATCACCCAGCGCGCCCTGCCGGACGTGCGCGACGGCCTCAAGCCCGTGCACCGGCGACTGATGTACGCCATGCGCCTGCTGCGCCTGGACCCCAACACGGCGGCCAAGAAGTCGGCCCGCGTGGTCGGCGACGTGATCGGCAAATACCATCCGCACGGCGACGTGGCGGTTTACGACGCCCTGGTGCGCCTGGCCCAGGACTTCGCCCAGCGCTATCCGCTGATCGACGGCCAGGGCAACTTCGGCAACATCGACGGCGATAACGCCGCCGCCATGCGCTACACCGAGTGCCGCATGACCGAGGCGGCCCAGCTGCTGCTGGACGGCCTGGACGAGGACGCGGTCGACTTCCGCCTGACCTACGACGAGCAGGAGGACGAGCCGGTGGTCCTGCCGGCCGGCTTCCCCAACCTGCTGGCCAACGGCTCCTCCGGCATCGCCGTCGGCATGGCCACCTCGATCCCGCCGCACAACGCCGCCGAGCTGATCGACGCCTGCCTGCTCTTGATGGAGCGCCCGGACGCCACCACCGCCGACCTGATGGAGCGCGTCCAGGGCCCGGACTTCCCCACCGGCGGCGTCATCGTCGAGCCGCGCCACAGCCTCTTGGAGATGTACGAGACCGGCCGCGGCGGCGTGCGCCATCGCGCCGTCTGGACCAAGGAGGAGACCGGCCGCGGCGGCTGGCAGATCGTCGTCACCCAGATGCCCTACCAGGTGAAGAAGGCCGACCTGGTGGAGAAGCTGGCCGAGCTGATCGAGACCAAGAAGGCGCCTCTGCTGGGCGACGTGCGCGACGAGTCCGCCGAGGACATCCGGCTGGTCCTGGAACCCCGCTCGCGCACCGTCGAGCCCGAGGTCCTGATGGAGAGCCTCTTCAAGCTCTCCGACCTGGAGAGCCGTTTTCCCGTCAACATCAACGTCCTCGACGCCCGCGGCGCCCCGGTGGTCATGGGCCTCAAGCAGGCCCTGGTCGCCTTCCTCGACCACCGGCGCGAGGTGCTGGTCCGACGCGCCCGCTTCCGCCTCGGCAAGATCGAGGCGCGCCTGCACATCTTGGACGGCCTGCTGATCGTCTTCCTGAACCTGGACGAGGTCATCCGCATCGTCCGCTTCGAGGACGAGCCCAAGGCCAAGCTGATCGAGACCTTCTCGATCGACGAGATCCAGGCCGACGCCATCCTCAACACCCGCCTTCGCCAGCTCGCCAAGCTGGAGGAGATGGAGCTGCGCCGCGAACACGCGGCCCTGTCCGAGGAACGTGACGGCATCCTGGGCCTCCTGGCCTCCGACAAGGAGCAGTGGAAGCTGGTCGGCGTCGGCCTGCGCGACGTGCGCAAGGTGCTGGGCCCGGGCACGGAGGTCGGCAAGCGCCGCTCCATCTTCGCCGAGGCGCCGCTGGTCGACACCGCCGCCAGCGTCGAGGCCTTCATCACCCGCGAGCCGATCACCGTCATCCTATCCGAACGCGGCTGGATCCGCGCCGCCCGCGGCCGCGTCGACGACCCATCGGAGCTGAAGTTCAAGGAAGGCGACAAGCTGGCCTTCGTGGTCCCGGCCGAGACCACCGACAAGCTGCTGATCTTCGCCTCCGACGGCCGCTTCTTCACCCTAGGCTGCGACAAGCTTCCCTCGGCGCGCGGCCACGGCGAGCCGGTGCGCCTGATGATCGAGCTGGACGACAAGGTCGGCATCGTCGCCGTCTTCCCGTTCAAGGCCGGCCGCAAGCGCTTCCTGGCCTCCAAGGCCGGCTACGGCTTCGTCATGCCCGAGGACGAGGCGCTCGCCACCCGCAAGGCCGGCAAGCAGGTGCTCAATGTGGACGGGGGCGGCGCCCTCGTCTGCCAGGAGGCCGACGGCGACCAGGTCGCGGTGATCGGCGACAACGGCAAGATCCTCATCTTCGCCATGGATGAGCTGCCCGAAATGCCGCGCGGCAAGGGCGTCAAGCTGCAGTCCTACCGCGAGGGCGGCCTGCGCGACGCCCTGGTGTTCAAGGCCGAGGAAGGCGCCGCCTGGACCGACGGCGCCGGCCGCACCCGCGCCTGGCCGGAATGGCGCGACTGGTCCGGCAAACGCGCCAGCGCCGGCAAACTCGCCCCCAAGGGCTTCCCCACCAGCAAGCGCTTCAGGCCGAAGTAGGGGGCCGGCGCCGCGCTACGCCCTCGGCGTGGCTTGCGCTTTGCGGAACAGCGGTTGTAAGTTCGACTTTCACAAGTATTGAAGGAACAATCTGAGCGCGTACCGGCCATCGAAGGGGGTGATGGCTATGGACCTCGCCACGCTGGCCGAACATCGAAGCGCCCTGATCCAGACCATCGCCGCCGTCGTCTGCATGGCGGTCGCGGTGGGCGGGATGATTGCGCGTTCCCGCGAAGGCCACATGATCGCCTTCGCCGCGATCATCATCGCGGTCATTCTCTTTGGACTGGCCTATCTAGGCGTTGGCGGCGTCCCGCCGCCGAGTGGCGTGGCCGTGGCGGCTACGCCCGCGAGCGGCCTGACCATTGCCCCCCAGCCGCCTGGCGTCTCCGCCGCCGCGACGAATGTGGTCCCGGATCCACCGCCGCGGCTGAACTTCTATGTCAAACGCGACGCGCCCCGGTATCTCGCCCCCCGCCTCGACGCGGCGACCTCGGGGGAGATCGCCCGCAACCAGCCGGTCTCAGGCGTTCTCGTTCCCGCCGCCAAGGGGCGCGGCCATTTCCTGCAGATCGAAGACGGCCTCGGCGGACGATGGTTCCTGCGCGACACGGCCCTGTCCTCCCAGCCGCGTCCAACAATCGTCCCCGTCGAGCCGGACCGCCTGGTCATGTTCGCCGACGCGGACGTCTTCGACGAGCCGGACGGCCGCACCATTCGCCAGCATCTGTCACCTGGCATCAACATCACCATCGTCGGTCGCACCGACGATCAGATGTACGAGATTCAGCTTCAGGACGGCGGGGCGGGCTATCTCAGACTCGGCGATGGTGATGCGCGGCCGAGGGCGACCATCGAGCCGCCGTTCTGAACCGCCTTCGCCCCCCACAACCCCACCTTACGAAAAGCTCATCCACACCCCGCTGGTCCAACTGACGTAACACCATTACCTATGGCCTCGAACCGTTCGGGGAGCAGACATGATCGGCTTGATCATCGTGGTCGTCGTCATCGCCGTCATCGGCATGATGGTGATCGGGACCTACAATCGCCTGGTGGCCCTCAGGCAGAACACCAACGAGGCCTTCGCCGACATCGACGTCCAGCTCAAGCAGCGCCAGGACCTGATCCCCAACCTGGTGGAGACGGTGAAGGGCTACGCCAGCCACGAGCGCGGCACGCTGGACGAGGTCACCCAGGCCCGCGCCGCGGCCGCCTCCGCCACCGGCCTCGACGGCAAGATCGCCGCCGAGAACGCCCTCTCGGCGTCGCTTGGGCGCCTGATGGCGGTGGCCGAGGCCTATCCGGACCTCAAGGCCAACACCAACTTCATGCAGTTGCAGGGCGAGCTGTCGGACATCGAGAACAAGCTGGCCGCCGCGCGCCGCTTCTTCAATAATTCGGTGGGCGAGTACAACGGCTCCATCCAGGCCTTCCCGGCGGTGCTGTTCGCCGGCGCCTTCGGCTTCCAGGCCAAGGAGTTCTTCGACCTCGGCGCCGACCGGGCGGCGGCCAGCACGGCCCCGCAAGTCAAGTTCTAGTCCGGAGTCGCGCCCATGCAGGCCCTCGGTCTGCAGACCTACATCTGGAACAACAATCTCCGCTCGCTCCTGCTGCTGATCGGCTTCCCGTTCCTCCTGATCGGGCTGATCTGCGCGCTGGAGCTGGCGGCGGCCATCGCCGGCCTGTTGCCGCCCAGCGACCAGGGGTTCAGCCTGCTGGGCCTCATGGCCGCCTCCGCGCCCCTGGCCCTGATGGTCGCCGGCGTCTGGTTCGTGATCGCCTACCTGTTCAACCAGGTGATCATCGATATCGCCACCGGCGCCCGGGTGGTCGAGCGCCGCGACATGCCCGAGCTCTACAACTTGCTCGAAAACCTCTGCATCTCGCGTGGCCTTCGCACCCCGACGCTGCGGATCATCGAGACCGACGGCATGAACGCCTTCGCCAGCGGCCTGCACGAGGGGCGCTTCTCGGTGACCGTCACCCGCGGTCTCCTCGACAACCTGAACCGCGACGAACTCGAGGCGGTGCTGGGCCACGAGCTCACCCACATCATCAATCGCGACGTGCGCACCATGGTCGTCGCCTCGGTGTTCGCCGGCATCATCACCCTGATCTGCCAGATGATTTTCCGGGCCATCTACTGGGGCGCCGGCTGGGGCGGGGGCGGGCGCAGCCGCGACAAGGGCGGCGACCTCGGCCTCTTCGTCATCCTGGCCATCGTCATCGCGGCGATCGGCTATTTCCTGGCCATCGTCGTCCAGATGGCCCTGTCGCGCAGCCGCGAATACGTCGCCGACGCCGGCTCGGTGGAGCTGACCAAGAATCCCGACGCCATGATCTCGGCTTTGATGAAGGTCTCCGGCCGCGAACACCTCGACGCGCCCCAGTCCATGCGCGCCATGTTCCTGGAAGACCACGAGGAAGGCGTCCTCGGCCTCTTCGTAACCCATCCGCCCCTGGAAAAGCGTATCGCCGCCCTGCGCCAGTACGCGGGCGGCCGGCTGGTCGAACATCCCGACCCGGTCAGCGCCCCGCCGACGCCGCCGGATCAGGTCGTCTCCGACGCCCCCCGCGGCCCCTGGGCCCGGCCGGCGGCGTCCCAGGGGGCGACCCAGGGCGAAGCGCCGCCGCCGGGCGGCGACCCCATCGTCCAGGATCCCAAGCCGGGTCCCTGGGGATAGGGCCGCCCCCACGCGAGGGTCAGGCGCGGTCAGGGCCGGGCTTCGAGGACGATGTTGAACGGCGTCTGCGCCGCCCGCCGGAAGGTCCGGAAGCCCGCCGGCTTCACCACCTCGCCCAACCGCCGCTCGCCGGCCTGGGCGCCCAGCGCCAGCCCGACCTTCTGCGCGACGGATCCCGGGGTGCAGAGCATCGTCGAGGCGGCGTAGTAGATCCGCCCCACCGGGTTGAGGTTCTCCTCCAGGCTGTCGCCGGCCACCGGCTCGACGATCATCCAGGCCCCGTCCGGCGCCAGCGCCGAGCGCACCTGCCGCGCCGCGCCCTGCGGGTCGCCCATGTCGTGCAGGGCGTCGAAGGTGGTCACCAGGTCGTAGCCTCGCCCGGGGAAGTCTGTGGCGGCGGCGACCTCGAAGGTGACACGGTCCGACACCCCGGCCTCGTCGGCCGCCCGGCGCGCCTCCAGGATCGACCCCTCGTGGTAGTCGAAGCCGTGGAAGCGGCTGTTGGGGAAGGCCTGGGCCATCAGGACGGTCGAGGCGCCGTAGCCGCAGCCGATGTCGGCGACCTTGGCCCCGCGCTGCAGCGCCGCCACGGCCCCGTCCACCGCCGGCAGCCAGTGCGCCACCAGGTGCTGCAGGTAGCCGGCCCTGAAGAAGCGGGCGCAGCCGCAATAGAGCATGCCGTCATGCTCGTCCCAGCCGACGCCGCGGCCGGAACGGAAGGCCGCCTCCATCGCCTCGCGGTCGGCGAACAGGGTGCATGCCGTCTCGAAGGCGCCCAGGAAGAAGGCCGGGCTGTCGGGGTCGGCGAACACCATCGCCTGTTCGGGCGACAGCCAGAACCGGCCGCCGTCGTGCTTCACATAGCCCGCCGCCGCCAGGGCCGAAAGCCACTCGCGCACATAGCGTTCGAAGGTCCCGGTCTCGTCGGCCAGCTGGGTCGACGTCTTCGGCTGGCCGCCCGCCAGGGCGCGGAACAGTCCCAGCCGGTCGCCCATCACCACCAGCGGGGCGGTGAACACCGCGCCCACTTCGCCCACCAGTTGGCCCAGCAGGGCCTGCAGCGCTTCGGGGATCTCCGGGGCGGCCGGGGCGATGGTCGGTTTGTCGTCAGTCATTGTCATGGGGGGTCTTTCCTCAGGTTCGAGGCCCTCCACATGTCCCAGCCCCGCGCCGGGGGCATGAGCGGACGATGAGAATTCGATGAGAAATGCGGTGTCAGCCGGCGCTCAGCCGGTATCCCACCCCGCGCACGGCTTCGACGCGCGCCGCCAGCTGCGGCCCCAGCTTTCGTCGCACGTCGCGCACCACGGCGTCCACCACATTGCTGCCGGCCCCGAAGGGCAGGCCCCAGACCTGGTCCAGGATCTCGTCGCGTGAGCGCGCGACGCCCGGCGCGGCGGCCAGGAACTGCAGCAGCTCGAACTCCTTGCGCGTCAGGTCCACGCTCTCGCCATCCGGCAGGCGGGCGCGCCGGCCGGCCAGGTCGATGAACCCGGCTTCCGGCGCATTGAGCTCCAGGCCCAGCAATTGGGCGAACCAGCCGTCCAGCGAGGCCGGCCCCATGTCCAGCACGAAGGTCTCGCGCGCCTCGTCGCCCACCAGGATCTGGACCGGCCCGCCCGCGCGGTCCCGCAGCAGCTCGAAGCCCAGCCGGTTCAGGGGGCCGCTGTAGAGCGCCGCCTCGCGCTCGGAAGACAGCAGGTAGACGCGCCGCAGCGCCGGGTGAAGCTCCAGGTAGGTGCGCTTGACGTCCAGCCAGGCGCCGGCCTGGGCGGGCGAGGGCTCGAACCCGGTCGCGGCCGACAGGATCATCCGCACGAAGAGCGCGGTCTGGCCCCTCGGCAGGGGCGTCTCCACCAACAGTTCGCGCCAGGCGGCCGCCACAGGGTCGGCGGCGACCCGCGCCAGATGCTCCGGCCGCCCGAGGATGTAGAAGGCCGCCGGCCCGTCCTCGCCCGGCAGCACCAGGAAGGCGTCCCGCGCCTGCCGCCACCAGAGCGCGATGAGCGCCGCCTCGGTGGGCGAGCGATGCCGGCGGACCATCTCCAGGACCGCGTCGCCATGCTCCGCGCGGGCCGCCTCCCATCCCGCCGGCGGCGCGGCGTCGGGAAAGAAGGCCTGCCGCACGGTCGGCTCATCCACCAGGAACAGGGTGTCGGCCGAGGCGCGCCAGCGCTCGCGCCGGTCCGACGCCCGGCGCAGGTCCTCGCGCACCAGCCGCCAGGCGGTCGTCCGGCAGCGCCGGAACCGCTCCGGGTCCGAGGCCCGGAACGCTCCCGCCACGGCGCGCCGCACCGGCTCGCGCATCGACAGGCCGTCCTCCAGGGCCTCCATCAGGGCGGAGGCCTCCAGCCGCCGGTAGACCGCCTCGGGGTCGGGGCAGTCGAGGGCCCGCAGGATCGGCTGGGTCAGGCGCCGCACCGCGCTGGCCGCTTCCAGCCAGGGCCTCAGCTCTTCCGACCGCGCCAGGATGGCTCGCGACAGCGGCGTCAGGGCCGCGTCGGCGGGGGCCCGCTCGACCGGCGTCTCGGCCAGCATGCGCAGCGCCAGCGGATGGCCGTGGGCCCGCTCGATCAGCGTCGCCCTCTGGCCCGCCTCGACGCCTAGCTCGGCCAGGAAGTCGTCCGCGGCCGTCGCGGCGAGGGGACCCACCTCGCGGGTCCGCACCAGACCGGCCCACCCGGCTTCCAGCGTCCAGGGCGCGCCCAGCGGCTCCACCCCAGCCAGCACCACGCGCACGGAGGCCGGCAGCGAGGGCAGGAACTCCCGGCGGAACCAGCCGTCGAGCAGGCGCAGGGAGTCGAAGTGGTCGATCAGCAGGGCGCCGCCCTCCACCGGCCCTTCCAGGGCGTCCAGGATTCCCTGCGCGGTCGGCTCGACCATCCGCCCGTCGATCAGCCGGCAGGGCCGCCCCTCGTCGCCGAGAAGCGCCGCCGCCGCCGCCAGCAGCGCGCTCTTGCCGACCCCGGGCAGGCCGTGCAGCTGCAAGAGCACCGGCCCCTCGCGATCGGCGACGAACGCCGCCAACGCCTCCAGCTCCGCCTCGCGTCCGAAGAGCCGGGCAGGGCGGCGCAACAGGTCGCCGATGCTGCGGGCCGGGTTGAGGGAGTCGTCTTCCACGGGCAGACCCTGCGCGGGCTCCATTTCGGGCTGCAATTCATTGCCGAGATGATACGCCGGCCGCAAGTCCCGCGCCCGCCCGCCCCGTCGACATAAGCTCACAGCGGACGGCCGGCAGGGTCCGGCCGCTGGGCACGGTCTTCCCAGGTCCCGCTGCTTCCTTCAGGAGATGGGCGGCCAATCCGCTTGCGACAACCCACCACAACGCCAAGCTTGCCGGTGCGACTCATCTTCAGCCGCGCAAGGGCCAGGAGCCTCCCCAAAAGGACATGACCGCCAAGCCCGCCCCCGATACCTCGCCAGCGCCGGTCGCCGTTGCCGACAAGGGCCGCTACGCCGCGCGCCTTGGCGCCACCTACGTCATGCGGCTGCTGGGCCTGATCGCCCAGACCCAGGGCGGCGACTGGATGAAGACGATCATCCTCCTGCGACTGGCGGCGGCCAACACCACCCACCTCGACGCCGGCGGCGAGCCGTCTCCCTACACCGCCAACGCGGACAGTCCGCCCGACGAGGTCCGCCGCCTGATCAGTGTCCTGCGCCTGGCCAACTCCCTGGGCATCCCCTTCGAGACCACCCGGCGCTATGTGAACATGCTGATCGCCGAGGGTGTCTGCCGGCGCGTCAAGGGCGGTGTCATCATCGCGGGGAAGGCTCTGGAAGGCGCCGCCCTCGACGAGGTCCGCAACCTCAACATCGCCAGCCTGCGCAGGCTCACTCACGACCTGGGGAAGGCCGGGTTGGCGGACTAGGGGGCGAACCCTTCGACCGCGTCTGCGCCCGGCGCCCTATGCCCGGCGCCAGTTGCCGCCCCCCTTGAGCCGGATGCGAATCCGGAGCCTATTCTGGCGGTGAAGGACGATCCCTCCATTCCCCTTGCCGCCGCGCCGGGCGCGGCCGGGCCGACGTCGCGGACGAATGCGGTCGCCGACGCCGTGCGCCACGAGAGTCGCCTGGCGTTCCTGCGGCGGCTGGCGGCGGCGGGGATGGCGCTGCTGCGGGGGCTGGTGGCGGGCGCTGAGGCGCGGGCGCCGGGCCTCTCCGCGCCGAAGCGGGCGGGGGAGGGCGCGGCCACCCTGGCCGACCGGTTCGGGTATCTCGCCAAGGCGGTCCGCGTGGCGATCCTGCTGCGTCGGCGGCTGGCCGAGGCCGGGCCGGGAGCCCTGCCGGCGCTCGGGCCCGCCGCCGATCCGGCGCGGGCCTGTTCGGACGCGCCCCGCTACGAGCGCGAGACGCCGGAACGCCAAACCTCCACGTCCCAATCATACGACCGCGAGACACCCGAGCGCGGGCCTTCCGAGCGGTCCGGCGATCCATGGCTCGATCGATCCGACGAGGCGGAGTTCAAGCGCCGTTCGCTGCCCGCTCTTGTGCGCCGGCTCTGCGCCATCCTGGAGGTGACCTTCGATCCGGCGCTCTGGGGGGACGGGCGCGCGGGCCGCGCAAGGGCGCCGGCGAAAGCCACGCCTTCGGCTTCGGGCGCGAACCTCGCCCCCGTCAGGTCCGCGGCCCGTCGGCCGTCCATATCCGGGGCCCCCGCAAGCTCGTCGCCATGGCCGCCGGCTGCGCCGCTCGCCCATTCCAGCGGTTAGGGCCAGACAAGCCGCACACGAATGCGTCCCTCAAACCCCCCGGGCGCGATCCGGGGGGCGCGACCCCGTGCCTGGCCGCCGGCTCTGATCGGAATTGCGGGGATAGCAGGCCGATCTCCCCCGCCGCCACTACGCCCCGCTCGCCGCCTCATATTCCTCGGCCAGGGCCATCCACGCCGCCTCGGCGCTCTCCAGCCGGTCGGCCAGCTTGGCGCGGCGGGCGTTCAGGGCCGCCACCTTGGCCGGGTCGCGGACGTAGAGCTTGGGATCGGAGAGCGCTTCGTCCACCTCGGCCATCTCCTTGGTCTCGCGCGCCAGCACCGCCTCGGCCGCCTCCAGCTTGCGCTTCAGCGGCGCCAGGGCGGGCTTGGGCTTGGCGACCGCTGGCGGCGGAGTCGGGGCCTCCGGCTGGGCCGACTTGGCCGGCGCCTTAGCCGCCGCGCGCGCCGCCTGCCGCGCCCGGTCGAGGACGAACTTGGCGTAGTCGTCCATGTCGCCGTCGAAGGGCTTCACGTGCCCGTCGCTCACCAGCCACAGCCGGTCGGCCGCCAGTTCCATCAGGCTGCGGTCGTGGGTGATCAGGATCACCGCCCCCTCGTACTCGTTCAGCGCCTCGGTCAGGGCCCGGCGGCTGTCGATGTCCAGGTGGTTGGTGGGCTCGTCCAGGATCAGCAGGTGCGGCCGGTTCATGGCGATCATGTTCAGCAGCAGCCTGGCCCGCTCGCCCCCCGACAGGTTCTCGACCTTGGTCTCCACCTTCTCGTGGCTCATGCCGAACTGCGCCAGGCGCGAGCGGCGCTGCGCCTCGCTGGCCTCGGGCAGGGCGCGCCGCATGATCTGCAGCGGCGTGTCCTCCGGGTCCATGGCCTCGATCTGGTGCTGGTGGAACCAGGCGACCCGCATGCGCCGGTCGCGATGGATGTGGCCGGCCGACAGCTTCAGGTCGTCGGCGATCATCCGCGCGAAGGTCGACTTGCCCGCCCCGTTGACGCCCAGCAGGCCGATGCGGTCGTCCAGGTCCAGGCGCAGGTTCATGCCCTTCAGGATCGGCGGCCCGCCATAGCCCACGGCGGCCCCCTCCAGCCGGATCAAGGGCGGGGGCAGGGGCTTTTCGGGCGACGGCAGCAGGAAGGGCGCGACGTGCTCCTCGATCGAGGGCGCGATGTCCTGCAGCTTGGCGATGGCCTTCATCCGCGACTGCGCCTGGCGCGCCTTGCTGGCCTTGGCGCGGAAGCGGTCGACGAAGGACTGCATGTGCGCCCGCTTGGCCTCGATCTTGGCCCGCGTCGCCTCCTGCAGCCGCGCCTTCTCGCCGCGCAGGCGCTCGAACTCGGTGAAGTTGCCGGTGTAGAGCTCCAGCCTGGCCTCGGTCAGGTGCAGGATCGCGTCCACAGAATGGTCCAGCAGTTCGCGGTCGTGGCTGATGATCAGGGCCGTGTGCGGGTACTTCTTCAGCCGCGCCTCGAGCCACAGCGCGCCTTCCAGGTCCAGGTAGTTGGTCGGTTCGTCCAGCAGCAGCAGGTCGGGCTCGGCGAACAGGGCCGCCGCCATGGCCACCCGCATGCGCCAGCCGCCGGAGAATTCCGACATCGGCCGCGCCAGGTCGTCGTTGGAAAAGCCGAGGCCGGCCAGGATCTCGGCCGCCCGCGCCGGCGCCCGGTCGGCGTCGATCGCCGACAGCTGGTGATAGATCTCGCCCAGGTGTTCGGGCTCGGCCGTCTCCAGCTCGGCCATCAGCCGCGCCCGCCGCTCGTCGGCCTCCAGCACGGTGTCCAGCAGCGAGACAGGCGTGGCCGGGTGCTCCTGCTCCACGGCGCCGATGCGCGCGTCGCGGGGCATGGTGATCTCCCCGTCGCCGGGGGTCAGGTGGCCCAGGATGATCTTGAACAGGGTCGACTTGCCGGCGCCGTTGCGCCCCACCAGGCCGACCTTGGCGCCGTTGGGCAGGCTGACGCTGGCGTGGTCGAAGAACCGACGCCCCCAGGCGTCGAAGACGAGGTCATTGATGCGAAGCATGGAAAATGAACCGCTATCGAGTGTTGGACGGAATCAGGGCGTCGTCCGCCGCGGCATGGCCGTCGGCGGGGGGGCGGCGCTAAGGCCGTCTGGTCGTCCTGGGGCCAACCGAAGTCACGGGAGCGGTCATCCTTTCTCGCGCGCCGCCTTGGCGGACGCGACCGGCGTCGTTATAAGCGCCCACCCATCAAAAACCAAACCTTCAGCGGGCCTTTTCAAAGACCATGACCGAACGCACTTTCTCGATCATCAAGCCTGACGCCACCAAGCGGAACCTCACCGGCAAGGTGAACGCGGTGATCGAAGACGCCGGCCTGCGCATCGTCGCCCAGCGCCGCATCAAGATGACCAAGGCCCAGGCCGAAAAGTTCTACGAAGTCCACGCCGCCCGCCCGTTCTACGGCGAGCTGGTGGAATTCATGACCTCGGAGCCCGTCGTGGTTCAGGTCCTGGAAGGCGACAACGCCGTGGCGCGCTACCGCGAAGTCATGGGCGCCACCAACCCCGAACAGGCCGCCCCCGGCACCATCCGCAAGCTCTACGCCCTGTCCGTGGGCGAGAACTCGGTGCACGGCTCCGACAGCCAGGAGAACGCCGCGATCGAAATCGCCCAGTTCTTCACCGCCGCCGACATCCCGGGCTGAGTCCGGCGGGGAGGGCGAGGGCGTAACCCCTCACCCTCCCACCGCTTCGCGGCGGGCCCCTCCCTCTCCCTATGGGAGAGGTGTTCCCAGACCGATCGCTTTTCTTACCTTCTCCCATAGGGAGAAGGAGGGGCCCGCGCCGAAGGCGTGGGAGGATGAGGG
>JAFEEA010000092.1 GCA_018241335.1 Pseudomonadota bacterium
GCGTCCTGCACGAAGCCCAGGGTGGCGGAGATCATCGCCTCCATCTCGTCGATGTCGCGCGCCAGCTTGGCCTGAAGGTCGTCCGGCGTCGCCTCGATGCGGAACCGCAGGCGCGTCAGGGGCGTGCGCAGGTCATGCGCGATGGCGGCGATCATGCTGGTGCGATAGTTCACATAGCTGCGCAGGCGCTCCTGCATCTGGTTGAACGCCTTCACCGCCGCGGCGACCTCGGCCGAGCCCCGGATGTCGATCGGCGGCGCCTGCGGATCGCGGCCCAGCCGCTCGGCCCCCGCCGCGAAGGCCGCCATGGGCGCCGACAGCCGGCGCGCGAACCACCAGGCCAGGGGCGAGACCAGCAGCACCGCGATGCCGAAGATCAGCAGGATGCGCTGCTGCCAGGGGCTGAGCATGAGGCGCGGCTCGGGTTTCACCACCAGCCAGGAGCCGTCCGCCTGGCGCACCCCCAGCACGAACTCGTCGAACAGCAGCGGCTGATCCAGGGCGGCGTGGCCGACCAGTTCCTTGGGCGGCGCGGGGCGGGGGGTGATCAGCCGAGGCTGGTTCTGGATCACCACGATGCTGGACGGCTCGACCTTAAGGCTATTGGCCAGGGCGGTGCGGAAGACCTCTCGATAGTGACCCTCGGTCTGGACGCCGGGCGCACCCTGGGCCTTCTCGGTGATCAGCGGGCGGCCCTCGCGGGTCGGCAGGGCGCGGCCGCTGTGCATGGCGCGCGCGACGTCGCCCACCGAATAGACCTCGGGCGGCGGCTGCGGCAGGTAGAAGGCGACGACGATGCTGGTCAGCAGTGCGGCGAACAGGGTCGCCACCACCAGGCCCAGGGCCTGGAGGAAGAGCGGGATCGCCGGCAGGCGGATCATGGCGTGCGCGAGACTTTCGGCGTGAACAGATAGCCTTCGTTGCGCACCGTGCGGATCAGTTCCACCCCTTCGCTGCCGTGGTCCAGCTTGCGGCGCAGGCGGCTGATCTGAACATCGATGGCGCGGTCGAACGCGTCGGACTGGGGCCCGCGCGCGAACTCCAAGAGCTGGTCACGGGTCAGCACCCGTTGCGGGCGTTCCACGAAGGCGCGCAGCAGCGAGAACTCGCCGCTGGACAGGTTCACCACCACGCCTTCCGGCGAGCGCAGTTCGTGGCGCACCAGGTCCAGGCGCCAACCCGCGAACTCGCAGGCCGCGTCCAGGTTCTCGTCGCCGCCCCGCGGTTCGCGCCGGCGGCGCAGCACTGCCCGCACCCGGGCCAGCAGCTCGCGCGGATTGCAGGGCTTTGGCACATAGTCGTCGGCGCCGAGCTCAAGACCCACGATGCGGTCGGTCTCCTCGCCCATGGCGCTCAGCATGATGATCGCCGGGCCGTCTGGGGTGGACAGGCGCCGGCAGATGGCCAGGCCATCCTCGCCGGGCAGCATCACGTCCAGCACCACCAGATCGGGCGCGTGACGGCTGATCGCCCGTTCCATCTCGCGCCCGTCGGCGGCGGTGTCGACCGCATAGCCGTGGCGCTCGAGGAACTCGGAGACCACGTCGCGAATGCCCGGATCGTCGTCGACGACCAGGATGTGTTCGGCGGTCTCGGCCTGCGGACTCATCAGGGTTTCAGTATCCATGGCCGCCAGGGTGGCGGTATGCTGTGGCGCGCGAATGTCTCGACTGTAACATCAGCTACATGAGGCGGCGATGCTTACCGGGATTGGGTGCGCCGTTTCAGCGCGTTAATTCCAGCGCCTGGTCCGAGACGAAGGGATTGGTCCTGCGCTCGTGACCGAAGGTCGAGATCTGCTCGTGCCCGGGCACGAAGGTCACGTCGTCCCCCAGCGGCCAGAGCCTGCCGGTGATCGAGGCCACCAGGGTGTTGAAGTCGCCCTTGGGAAAGTCGGTGCGGCCGACAGACCCGCGGAACAGCACGTCGCCCACCTGGGCGAAGCGGCCCTCGCGATGGAAGAAGATCACGTGGCCCGGCGTATGGCCCGGGCAGTGGTAGACCTCGAATTCCGTCTCGCCGAGCGTGACGGTGTCGCCGTCGTGCAGCCAGCGGTCGGGGGTGAAGGGCTTGGCGTCCGGCATGCCCCAGCGCGCGGCGCTCTTGCCGATGTCGTCGATCCAGAACTGGTCGTCCGGGTGCGGGCCCTCGATCGGGCAGCCGGTCTCCTCGTGCAGGGCGGCGGCCCCGCCCGCGTGGTCCAGGTGGCCGTGGGTGATCCAGATCTTCTCCAGGGTCAGGCCCTGGTCGCGCAGGATGTCCTTCAGGCGCGGAACCTCTCCGCCCGGATCGATGATCGCCGCCTTCCTGGTCTTCACGCACCAGACGATGGTGCAGTTCTGCTGCAGGGGCGTGACGGGCACGACCAGCGCCTTGATCGGCGGTTCCTGCTTGACGGTTCCGTCCACGCGACCTCCTTGGGCGTTTCGCCGTGTCACGCCCTTAAGAATAGGTCGGACCGCGCCGATTCAAACTAATTCTCGACCATGCTGCCGATCGAAGACGCCCTGCCGCCGCTGAAGGCCGCCCTCGCGACGGGAACGTGCGCCGTCGTGGTGGCGCCGCCGGGCGCGGGCAAGACCACCGTCGTGCCCCTGGCCCTGCTCGGCGAACCCTGGACGGCGGGGGGCAAGCTGATCCTGCTGGAGCCCCGTCGCCTGGCCGCCCGCGCCGCCGCCGCCCGCATGGCCCAGACCCTGGGCGAACGGGTGGGGGAGACCGTCGGCTACCGGGTGCGCCTGGAGTCCAAGGTCTCGGCCCGCACCCGCATCGAGGTCGTCACCGAAGGCGTCTTCACCCGCATGATCCTGGACGATCCGGCCCTCGACGGCATCGCCGCCGTGCTGTTCGACGAGTTCCACGAGCGCAGCCTGGACGCCGACCTTGGCCTGGCCTTCGCCCGCGACAGCCAGTCGGTCCTGCGCGAGGACCTGCGCCTGCTGGTGATGTCGGCCACCCTCGACGGCGCCCGCGTCTCACGCCTTCTGGGTGACGCCCCCGTGGTCGAAAGCCAGGGCCGGATGTTCCCGGTCGAGACCCGCTACCTCGGCCGCGCCCCCGACGCGCGCATCGAGGACCAGGTGGTCCGCGCCGTCCAGAAGGCCCTGGCGGAGGAGACCGGCAGCCTGCTCGTCTTCCTGCCGGGGCAGGGCGAGATCCTGCGCACCGCCGAACGCCTGGCCGAGAAGGTCCGCGATCCGGCAGTCGACATCGCCCCCCTCTATGGCGCGCTCGAGGCCCGCGACCAGGATCGCGCCATCCAGCCCGCGCCGGCGGGCCGGCGAAAGGTGGTGCTCGCCACCTCGATCGCGGAGACCAGCCTGACCATCGAGGGCGTGCGGGTGGTGATCGACGCCGGCCTGGCCCGCGTGCCCCGTTTCGACCCCGCCAGCGGCCTGACCCGGCTGGTCACCGTCCGCGTGTCCCAGGCCTCGGCCGACCAGCGGCGAGGCCGCGCCGGCCGCACCCAGCCCGGCGCCTGCTACCGCCTGTGGGACGAGCCGGAGACGCGGGCCCTGGTTCCCTTCGAGCGGCCGGAGATCCTTGAGACGGACCTTGCCCGCTTGGCCCTGGATCTGGCCCACTGGGGCGCGCGCGACGCGGGCAGCCTCGCCTTCATGGACCCGCCGCCCGCGGCCGCCATGGCCGAGGCGCGGGCCCTGCTGGCCCGGCTGCGGGCTCTCGACGCCACCGGCGCCCTCACCGACCACGGCCGGCGCATGAGCGACCTGCCCCTGGCGCCGCGCCTGGCGCACATGGTGCTGGAAGGCGCCGGGCGAGGGCAGGGGGTTCGCGCCGCGCGCATCGCCGCCCTGATCGTCGAGCGCGGCATCGGCGGCCGCTCCGCCGACCTTTCCGAGCGGCTGGACGGCCTCGTCCGTGACCGCAGCCAGCGCGCCCGCGACGCCCTGGCCCTGGCCGACCGCTGGGCCCGCCTCGCCGGCAAGGCCGGCCCGGCCGATTCGTCCGGCGCCGCGGACGACGGCCTGCTCGTCGCCGCCGCCTTCCCGGAGCGCATCGCCAAGGCCCGCGGCAAGCCGGGCGAATACCAGCTCGCCAGCGGCCGGGGGGCGCTGCTGGATGCGGCCGAGCGCCTGGCGCGCGAGCCCTGGCTGGCGGTGGCCGAGCTTGGCGGGGGCGAGGCCCGCGACCGCATCCTGCTCGCCGCCCGACTGGACGAGGCGGACCTGCGCGCCGCCTTCGCCGACCAGATGACCCGCGAGGAGCGGCTGGAACCCGGCCCCGGCGGCGCCCTTCGCGCCAAGGAGACCCTGCGCCTGGGCCGCCTCGTCGTGGAGGAGCGCCTGATCGCCAATCCCGATCGCGGGATCATCGAGGCGGCCCTGCTGGACGAGGTCCGCCGGCGGGGCCTGGCCGCCCTCTCCTTCGGCGAGGCCGCCACGTCCCTTCGCCAGCGTGTCGGCTTCCTGCGCGCCGCCGACCCGTCATGGCCCGACCTCTCGGAAGAGGCTCTGCTGGAGCGGCTGGACGACTGGCTGGCGCCGCTCCTGGCCGGCAGGTCCAGCCTCGCCGGCCTCGGCGACAACGCCCTGGAAGGCGCCCTGCGCGCCCTCATCCCCTGGGACGTCCAGCGCCGCCTCGACGCCGAGGCGCCGGCGCGCTGGACCGCCCCCACCGGCAGCAGCTTCCGCATCGACTACGCCGCCGAGGGCGGGCCGCGGGTGGACGTGCGGGTGCAGGAGTTGTTCGGCCTCGGCGTCCACCCGGCGGTGGGCCCGGGCGTTCCCCTGACCCTGGCGTTGCTGTCGCCCGCGCACCGGCCGATCCAGATGACCCGCGACCTGCCCGGGTTCTGGAAGGGCTCGTGGAGCGACGTGCGCAAGGACATGCGCGGCCGCTACCCGAAGCACCCCTGGCCCGAGGACCCTGCCGCCGCCGCCCCGACCACGCGCGCCAAGCCCAGGAACTGACCGGATTTCGCCCACCCGGGGCAGGATTTGCGCCCGTCGCCCGGCCCGCGAGGCGCCTGATTGCCGGAACCCCTCGGCGCAGATAGCTTGCCCTTCAAACTCGGGGGGAACTCGCCGAGTGAGTTATGGGAAAAGGAATCCAGATGGCGACTGTGCCAGCCGGCGGCCGAGGGATCGGCCGCATCTTCCTTCGAAAATCCGTCGCGCAAATCCAATCTGAACACGCCCACGGCGAACTGAAGCGGACCCTCGGGGCTCTCAACCTCGTCCTCCTGGGCATCGGCTGTGTCATCGGCACCGGCATCTTCGTCCTCACCGGCCGGGCGGCGGCCCAGTTCGCCGGCCCGGGCATCATGATCTCCTTCGTCATCACCGGCACCCTCTGCGCCCTGGTGGCCCTCTGCTACGCCGAGCTGGCCTCGGTGCTGCCGGTGTCGGGATCGGCCTATTCCTATTCCTATGCCTCCATGGGCGAGGTGGTCGCCTGGATCATGGGCCTGCTGCTGCTGCTCGAGTACGGCCTGGCGGCGTCTACCGTGGCGGTGGGTTGGTCCGGCTATGTCGGCAGCCTGCTCGCGGATCTGCACATCCACATCCCACCGGCCCTGACCGCCGCGCCGAACGTAGCCGCCAAGGACGCGGCCGGCGCCGTCATCCACGACGCGTCCGGCCATGTCGTCATGGGGATCATGAACCTGCCCGCGATCATCGGCATCGCGGCGGTCACAACCCTGCTGGTGGTGGGCATCTCGGAGTCGGCCACGGTCAACAACATCATCGTGGTCATCAAGCTCACCGTGGTCATCGCCTTCATCGTCATCGGTTCGCGCTATGTGAACCCGGCCCACTGGTCGCCCCTGGTCCCGGCTGAGATCCCGGCCCGCCCGCCCGGCACCGACATGAGCCTCTGGGCCCAGATCGTCCGCGCCCTGGGCGCCGTCATCACCGGCGACACCACCCACAAGTACGGCCTGGGCGGGGTGATCCACGGCGCGGCCGTGATCTTCTTCGCCTACCTGGGCTTCGAGGCGGTCTCCACCGCCGGCGCCGAGGCCAAGAACCCGGCCAAGGACATGCCGATCGGCATCCTGGGGGCCCTGGGCATCTGCACCGTCCTCTATATCCTGACGTCCGGCGTGCTGGTGGGCATCGTGCCCTACGCCTCGCTGGACAATCCCGCCCCCATCGCCGTGGCGGTGAACCAGATCGGCCTGCCGTGGTTCGCCATCCTGGTGAAGATCGGGGCCATCGCCGGCTTGTCGTCGGTAATGCTCGTGCTGCTCTACGGCCAGACGCGCATCTTCTACACCATGAGCCGCGACGGCCTGCTGCCCTCGGCCCTGGCCTCGGTGCACAAGCGCTTCAAGACGCCCTGGATCAACACCATCCTGGTGGGCGCGGCGGCCTGCGGCGCGGCCGGCTTCATGTCGCTGGACGCCCTGGCGGACCTGTCGAATGTCGGCTCCCTGGCCGCCTTCGCCATCGTCTGCGCCACGGTGATCTACCTGCGCTTCAAGGCGCCGGAGCTGGAGCGTCCGTTCAAGGCGCCGGCCTTCTGGCTGACCGGCGGGCTGGCGATCATCCTGTGCCTGCTGCTGCTGGCCAGCCTGATGTCGACCCCGGCGACCCGGAACTTCTTCGGCATCTACCTGGTCGTGGGCATCATCATCTACTTCGCCTACGGCATCCGCGCCTCGAAGCTAGGCCAGGGCATCCCCGTCGGCGGCCATGAGCCGGAACCCATGGACCTGCCGCACAAGCTGGACTAGCGGCGGCCAAGGGGCGGCGAGAGGAGCACAGGGGTTGGGGCGTGTGGCCCCAACCTTTCCCCCTTCCGTCACCCTCGGCCGTCAGTGCCGAGGGCCCATGATCACGTGAAACGCAATCGCGCAGCGGCAGCGGAGCGTACCGCGGCGGCGGGGTTCTGCCCTGGCGCGCCCTTCGAAGCGCGCCACACGAGCTCACGTGTTCATGGACCCTTGGGACTAACGCCCAAGGGTGACGGCCTGGAGATTTGGCGAGTTCGGGCCATCCCGGCTCTGCTTCCCCGGCTCAGGCCGTCGCCGCGTAGATCATCACGCCGGTGGCGACGGCCAGGTTCAGGCTGTCGGCGCGGCCCCGCATGGGGATCTTGACGTTGACGTCGCAGACGGCCGCCAGCTCCGGCGGCAGGCCGGCCTGCTCGTTGCCCATCAAGATCAGGGTCGGGTCGCGATAGTCGGCGGCGCGGAAGTCGGTGGTGGCGGTCAAGAGCGTGCCCACCACCGAGCCCGGCCAGGTCCGCCGCCAGGCGATGAATTCGTCCACCCCGGCCTTGGCGATCGCGACCGCGAACACCGACCCCATGGTCGCGCGCACCGCCTCCACCGAATAGGGGTCGCAGCAGTCGCCCACCAGGATCACCCCGCCGCAGCCGGCCGCGTCGGCGGTGCGGATGATGGTGCCGAGGTTGCCTGGGTCGCGCACCGCCTGCAGCGCCACCCAGCAGCGGGCGCTCGCGGGCTCCAGGGCGGCCAGCGGCGCGAACACCTGCTCGAACACGGCCAGCACGGTCTGCGGGTTATCGCGCTTGGAGATCTTGGCCAGGATGTCGCGACTGACCTCGATCACCTGGCCGCCGCCCCGCCGCGCCGCCTCGGCCGCGCGCCTCAGCAGGGGATGGGCCGCAGCGTCGGCGCTGTGCAGCAGCATCTTCGGCGCATGGCCCAGCTCCACCGCCTCGGTGACGATCTTCAGCCCCTCCGCCAGGAAGAGGCCGGTCTCCTCGCGCTCCTTGCGAAGGTGCAGCGCCCGCGCCGCCTTCACGGTCGGATTGGCCAGGGAGGTGATGGTGCGGTCGTTCACTGGGACCTCCACCGCGCGAAGAAGGACAGGCCGACGCCGCGTTCGCCGCCCGACGCCCCGTCGCCCTCGATCAGGGCCAGTTCGCCCCAGTCGATCACTCCGCCGCGCCCTTCCAGGGCCTGGGCCATCAGGCTGGCCAACGCCAGGCCCGACAGCCGCTCGGAATAGGCGTTCAGCAGCAGGAAGCGCGCATCGGGGGCCAGCAGCCGCCCGCAGCCCTCGATCAGCTCCGGCAGGTCCTCGTACAGCTTCCACACCTCGCCGTCGGGGCCGCGGCCATACTTGGGCGGGTCGAGCACGATGCCGTGGTAGAGGTTGCCCCGCCGCTGCTCGCGTCGAACGAAGGTGCGTGAGTCCTCGCAGATCCAGCGGATCGGATGGTCCTGCAGTCCGCTCAGCGCCGCGTTCTCCCGCGCCCAGCCCACCGATTTCTTGGAAGCGTCGATGTGCGTCACCGCCGCGCCGGCCGCGGCCATGGCCAGGCTCGCCACCCCGGTATAGCCGAACAGGTTCAGCACCTTGGTCTCATGCCCCGCGCCGGCCAGCCGCTCGCTCAGCCAGGCCCAGTTGGCCGCGTGCTCGGGAAACACCGCCAGGTGGCGGAAGGCCGTGAACCGGCCCTGGAACTTCACCCGCTCGCCCCAGCCCATGGTCCAGGTCTCCGGCAGCTTGCGCGCATAGCGCCAGCGCCCGGCGTCCTCCTCGTCGGTGGGATCGAACACCGCGTCGGCCTTGTCCCATTCGGCGGCGGGCAGGGCAGGGCGCCACAGGCACTGCGGCTCGGGCCGGATCACCCGATAGGGGCCATAGCGCTCCAGCTTGCGCCCCCCGCCGGAGTCGACCAGGGCATAGTCGCGCCAGGCCGTGGTCCGCATGACGAGCGGGTTCGCGTTGATGGCCGGACGGGTCATGCGCCCGATTAGCGGGCCTTGCGACGTTTCGTCCAGACCCACAACTCGCTCAGGGGACGCCCCATCTTGCGGCCAAGGCCCGATTCCCCTTTAGTAACATGAGGAAACAATCCCAGGGGGCCAGGGGTGACAGCCATTCTCAACAAGCCCGCCAAGTCGGCGCGTAAGGCAAAGGGTGACGGTCACCTGCGTCGCGCTGAAATCCTGGCGGCCGCCGAGCGTATCTTCCTCGCCCAGGGCTACGAGGGCGCCACGATCCGCAAGATCGCCGACGAGGTGGGGGTCTCGTCCACGGCGCTCTACATGCACTTCAAGGACAAGGACGAGATCCTGCTGGAGATCTGCACCGGCGCGATCGAACAACTCCTGTCGATCAATTCCGAGATCTCGGCCGAGCCCATCGACTCCGTCGCCCGCGTGCGCCGGATGCTGGAGGCTTACATCCACTTCGGCCTCGTCCATTCCAACGCCTACCGCCTGGTGTTCTGCGCCTCGCCACACGCCAACACCCTGCAAAAGCAGGAAGCCACCAACGCCATGGGCGCCGAATGCTTCGACCGCTTCGTCGGCGTGGTGCGCGAGATCGCGGCCGAGGGGCGCCTGCGCTGCGGCGACGCCCGCACCGCGGCCCAGACCCTGTGGGCGGCCTGCCATGGCCTCACTGCCATGATGATCACCAAGCCGTCCTTCGAATGGGCCTCGCCGGAAGAGTTCACCAAGGTGATGCTCGACAGCCTGCTCTACGGCATGATCGCCGACTGAGAATTCTTTCGCCTCGGCCGTAACCGCGCGCCCATGCCCGGCGAATAGCCGGGTATGAACCGCTTCAAGTCCTCCGCCCTCAGCTTGGCCGCCGCGTTTGCGGCGACCGCCTGTTCGCCTGTTCCGGGCCAGGCCGCCGATCCCGCCCATCCCACGGTGGTGGAGCTGTTCCAGAGCCAGGGCTGCTCGTCCTGCCCGCCGGCCAACGCCAACCTGCTGGCCGTCGCCGACCGGCCCGACATCCTGGCCCTCAGCTTTGGCGTCACCTACTGGGACGACCTGGGCTGGAAGGACACCTTCGCCAAGGACCAGTTCACGCGCCGCCAGTGGGACTACGCCCACGGCCTGCATCATTCGAACGTCTTCACGCCCCAGGTCGTGGTCAACGGCCGCCGTGACGGCGTGGGCGCCCGGCCCGGCGACTTCGCCGGCCTGATCCGCGCCGGCGAGCGGGGCCTCGGCGGGCCGGCCGTCAGCCTGGACAAGGGCTTCGTCAGCCTGGGCGCGGCCGCCGCGCCGGCCAGGCCCGCCGACGTCTGGCTGGTGCGCTACGACCCCCGCGTCGTCCAGGTGCCGATCAAGCGCGGCGAGAACGGCGGCAAGACCCTGCCGCACCGCAACGTGGTGCGCGAACTCGCGCGCGTCGGCGCCTGGTCCGGCGCCGCCGGCCGCCTGGCCCTTCCGCCCGCCGCCGACCCCAATCTGAAGACCGCGATCCTGGTCCAGCTGCCCGGCGGCGGCCCCATCCTCGCCGCCGCCCGGGGCTGATCCGGCGCGGCGAAATTCAACCATCCCCCCAAACGGAGAAGTCCCTATGCCGAAGTCTTCCACGCGCCTGCTCGTCGGCGCGGCCCTGACCCTGGCGCTCGCCGGCGCCGCCAACGCCCAAATGGCCTCCGATGACATGGCCTCCGACCACATGGCGCAAGGCGCGATGGGCCACGACGCCATGAGCAGCGACCACACGACGGGCGACCACATGGGCGCCAAGCCCATGGCCGCGCCCATGGCCAAGCCGCACGCCGTGGCCATGCACCACGTCAAGCATCACAAGCGCCACAAGGCGATGGCCACGGCCAAGGCCGGCCCGATGGCCCGTGGGCCGATGGGCCACGGCGCGATGGAGCACGACTCCATGAGCCACGACTCCATGAGCCACGACGCCATGTCCGGCGGGTCGATGTCGGGCGGCGCCATGTCGTCCGACCACATGTCTTCGGGCGCTATGAGTCCCCACTAGGGGCGCCTTGAAGGGGGCGGGGCGGTTCGCGACGCCCTCACGGGCCGCCCCGGCTTTCCCGATGGTGATTTCGGAGCGCGGACAGTGGGCGCAGCCAGCCTGAACGGGCTAGTGTTCCGCTTCGCGAGGGAAGATGGCGGAATCGGCGCCGTGACATCCAGCGTCTCGGGCGTCGAAGCCCGGCTCAAGGCGCTCATGCTGCGAGGCCTGGACGGCGACAGCGCCGCCCAGCGCGACCTGCTGTCGGCGCTCAGCGGCTATCTGCGGGCCTACTTCGCCCGTCGCCTCGGCCGGGACGCCAGCGACATCGAGGACCTGGTCCAGGAGACGCTTCTGGCCGTGCATCTCAAGCGCGCCTCCTATGACCGCGCCCAGCCGTTCACGCCCTGGGCCTATGGCGTGGCGCGCTACAAGCTGCTCGACCATTACCGCCGCATCGGCTCGCGCGCCGAGGCGCCGCTGGAAGACGCCGGCGCTCTGTTCGCCGCCGACGACTCCGCCCCGCGCGAGGCCCGCCGTGATCTCGGCCGCCTGCTGGACGGCCTGCCCGAACGCCAGCGCAACCTTGTGCGCGACGTCAAGATCACCGGCCTTTCCATCGAGGAGGCGTCTCAGCGCAGCGGCATGTCCGCCTCGGCGGTCAAGGTTTCCATCCACCGCGCCGTCCAGGCCATGGCAAGGAGGGCGCGCGATGAAGACCGATGACCTGATCGCGGCCCTGGCCGCCGACGCCAGCCCCGTGCGCCGCAGCGCGGTCTGGACGCGATGGGCCCTGGCGTTGCTGCTGGCGTCGGCGCTGTCGGCGCTGATCATGGCCCTGGCCTGGGGCGTGCGTCCCGACATCCACCAGGCCATGCGCACGACGCCGTTCTGGATGAAGGCCTTCTACACGGCGGCGCTGGGCGTGGCGGGATTGCTGATGGTCGAGCGGGCAGGGCGGCCCGGCGTGCGCCTGGGTTGGGGCGTCGCCTTGGCCGCGGCGGCGTTCGCCGCGATCCTGGCGCTCGCCGCGCACGAGCTGATGAACCTGCCGATGGCCAGTTGGCGGGCCGACATGATGGGCAGCTCGGCCCGCGTCTGCCCGTGGCGGATCCTGGCCATTTCGGCGCCGGTCTTCCTGATCGCCATGGCGACGCTGCGCTGGATGGCGCCCACGCGGCCCGCCGTCGCCGGCGCCGCGGCGGGCCTGCTCGCGGGCGGCCTCGGGGCGACCGTCTATGGCCTGCACTGCCAGGAGACGGCCGCCGCCTTCACCGCCATGTGGTACACTTTCGGCATGGCGCTCTGGCCCCTGGTGGGCGCGGCGATCGGTCGCTGGGCCCTGCGCTGGTAGGCGGATGCGCGCCCAGCGGGCGCAAATGGCTCTTAACGATTGTGTCCGAATGTGGCCCCATGAGCCGCGTAGCAGTCTCAGCCAATCCCGCCGACCGCCGGGCCCTCGAACGCCTGCCGACGGCCCTCCGCGCCAAGGTGTTTCCCGGCGCCGTCGACTGCGTCATCCGCGACTACAACGAGCGTGGCGCCCGTCTCGAATTCAAGGAGCCGATGGCCCTCGGCGAGCACGTGGTGGTGGTGATCTGGTCCAGCGGCCTGGCCTATGAGGCCGTCACCCGCTGGCGCGCCGGCCCACAGATCGGGGTCCAGTTCCAGGTCGGCCGCGACCTTCGCCGACCGACCCCGGCCCACTTCGCCGCCATCCGCGCCGCCTGGATGAACCGCCGCCCGCGCATGAGCCGCCGCAAGCTGATCAAGTGCGCCGCCATGATCGACGACCGCGCCGCCCGCCGCGGCGCCTGGATCAGCGACTAGGGTCCCTGACTCCCGCCGCCCGTCGAAGTCGGCGATTGAGCCTTGTGTCCCGGACCCGGTACGGTGTCGCCATGAGCCCGGGAGCTGAAGCGCAAAACGAGGAAGCCGAGCGCCTCAGGCCCCTCTTCGACGCCCAGCTCCGCTTCGCCGAGGCGCTCTCCGCCAGCACGGCGCGGCCGCTCGCCGACACCTGTCTCGAATTCACCAACCTGCACCGTCGGTTCGGGCTCGGCCGGGTCGGGCAGGGGGAGGCCTCGCCCCAATGGGCGCGCTTCGCCGACGGGCTCGCGCGCTGCGCCTCTCAAGCCGAACGCCTGGACTGGACCGTCGCTTTCTTCGCGGCCGCCCCGGTCCAAGAGAGCGCCACCCAGCGCTTCGGCTGCTTCAGCTACGAACTGGCCGGCGAGGGCGACATCGTCCGCATCCACTTCAGCAGCCGCGACGGCGACGACGTAAGCCCGCTCGCCCAGGCCAAGGTCGATCGCCGCCTGGCTGACCTCCGCGCGATGTTCGCCGACATCCGCGACCGCCACCCGGGCGCACGGACCGTCCGGGGCGGTTCGTGGCTCTACAACCTCGAGGCCTATCGCCGCCTGTTCCCAACCGCCTACGCGGCGTCCGTCTTCACGCCGGAGCGCGTGCGCCTGGACGGCACGTCGAGCTGGGGCCAGCTGCTCGACTTCCGGGGCTCGGTGAAGCCCGCCGCGCGCCAGGCCCTGCTGGACGCCCTGCCGACCCTCGACCCCGCCGCGCCGTGGACGGCCTTTCCGCTGCGCGCCCTGGGCGCCGAGGCCCCGATCGAGGCCTTCCACGAAACCTACGGCTGCTGAGATCCGCCTACAGCCAGTCGTCCGGCCCCGGCGGCGGCATGGGCGGATGGGCGCCCTTCCAGACCGGCGCGTCGGGACGGGTCCAGAACCGGCCCGTGTGGGCGTTGTCGCTGCGGTGGACGGTCACTGCGCCCGGATCGAAGTCCACGAACATGCGGGCGTTGACCGCCCGGATCTGTGACGGCCGGTCCAGGGCCGTGTGGTGGGTCAGGCAGCCGCAGGCCTTGCAGCGCCAGAATCCGATCCAGCGGTCGCCCCAGATATAGGCCTCGATCGCGTCCTCGCCCTGCACGAGGCGGATGTCGAGGTCCTTCTCCGCCAGCCTGTCCCAGGCATAGGCCCACAGCGCCCCATAGCGCCGGCAGATCGAGCAGTTGCAGTCCAGCACCCAGGCCGGCGCCGGCTCCATGGTCAGGCGCACGGCTCCGCAGTGACAGGCGGCCCTGACCATCGGTTCCTCCTTACCGTCCCCGCGGACCTCCCCGGCTGTCCCGGGGCGTTGCGTCCGCTATTCCCGGTTCGCCGCCGACCCGCCCGAGGCTGTCGAGATGGTATAGCCATAGCCGCCGCGCTTGAGGTCGTTGGCCAGGGTGATCGGGGCCGATCCGCCGTTCAGCCGGGCGCGGTAGACCTGGGTCGCCTCCATCACCCGCATCACATAGTCCCGGGTCTCCGAGAACGGGATGCATTCGATGAAGTCGAGGGGATCGGTGCTGCTGGACCGAGGATCGCCGCAGTCCAGCGCCCAGGCCGTCGGGCGTCCCGGGCCGGCGTTGTAGGCGGCCGAGGCCATCACGTAGCTTCCGCTGAACTGGCCCACCAGCTGACCCAGGAAGGCCGAGCCCAGCTGCATGTTGTAGTCCGGGTCGTCCAGCTGGCCCGGCGAATAGGAGACCCCCAGCCGCCGCGCCACGATCGCCGCCGTCGACGGCATCAGCTGCATCATGCCCCGCGCCCCGGGGCCCGAGCGCGCGCGCGGGTCGAAGCTGCTTTCCTGGCGGGTGATGCCCAGGACGAAGGCCGGCTCTGGCGCCCCGGCGACTAGGGGCGGGGTGCGGATCGGATAGCCCCGCTCCGGCAGGATGAA
>JAFEEA010000093.1 GCA_018241335.1 Pseudomonadota bacterium
GCCAGGGCGACGCATTTTTCCAGCGCGATCTCGGCGTGCGCCCGGCGCGACTGGCGCACGAAGATGTCGGCCAGCAGGGCCAGGGCCTCGGGATCGTCAGGGTTCGCGGTCAAGTGACGCCGCAGGTGGGACTCCGCCTCGTTGATGCGTCCCGAGAGGATCGAGGCCGCCGCCGGCTGCAGCCGCGGATCGCGCACGGAGGCGCGCATGTGCTGGGCGAAGGCCGCCTCGGCGGCGCGGATGTCGCCCTGCATGAAGAGGAGATCACCCATGGCCCGCCAAGCCTCGGCGATCTGGGGGTCGAGAGCCGTCGCCTTTCGCAAGGCCTCGACGGCGGCGGGCGTGCGCCCCAGGGCCGCCAGGCACATGCCGACCTCGAAACGCGTGCGCGCGGCGTTGGGGAAGGCCTGGACCAGAGGCTCCAGCAGCGCCAGGGCGCCGGCCGGGTCGCCCTGGCGGCGCCGGGCCGAGGCCAGGATCAGGCGCGCCCGGGGATCGTTCGGCGCCTGGCCGAGGATCGCCCTGGCCCGCCGTTCGGCGCCAGGAGGATCGGTGGCCAGCAGGGCCGCGGCGCGCTCGACCGCCTCGGCCAGGCTTCCCTGCATCGCTTGCACCATGCTCGCTCCGTCTCCCCGCGCGTGCCCCAGAACGCAGCGACGGCCGACCCGCCCGGGCCGACCGCCGCCTCGCCAGATGGCGCGGACCGGGCCTGGGCCCAATCCGCGGCCGCACCTAGAAGGTGTAGGTCACGCGGCCGTAGTAGTAGCCGCCGTTGATGCCGAACGGCGAGAAGCCCATTGGCGCATCATAGACGTTGGCGCCGTCGGCTGGGCGCACGCCCCCCGCTCCATCCGAGATGTTCGGCGTGGTCGGCGGCTTCTCGTTGAAGAGGTTGTTGGCCCCGACGTCGAGCTTGAGGTTCTCGGTGATCTTGAAGCCGATATCGAGGTCGGTGATGCCGGTGGCGCCGATCCGTTCGACGGTGCCGTTGTTGCCGGTTCCGTCGGTGCTGACGATCTCGGAGCTGGGCCCGTAGATCGACTCGCGCAGGTTCACGCTCCACTTGCCCTTGGTCCAGTAGGCGCCCAGCACGACCTTGGTCTTGGGGGTCGCGGTGGTCAGCTGGCTGATCGCCGTCGGGCCGAGCAGCACCGTCTGACCCCATGCCGGCGCGCTGACCACGGACGGCAGCGCGAACTGCTTTGTCACCGCGGTGTCGCTGTAGTTGAACGCCGCCGACCAATCGACGTGGCCCATCTCGCCGAAGTCGGAGGCATAGTTAGCGGTCAGCTCGATGCCGCGGGTGCGCGTGTTGGCGCCGTTGGTGAAGACGCTGATGCCGACGTAGCTGACGCCGGGGTCGAGCACGTTGCCGTGGGCGGCGATGGCGTCCAGCACACCTTGCGATACCACCGTCGTGCCGACCAGGCCCAGCAGGGTGCCGGTGGCGACGATGCGGTTCTTGATGTTGATCTGGTAGAGGTCGAGCGTGACCTGCATGCCGCTGATCGGGTGGGCGACAAAGCCGACGCTGTAGTTGGTGGAGTCTTCCGGCTTGAGCGGCGAGAAGCCGGCCAGGGCGGCGGCGGCCGAGTTCGCCGGCAGCTGCACCACCGCGAAGGTCGGGGCGACGTTGGTGGCGGAATAGTATTCCTCGGCCAGGGTCGGGGCGCGGAAGCCGTTGGCGATGGTGCCGCGCAGGGCGAACATCGGGTTGAAATCGTAGCGGGCGGTCAGCTTGCCCACCGCCGTGGTGCCGAAGTCGCTGTAGTGTTCGACCCGGCCGGCGAGATCCAGTTTCAGGCCGCTGACCACGGTGGCGGCGAGGTCGATGTAGCCGGCGTAGTTGGTGCGGGTGTGGCTACCGGCGTCGGTGGGCTGGAAGCCCGGGAAGGACTGGCCGCCTTCCTTGTAGATGGCCAGCGGGTCGCCCTTGCCGATGGCGTACTTGTTCCAGCGCGCCTCGCCGCCGAAGGCGACGTTCAGCGGCGACGCCAGGCCCAGCGAGAAGTCCTTGGAGAAGTCGAGGTTGCTGCTCCATTCGGCGCTGGTGAAGGAGCCGTCGTAGAAGTTGGTCGGGGTCTGGCCGGTGTCGGCGTAGAGCGAGGCGTTGGCGGTATCGAGGGTGGAGATGCGGTCCTTGTCGTGGCCGTAGGTGGTCGACAGGTCCCAGCCCCAGCCGGCGACCGTGCCCTTGATCCCGCCGGTCCAGGCGAAGTCGTCCTCGACCAGGGCTTCGCGCGGCTCGAAGCCGTTGGGGAACGGCACGGTGGTGACGGCGCCCACGGTGCGCGTCACCTTGCTGGGCAGGCGGTAGTTTTCATAGGACGAGGCGGTGCGGTGGCTGTAGCTGCCGTAGCTGTAGAGCTCGATGTCGTCGGTGATGTGGTAACCGGCGTTGTAGAAGCCGTTGTAGACCAGCGACTGGGCGTCGCCGTTGATGTTGTTCACCAGGGGCGAGTTCGGCGCGCCCGGCAGGCCCGCCTTGTCGATGGCGCTGTCAGACGCCTTGATCGAGCCATCGAGGTTGAACACCCGCCGGTCGGCGCCGCCGCGGCGGCTGAAGTCGTGGAAGCGAACTTCGCCGGTCAGGTTCAGAAAACCCTTGGAGGTCAGCGGCAGGCCAACGTTGAAGGCCCCCGCCCCCGTCGTGCCGTCGCCGAAATAGTATTGCCCGCCGGTGCCGGTCAGCAGTCCGCCGTGATCCTTGTCCTTCAGGATGATGTTGATGACGCCGGCGATGGCGTCGGTGCCGTACTGGGCCGCGGCGCCGTCCTGCAGCACTTCGATATGGTCGATGGCGCTGACCGGGATCAGGCTGAGGTCGGGCGTCGCCGCGCCCTGGAACGAGCTGGGGTCGACGTGAAGGTTGCCCGTGGGATGGCGGCGCTTGCCGTTGACCAGCACAAGGGTGTCGTTGGGATTGAGGCCCCGCAGGGCGGCGGCCAGGGTCAGGTTGGCGGTGTCGCCGCCGGTGGCCTCGGCGTTGAAGGACGGCAGGTTTTGGGCCAGCGCCTGGATGACGTCCGGCTGGCCGACGTGGGCCAGGGCGGTGCCGCCGACCACCTGGATCGGCGCGGCGCTGTCCTCGGCCTTGACGCCGGTCTGGCGCGTGCCGGTGACGATCAGTTCGCCCAAGGTTGACGAGTCGGCGACGGCCGCGGTGTCGGTGGCGGCCGCGTCGGCGGCGTAGGCGTTGCTCGAGGCCAGGGCGGCCCCGATGGCGAGCAGGCTCGCGCCGAGCAGTTTGGATTTCATTGTCCAGATCCCCTGTTTTGACAGTTGGACCCGTCCCGGCGCCTCCTTCAGCCCGACGCGCGGGCCCTGTCGGGCCCCGGTGACTTGTGTGAACGTCCACCCCCCAGATCGACGGCATCGCCGCCTTGATCAAGTATCCGGCCACACGGTCGCCAGCTGAGAGTCGATGACTCTCCGCCGCGTCAAAAGCAGAGGAAACATTCCCCCTTCTTGCACGCTAAGATCGTAACTCTTGTTGAGTCGAAGCGTGCACTCGGAACCCGATCGGCGAGAAGTGATATTTGACCTCGACGGCTCGTCACCGCGCACGAGGTCCATGATTGCTTTCCGATTGCGCAAATAGGGCCAGCTTGACTAAGTTCTACGCTAAGCCGGTGGCTGAAATTTCATCCGCGGCCGAAATAGGGGGCCGGCGGATCGGCCCGCCTCCTCGCAGGGTTTGCCGCTCGACGCGCGGGAGCAAGCCGGAGCCGGGCGCCCGCCTCTACAGCGACCGGAAATGCGGCGCCTAGACGCCCTGTGATCTTGAAGCAGGCGCCGCGGCGCCGACCAAATGGGCGAATGCCCCGCGCCTCAGGCCTTTGGAACCTTGGCCTCGAGATCATCAAGCCAGACCCGCGCGACACTGTCGGAGGGTGCGCGCCAGTCGCCCCGGGGCGACAGCGCCCCGGCCGAGGAGATCTTCGGCCCGTTGGGCACGGCCGAGCGCTTGAACTGGCTGGTCTCGAAGAAGCGCTTCAGGAAGACGCCCATCCAGTGGCGGATGTCGGCCAGGCCATAGGCCTTGCGCGCCTCGCCCTCGACGTCCTTGGGCCAGACGCCGCGCGCCGCATCGCCCCAGGCGTGAAGGGCCATGAAGGCGATCTTGGACGGGCGAAAGCCGTAGCGGGCCACATAGTGCAGGGTGAAGTCGTGCAGATTGTAGGGCCCCACCAGCGACTCCGTCGACTGGATGGCGCCGCTGGCGTCGGCCGGCACCAGTTCCGGCGAGATCTCGGTGTCGAGCACCGCCAGCAGGATCTTGGACGTCGCCTCGTCGACGTCGCCCGAGCGCGCGACGAAACGGATCAGGTGCTGGATCAGCGTCTTCGAGACGCCGGAATTGACGTTGTAGTGGCTCATCTGGTCGCCGACGCCATAGGTGCACCAGCCCAGGGCCAGCTCGGACAGGTCGCCGGTGCCCACCACCATGCCGCCGTGCCGGTTGGCCAGGCGGAACAGGTAGTCGGTTCGCAGGCCCGCCTGCACGTTCTCGAAGGTGATGTCGTAGACCGGCTCGCCCTGGGCGAAGGGGTGGCCGATGTCCTCCAGCATCCGGCGGGCCGCCGGCCGGATGTCGATCTCCTCGGCGCTGGCGCCGATGGCCTTCATCAGGGCCCAGGCGTTGGACTTGGTGGCGTCGGAGGTGGCGAAACCGGGCAAGGTGTAGGCCAGGACGTTCGAGCGGGGCAGGCCCAGCTTGTCCATGGCCCGCGCCGCCACGATCAGGGCATGGGTGGAGTCCAGGCCGCCGGAGACGCCGATGATCGCCTTGCTCGCGCGCGAGGCCTTCAGCCGCTTCGCCAGGCCCTCGACCTGGATGTTGTAGGCCTCGTAGCAGTCCTCGCGCAGCCGGGCCGGGTCGGACGGCACGAAGGGGAAGCGTTCGATGACGCGGTCCAGCGCCACCATCTCGGCAGGCGCATCCAGCTGGAAGTCGATCCAGCGGAAGGCGGTCACCGACAGCGCCTCGTTGGCGGCGTTGTCGCCGAAGGTGTTGGACCGCATGCGGTCCTGGCGGATGCGGTCAAGGTCGATGTCGGCGTAGGTCACGAGGTCGCCGGCGAACCTCTCGGACTCCGCCAGCAGGTCGCCGCACTCGAAGATCCCGTTCTGGCCGTCCCAGGCCAGGTCGGTGGTGGATTCCCCAGGACCCGCGGCCGTGTAGATGTAGGCGGAAAAGGTGCGTGCAGACTGGCTGGCGCACAGCAGCTTGCGCAGCTCGGCCTTGCCGATGACGATGTTGCTGGCCGACAGGTTCACCAGCACCTCGGCGCCCGCCAGGGCCGCGGCGCTGGACGGCGGGATCGGGACCCAGATGTCCTCGCAGATCTCGATGTGGAAGGTGAAGGGGGCGCTGCCCACGCAGCGGAAGATCTGGTCGACGCCGAACGGCGCGGTCTGGCCGGCCAGGCGGATGTCCCCGCCCCGCACCCCGGCGCCGGAGGTGAAGTGCCGGCGCTCATAGAACTCGCGGTAGTTCGGCAGGTAGACCTTGGGCACGACACCCAGCACCCGCCCGCCCTGGATCGCCACGGCGCAGTTGTAGAGCCGCCCGCGATGGCGCAGCGGCGCGCCCACGATGATCACGGGGAACAGGGTGCGCGACGCCTCCACCAGTTCGCCTACCGCCGCCTCCACCGCGTCCAGAAGCGCGTCCTGCATCAGCAGGTCGTCGATCGCGTAGGCCGACAGGCCCAGTTCCGGGAACACCACCAGGGCGGCGCGGCGCGCATCGGCCTGGCGAACCAGCTTCAGGGTCTCGGCCAGGTTGGTGACGGGGTCGGCAGTGACCACCTGCGGCACGGCCGCGCCCAGGCGCAGGAAGCCATGGCTGTAGAGCGAGTGAAAGTCGTAGGTCACGTGGCGATCCCGCTCCGGCGCAATGTAGACGGGGACTTAGTCTCTTTGTGAGCAAAAGTCATCCCGCAGCAAATCTGGGGCTTTCCGCGCGGCATTGAAAGAGGCGCGGGCGCCTGAACGCCCGGCGCCGAGCCGGCAAGTTCGCGCCCCCTTGACCTGCCTCGCCGCCGGGCCTTGGCTGAGGGCCTGTAACGAGAGGGGTTTTCACTATGCGGACATTCCGGCGCGCGCTGCTCTGCGGCGGGCTCAGCCTTGGCCTGGCCAGCCACGCGGGCGCCCAGACCGCGCCCCTGCTGGGGTTCACCCCCCAAGGCTCGGCGGCCGAGCGGGCTCTGGAGGCGAAGTTCGATTCGTCACTCTCGGCCGACGCCATCCGCGCGCGCCTGCAGCAGATGGCCGCCGAACCGAACCAGGTCGGCTCGCCGCACGACAAGGCCAACGCCGAGTTCGAACTGGCCCAGTTCAAGGCCTGGGGCTGGGACGCCCACATCGAGGTGTTCAGCGTCCTCTATCCGACCCCCAAGGCCGAGAGCCTCGAGCTGCTGGGCGATCAGCCCTACAAGGCCCAGCTCACCGAACCGCCGGTGGCCGGCGACGCCACCTCGGCCCGCACCGACGGCGCCCTGCCCGCCTATGTCGCCTACGGCGGCGACGGCGATGTCACCGCCCCGCTGGTCTATGTGAACTACGGCATGCCCGACGACTACAAGGCGCTCGCCCGCATGGGAGTCGACGTGCGCGGCAAGATCGTCATCGTCCGCTACGGCGCCGGCTGGCGAGGCCTGAAGCCCAAGCTGGCCCAAGAGCACGGGGCGGTGGGCTGCATCATCTATTCCGACCCGGCCGACGACGGCTATGGCCCTGGCGACGCCTATCCCAAGGGCGCGTGGCGCAACGAGAACGGAATCCAGCGCGGCTCGGTGATGGACATGCCGGTGCGCGCCGGGGACCCGCTGACGCCGGACGTCGGCGCCACCGCCAACGCGCCCCGCATCCCGATCGCGGACGCCAACACCATCCTGAAGATACCCACCCTGCCGATCTCCTACGGCCAGGCGCAGCATTTCCTCGCGGCGCTGGGCGGGCCGGTGGCGCCCAAGGGCTGGCGCGGCGCCCTGCCCCTGACCTACCACGTCGGCCCCGCGGCCCAGGTTCACCTGGTGGTCCAGTCGGACTGGAGCCAGAAGCCGCTCTATGACGTCATCGCGGTGCTGAAGGGATCCGAGCGCCCCGACGAATGGGTGGTGCGCGGCAATCACCGGGACGGCTGGGTCTATGGCGCGGAGGACCCGCTGTCCGGCCAGTCCGCCTTGATGGAGGAGGCCAAATCCCTTGGCGCCATGGCCAAGGCCGGCTGGCGGCCCAGGCGCACCATCGTTTACGCCAGCTGGGACGGCGAGGAGCCAGGCCTGTTGGGCTCCACCGAATGGGCCGAGGCGCACGCCGCGGAGCTGCAGGCCAAGGCGATCGTCTACATCAATTCCGACGGCAACGGCCGCGGCTTCCTGGGCACGGAGGCCAGCTACTCCTTGCGCGCCCTGCTGGACCAGGCGGCCGGCGACGTGAAAGACCCCGAGACGGGAGTCAGCGTCCGCCAGCGCGCCCTCGCGAACCTGGCCGTGAAAGGCGCCGAGCCGGGCGCCACGGAGGACGACAAGAAGCGCGGCAAGGCGGCGGCCAGCGGCGTCCTGCCCATCGGCGACCTGGGTTCCGGTTCCGACTACTCGCCATTCGTGCAGCACCTGGGCCTGGCGTCGATCAACCTGGGCTTCGGCGGCGAAGGCTCCAGCGCCGGCGTCTACCACTCGGCCTACGACACCTTCGAGCACTACGACCGCTTCGGCGACCCCGGCTTCCACTATGGTGTCGCCCTGGCCCAGACATCCGGACGCCTGGTGCTGCGCACCGCCAACGCCGAGATCGCGCCCCTGCGCTTCACCAACCTTGCGGACACCGTCGGGGACCAGGTGGAGGAGTTGAAGAAGCTTACCCGCACCATGCGCGAGCGGACGGAGGCCATCGACAAGCTGCTGGACCAGCGGGCCTATTCGCTCGCCGCCGATCCCCTTCTGTCGAGCGCGCCGCCCGAGCGGGAAGCCGCCGTGCCCGAGATCGACTTCAAGGCCCTGGAAGACGCCGTGACGCGCCTGAAGGCCAGCGCCAAGGCCTATGACGAGGCGGCCGCCTCAGCCGGCGCGCTCAAGCCCGAGCGGCGTAACCAAGTCAACGCCCTGTTGCAGGGAGCCGAGCAGAGCCTGACCGACACGCGCGGCCTGCCCGGCCGTCCCTGGTACCGGCACCTGATCTACGCCCCGGGCCTGCTCACCGGCTACGGCTCCAAGACCCTGCCGGGCGTCCGCGAGGCCCTGGAGAGCCGGCGCTGGCCCGAGGCCGGCGAGTTCGTCGGCCGCACGGCGGCGGTGCTGCAGGCGGTCAGCGACCGGCTGGATAAGGCGACAGCGCTGCTGAAGGGCTAGGGGCCGCCGCGCGGGAAAGCCGCCGTCGCGTTGCGGCGACGCTCGCGCTCTCGTGGCGCGGGCACTAAGCTGGCGATCGCTCTCTCGAATCCCCGGCCCCCATGATCCGTAACCGCCGCACGCGTATCGTCGCCACCCTCGGCCCCGCCAGCCGCGCGCCGGACATCGTCAAGGCCCTGGCCGAGGCGGGGGTGGATGTGTTCCGCCTGAACTTCAGCCACGGAACCCACGACGATCACGCGGCGGCCCTGAAGGCTGTGCGCGCGGCCGAGGATCATGTTCGGCGCCCTTTGGCGGCCCTGGCCGACCTGCAGGGCCCGAAGTTTCGGCTGGGGGCCTTCGCCCGGGGCAAGATCGCCATCGCCCAAGGACAGGCGATCCGCTTCGACCTGGACCCGGCGCCGGGCGACAGCCGGCGCGCACCCCTGCCCCATCCCGAGGTCTTGCGTGTGCTGCGTCCGGGCATGGAGGTGGTTCTGGACGACGGCAAGGTCCGTCTGCGGGTGACCGGCGTCGGGACCGACTGGGCCGACACCGAGGTGACGGCCGGCGACGCCTTGTCGGACCGCAAGGGCGTCTCCGTGCCGGGGGCGGTGATCCCGGTGCCGGCCCTGACCGCCAAGGACCGCAAGGACCTCGACTTCGCCCTGCGCATCGGCGTCGACTGGATCGCCCTGTCGTTCGTGCAGCACGCCGGCGACGTCGCCGAACTGCGCCGCCTGGTCGGCGGCCGGGCTCAGATCCTGTCGAAGATCGAAAAGCCTGCCGCGCTCGAACACCTCGAGGCCATTCTGGACGTGTCCGACGGGCTGATGGTGGCGCGCGGGGATCTGGGCGTCGAGATGGCGACCGAAGAGGTGCCCGTCGCCCAGAAGACGATCGTGCGCGCCGCCCGCCGGCGGGGGGCGCCGGTGATCATCGCCACCCAGATGCTGGAATCCATGACCGCCAGCCCCTCGCCCACCCGCGCGGAAGCGTCGGACGTGGCCAACGGCGTCTACGAGGGCGCCGACGCCCTGATGCTGTCGGCCGAAAGCGCCAGCGGGGCCTATCCGCGCGAGGCCGTGACGGTGATGGACGCCATAATCCGGCGGGTCGAGGCCGACCCGAACTGGCCGAACCTGATGCGCGCCGAGCACGGCGAGGAGGCGGACGAGGACGTCGACGCCCTGATCGCCGCCGCCACCCGCGCCGCCCAGGCCCGGTCCACCGCCTGTCTCGTGGCCTACACCACCACAGGATCGACGGCCCGGCGCGTGGCGCGCGAGCGGCCGGTGCTGCCGGTCCTGGCCATAGCGCCCGACGCCGCCGTGGCGCGGCGCCTGGGCCTGGTCTGGGGCCTGGAGCCCAGGGTGGCGACCCAGCCGAGGGGCATCGCGGCCATGACCGACGAGGCCGCCCACATGGCCGCCGACCTGGGCCTGGCCAGCGCCGGCGCCCGCGTGCTGATCATCGCCGGACCGCCTATGGGCGCGCCGGGCGCCGCCAACCTGCTGCGCATCGCCCACGCGCCGCGCAGTCGCGGCGCCTAGTTCCCCGCTGAAGCGTTCAGGCTAGGCGTTTGAGAAACCTCTGTTAGGGTTCGGCGCACTGGGGGCCGACTCGTGAACCGGGGCGGCGGATTGCGGGGTGCGCCTGACACGCGCCAAGATGAACAAGCCGGCCGATTTCGACCTCAAGAGCAGTGACACCGGTTCCGTCGCCGTCCTCAACGGCGACTGGACAGCGGTGCTCATGGGCGAGGCGAATGAGCGCCTGACCGAGGTTCTGCGCGGCACAAGCGGCGTGACCATCGACCTCTCCGGCGTCACCCGCCTGGACACCTCCGGCGCCTATGGCGTGCTGATGGCCATGGCGGCCAGCGCCGGTCGCGGCGAGATCATCGCCCGGCCCGAGGTGCGCCGGCTGGTCGACCTGGTCGCCGAGGCGATCAAGGCCGAACCCACGCCCGTCAAGCCCAGGCGCCCCGTGTTCGAGCTCTTCGCGCGGATCGGCGAGGGCGTGCTGAACATCGGCTTCGACGTCTTCGACCTGTTCGTCTTCAACGGGCACCTTCTGGTCTCGGTGGGCCGCGCCGCCGCCCGCATCACCTGGTCGCTGTTTCCCTGGCTGTTCAGGATGTTCGGCTGGAGCCGGCCGGCCCCGATCCGCTGGGCGCCGGTGTTCGCCCTGGCCGAGCGCGCGGGGCTGGACGCCTTGCCGATCGTCGCCACCACCACCTTCTTCATCGGGGCCGTGGTCGGGCTGATCGGGGCGGACATGCTGTCCAACTACGGCGCCCAGGTCTTCGCCGTCGACCTGGTCGGCATCGCGGTCCTGCGTGAGTTCAACATCGTCATCACCGCCGTGCTGCTGGCCGGCCGATCCGCCTCGTCCTTCGCCGCCGAGATCGGCGCCATGAAGATGAAGCAGGAGATCGACGCCATGCAGGTGCTGGGCGTCGATCCCTTCGACGCCCTGGTGTTCCCGCGCTTCCTGGCGCTGCTGGCGACGATCCCGCTGCTGACCTTCGTGGCCACCATCGCCGGCCTCTGCGGCGGCATGGTGGTCATCTGGTCCGAGCTGGGCGTCGGACCGTCCATGTTCCTCAGCCGCATGGTCGAACATGTCGGCGTCAAGCACTTCTGGGTGGGCATGTCCAAGGGACCGGTGCTGGCGGTCGTCATCGCCGCCATCGGCTGCCGCCAGGGCATGGAAGTCGGCGGCGACGTGGAGTCCCTGGGCCGGCGGGTGACCGCCGCCGTGGTGCAGGCGGTGTTCTCCACCATCCTGATCGACGCCTTCTTCGCCCTGGTCTACATGAAGCTGCACATATGACGCTGGACGAAGCCCCTCTCGACCGCGAGGCGCCGCCCATCGAGGTGCGCGGCCTGGTCTCGCGCTTCGGCGACAATTGCATCCACGACAACCTCGACCTGGTCATCCCCCGGGGCGACGTGGTCGGCGTCGTGGGCGGCTCGGGCACCGGCAAGTCGGTGCTGCTCAACACCATTATCGGCCTCAAGGCGCCCGAGGCCGGGTCGGTGAAGATCTTCGGCCAGGACATCCGCTATGCCCGGCGCCGCCAATGGACGGCCATCGAACGGCGCTGGGGCGTGCTTTTCCAGCAAGGCGCCCTGTGGTCGAACCTGACCGTGCGCGAGAACGTGGCCGCTCCGCTGTTCGAGCACACCGACATGGGCCGCGCCGAGGTCAATGAACTGGCCGACCTCAAGATTGCGCTCGTGGGCCTGCCACCCGGCGCCGGCGCCTTGAAGCCGTCCGAGCTGTCCGGCGGCATGATCAAGCGCGCAGGCCTGGCGCGGGCCCTGGCGCTCGATCCGGAACTGCTGTTCCTCGACGAGCCGACCTCGGGCCTCGACCCGATCAGCTCGGCGGGCTTCGACGAACTGATCCAGGACCTGTCCGACAGCCTGGACCTGACCGTGTTCATGATCACCCACGACCTCGACAGCCTCTACGCCATCACCGACCAGGTGGCGGTCCTGGCCGACAAGCACGTCGTCGACATGGCGCCGGTGCATGAACTCGAGAAATCTGAACATCCCTGGATCCGCGAATACTTTCTCGGACCCCGGGGGCGGGCGACTGCCGAGGCCCGCGCGGCCGCGGCCGCCCACGAGGGGGTACGCTGATGGAGCGAAACGCCAACTACGCCCTGGTGGGGGTGGTCTCCACGATCCTGATGATCGCCACGATCATCTTCGTCGTCTGGCTGGCGCAGCTGCGCTTCAACCAGAAATACGATGTCTATGACATCCAGTTCCAGGGCCCGGTGCGTGGCATCTCCGACGGCGGCGAGGTGCACTTCAACGGCATCAAGGTCGGCGAGATCACCAAGATCGCCCTGGATCCCAAGAACCCCACCCTGGTCATCGCCCGGGTCAAGGTCACCTCCGACGTGCCGATCCGCCAGGACTCCTACGCCATGCTGGAGCCGCAGGGCATCACGGGCGTCAATTACATCCAGATCAGCGCCGGCACTCCCGCCAAGCCCTTGCTCAAGGACACCGTGCCCTTCGGCGTCGTCCCGCGCATGCTGAGCAAGCGCGACGCCTTCTCCGACCTGTTGTCGGGCGGCAGCAATGTGGTGGCCAAGGCCATCGAGTCCCTGGACCGGGTCAACCGGGTGCTGTCGGACGACAACATCAAGACCTTCTCGGCCACGCTCAGCGACATCCAGGCGGTGACCGCCGAGCTGCGCGCGCGCAAGTCGATCATCGCCGACGCCGACAAGGCGCTGCAAAGCGCCGACCAGGCGGCCCAGCAGATCCGCGACCTGGCCAAGACCAGCCAGGGCCTCGTCCAGGGCGACGGCACACGTGCGGTGCGCAAGCTGGGCGACGCGGCCGACCAGATCGAGGCCGCCGCCAAGGACGTCCGCGCCTTGCTGGCCAAGCTGGACGGCCCCACCGGCGACTTCGCCAAGACCGGCCTGCCCCAGATCCAGTCCGCAGTGACCAGCCTGCAGCAGGCCACCGAACACCTGGACGCGGTGCTGGGCGAAATCCAGTCCAGTCCCCAGGGCCTCATCAGCAAACCCCCGTCCAAGGAAGTCGAGGTGAAGCCGTGAGCAAGATCGCAATGCTCTCGCGGGTCGGCGCGACCCTGCTTGCCGCCGCGGCGCTGTCAGCCTGCGTGTCGGTGTTCCCCAAGCAGCCGCCGGCCAACCTGTTCCGGTTCGGCGTCGCCGCGGCGCCGGCCGCCGCACCCGCCGGGAGCCCCGCCTTCGGCGTGCTCAATGCGGTCATGAGCTTCGACCGGCCGGCGGCCACCGACCGCATCCTGACCGTGTCGGGCAGCGAGGCGGCCTATATCAAGGGCTCGCGGTGGGTGAGCCCAGCCAATGTTCTCTTCGACGCTGCGGTGACCCGCGCCTTCGACAACGCCGGCGGCCCGGCGCGGCTGATCGGCCGCGGCGAGGTGGTGCGGGCCGACTATGTGCTGAAACTCGACGTGCGCAGCTTTGAGGCGCGCTACGAGCATGGCGCCAGCGCGGCCCCCACCGTGGTCGTCGTGCTGCACGCCGATCTGGACCGGATCAACGACCGCGCCGTCGCCGGCAGCCGCACTTTCGAGGCTCGCGTGGACGCCAGCGACAATCGCGTCGGCGCCATCGCCGGAGCCTTCGACCAGGCGGTCACCAAGGTGTTGGGCGACCTGGTCGGCTGGGTCGGAGCCAAGGGCCAGGGCTGACCCCGGTCGGGCCGCCCCCGCGTCTCAGCTCTCGAGGCCGGCGATCCGCTTGGCGGCGGTGACGGTGTTGCGCAGCAGGCAGGCCACGGTCATCAGCCCGACGCCGCCCGGCACCGGCGTGATCCAGCCGGCGACCTTGCTGGCGGGCTTGAAGTCGACATCGCCGACCACCTTGGTCCGCCCCTGGGCCGCCTTGACCGGGTCACGGAACGGCACGCGGTTGATGCCGACGTCGATGACCGCCGCGCCCGGCTTGATCCAGTCCGCCTTGACCATCAGGGGCCGGCCCACGGCGGCCACGACGATATCGGCCTGGCGGCACACCGCCGGCAGGTCGCGGGTGCGCGAATGGGCGATGGTGACGGTGCAGCTGTCGTTGAGCAGAAGTTGCGCCATCGGCCGGCCCACCAGCACCGAGCGGCCGATCACCAGGGCGTTCATCCCGGCCAGGTCGCCGAGCGTCTCTCGCAGCATCATGATGCAGCCCAGCGGCGTGCACGGGATCAGGTTCGGCCGCCCGCTGGCCAGCAGGCCGGCGTTCGACACATGCAGGCCGTCGACGTCCTTGCGCGGGTCGATGGCGTCCACCACCGCCGCCTCGTCCAGCCCCTTGGGCAGGGGCATCTGGACCAGGATGCCGTGAATGGCCGGATCGGCGTTCAGGCCGCGCACAAGGGCGATCAGGTCTTCCTGGCGGGTGTCCGAGGGCAGGATGTGGGTCACAGAGTGCAGGCCGGCCTCGCGGCTCTGCTCGCCCTTGGAGCGGACGTAAATCTGGCTGGCCGCGTCGTCGCCCACCAGCACCACCGCCAGCCCCGGCACGAGGCCATGC
>JAFEEA010000094.1 GCA_018241335.1 Pseudomonadota bacterium
TGGGCGTTGACCCGGTCCATGCGCCTTGCCGAAGCGTACTGGACAAAGGCGCGGTCGTCGAAGTCCGCCTGCTGCGGCGTGGTGGCCGGCCGGCTGGCGCCCGGGTTGGCGGTCAGGTTGGCGTAGACCTCCGAGACCGTTGCGGAGCGGCCCTGGCGATAGAAGATGGTCGGATTGGCGTGGGCCGCGTCCGGGAACAGGGCCGAGGCCGCCGCGCCTGGATTGGTGCGCGCCGCCTCGATCAGCTTGGCCGACCCCGCCGCGCCGAGGAAGTGGGCGATGTAGAGTTCGCCGGCCGTGGGGTCGCGCCCCACGCGTCCGCGCAGGTAGGAAGCATGATCGGCGGTCAATTCCCCCGCCATCAGGGCCGATGCGCGCGCGTCCATGCGCAGCGCCATCACCGCCTGGCGCGCGTCGCCGCCGTTGACCCGCAGTCGCCCGTCCGCGCCGGTCTGGATCAGGTCGGCGTATCGGGCATAGCCATGCCGTGCGCCGTACTTCTTGAGCGTCGAGAGCCAGGTCTGCTCGGTGAACTGGTAGAGGCCGGCGGCGGAGGATGTCGGGGCCTTGGCGGCCGGATTGTAGCCGCTCTCGCGCTTGGCCGTGCCCAGCAGGAATCCGAAGTCCACGCCGGTGGCGTTGGACGCGCTCTGGATCGCCGCCTCGACGACGCCGCGGATGGACTCGATTGGCATGAGGTCATTCGTGGCGAGTTATGGTTAAGGCGCGCTTAACCATGTTCGCCGGCCGGGTCGCCGCGCCTGCGACCAACCGCCCCGCCTCAGACCGTTCCGAAAATGCGTATTCGCCATCCGCATTGCGATGAACACTTGTTCGTATCTTGGACTGCGCGTTCCATTCAAAACTCGGATGAATGGACTGACCGCCTAAACTTGCGATTTTTAAGTAACTAAAGCGCGATCACTCGCCTCCCGAGGCGTTAGCACGCTTTACACAAGGGAGAACCGGCCCAACGCTTGCGGCAACTATAAAACGAACCAGGGAGGTTCGCATGGTGATCCGCCAACCCTTAGACGGGGCCATCTTCCAGTCCTTCGCCGACGCGGCGCCCAAGCGGCGCATGTCGCGCGGCATGAGCATCGCCGTCGGCGCCTCGATCGTCGCCCACGTGGCGGTGGGCATCTATCTCTACAACGCGGCGTTCAGCGTCCCGAAGGTGGAGACGGATGACAGCCCGACGACGATCGTCGATTTCTTTCGCCCCCCGACCGAGACGCCGAAGGAGCCCCAACGCGCGCCATCACAGACCTCGCATCCACCGATCCATCAGCCGCCGCTGACGCCGCTGGCGCCGCCCGACAACAGACTTCCGGCCGACCCGACGCCCCGTCACGATCCCACGGTCGTGAAGGACCCGCCGCGGACCCTGGTCGACACCGGCCCAACGGTCATCGACACGCCCAAGTCCAAGAAGATCACCCGTCCCGACTGGCTGACCCAACCCGACGCCGCAGCCATGTCGAAGTACTATCCCGAACGGGCGCAGCGCCTGGGAGTCAGCGGCTCGGCCACCATCAACTGCACGGTGGCGGCGAATGGAACCATCAGCAGCTGCGACGTCGTCAGCGAGACGCCATCCAACTATGGATTCGGCGACGCCGCCAGGAAGCTGGCCCGGTTCTTCAAAATGCGGCCGCAGATGGAAGACGGCCAGGCCGTCGCCGGCGGGACCATCGAGATCCCGATCCAGTTCCGGCTCAGCGACAACTAGCCGTAGCGGCGGGGATCGAAGGCGGCCGGGAGCGCGGGTTCCCGGTCGCCCCTCAAGGCCGACGCCAGGGCCTCGGCGATCAGCGGCGCCAGCAGCCAGCCGTTCCGACGCGCGCCGCCCGCGATCCAGACATCCGGCGTCCGGGACGGCCCGGCCAGCGGCAGGCCGTCGGGGGTCGCCGCGCGCACGCCGACTTGGGCCTCCACCGACACCAGCTCCAGCCCGGGAAAGGCCGCGCCGGCCTGGTCCGCCAGGCGACGGACGACGTCCGGTTCGACATCGCGGTCGGCGCGGCCGAACTCCATGCTGGCTCCGATCACCGCGCCTGCCCGTGACGGACAGACGTAGCCTCTGACCATCCGCACCACGGCCCCGGCGGACGGGCCGCCGGAGGCGCGCAGGATGTGGCCCTTGATGGGTTGAAGGACGCCAAGCTCGGGCGCGGCGCCGGCAAGGTCCAGGGCCGCGCCGGTGGCGATCACCAGCCGGTCCGCCGCCAGGCGCTCGCCGTCAGAGAGATGGGCGACACCGGCCGACCAGCCGACAACCTTCGAGCGCCGCGCCGCGATGGCGCCGGCCAGAGCCGCCAACATGGCGCGCGGATCGATGCGGACGTCGATATCCGCGAACAGGGCCCCGCTGGGCGCGGTCAGGCCCGGCGTCAGTCGCTCCGCCTCGGTCCGGCCCAACCGCCGCGCCGGCGCACCGATTGTGGCGGCCAGCTCGGTCCAGCGATCGAGGTCGTCCGGGCCACCCACTGCCAGGGACCCGCTTCGGTCGAGGGGGACCCCAAGCTCCGCCGCAAGCCCCTCCCAAAGGCCGGCGGCGCGCCGCAGCAGGTCGAAGCCGATGGCCGTTTCGGGATCCAGCACCGACTCGAAGACCGGCGCGATCATGCCGGCGGCCACCGCCGAGGCGCTGGCATCGGGCGCGGGGTCGACCACCGTCACCGCCGCCCCAGCTCGCGCCAGGGCGAACGCCAGGCACGAGCCCAGAGCCCCCGCCCCAGCGATCACCACGCGCATGCCGTCCAGTCCGCTCATGCCCCCTTAGCACCGGCCAGGGGGGCCAGGGTCAAGCCCCGACGGGCAGGAGGCGTCAGGCGAACCGGTAGCGGATCGGCAGGCGCTTGGGCCCGCCGACGAAGGCGGCGGTGGCGCGGGCCGGCTCGCCGGCGAACTCCAGCGACGTCAGGCGCGGCATCAGCTCCTCGAACAGGATGCGCATCTCCATCTTGGCCAGGTGCTGGCCGAGGCAAAGGTGCGCCCCGTAGCCGAAGGCCAGGTGCTTGTTCGGGCTGCGATCCGGGCGGAACTCGTCCGGCGCCTCGAACACCTCCTCGTCCCGGTTGCCGGAGGGATAGGCCAGCCACAGCCAGTCGCCCTTCTTGATCTTCCGCCCGCGCAGCTCGGTGTCGGCGGTGGCCGAGCGCATGAAATGCTTCACCGGCGTGGTCCAGCGAATCGCCTCGTCGACAAGGCCCGGGATCAGGGCCGGGTCGGCCTTCACCTTGGCGAAGGCTTGCGGGTACTGGCACATGCCCCAGACCGCGCCGGCGGTGGACGACGAGGTCGTGTCATGGCCGGCGGTGGCCACGATCACGTAGTAGCTCATGGCCTCGAAGTCGTTGATCGGCTGGCCATCGATCTTGCCGTTGGCGATCACCGAGGCGACATCGTCGCGGGGGTTGGCCTTACGATCGTCCGTCAGGCGTTTGAAGTACATGAAGAAGTCGGCGATCACCGCCTGCAGGTCGCCCATGGCGTCAGGGTTTTCCTGGACGTTCGAGCGCGATCGGTTGAGGTCCGGGTCGCCGGCGCCGAACAGCTCCTGGGTCAGCTTCAGCATCCGCGGCTCGTCCTCGGGCGGCACGCCCAGGATCTCCATGATCACCCGCAGGGGATAGGTCAGGGCCACGTCATTGACGAAGTCGCACTCGCCGCCCAGCGAGGCCATGTGTTCGACGTGCTTGCGGGCGATGCCGCGGATGCGGTCCTCGAGGCTGCGGATGTTCTGCGGCAGGAACCAGGACTGGGTCAGCAGGCGGTACTTGGGGTGGTCGGGGGCGTCCATCTGCACCAGGGTGCGCAGCAGGTGGGGGCTGCCGCCCGTGCGCTGGCGCACATATTCGTCGCCCTGGATGGTTGTGAACGTGGTCGGCATGTCGCCAGAGTGGAAGAGGTCGTTCTGGCGGCTGACCTCAAGGATGTCGGCGTGCTTCGAAACCACCCAAAACGGGTATATTCCCTCGAGTTCCGCCAGGCCCAAAGGATTGTGCGCGCGCAGCCACCTGAATGCGTCGTGCAATGGCGCGTCTTCAGCATAGACGTTGGGGGTGATCACCGCCCGCGCGATGTCCGCAGGTATGCTGATGTCGCCCGTCATAAAAACGTCTCCTTCCAACGCGTGTATCTGCACTTTATTCAGGGGCCGGCGCCGCGACGGCAGTCAAGGCCCGCCGACGGCGCAAAGTTAGACAGACAAATTTCCGACTGAACGGCAGTTCTATTGTCCGTTACGAAAATGAAACCGAAGGGCAGCGGCCGATCATAGGAAGTAGAGTTCCGAGTGGAATCGTGGTCTCAAACTCTGGATTGCGTCACGTTCAGTCCGTTATGCCTTTGGGAATTGCTTAAAGTGGGTAGGAACGGGCAGGTTGTGACTTTGTAACGCATTCCCTTGACGCGCGCGCACCCTAGCGCTTTTCACTTAGGGGATGTATTCGGACAAGATCGCTAGCTCCTGGAGAACGCTCACCATGCAGGCTGTCAATCGAGAGGGACCGGATCCGATCGACGTCGCCGTCGGCGCGCGTGTTCGGATCCGTCGTCGCTGGCTGGGCCTCAGCCAAACCCAACTCGCCAATGCCCTGGGCATTACGTTCCAACAAGTTCAGAAGTACGAACGCGGCGCCAATCGCGTCTCGGCCTCCATGCTGGTGAAGATCGCCGCCAAGCTGGAAACCACGGTCGCCGCCCTGGTGGGCGAAGACGGCTCGGCTCCGGTGGAAGCGATCATCTACGCGCAACTGGCCACGCCCGGCGCCACGGACCTTCTGGCCGCGTTCGCCAAGATCAGCGACGGCGAAGCGCGCCGCGCGGTCCTGACCATCGCCCAGTCGCTGTCCGGCGAAGGCGCCGCCAGCCGGGCCCACGCCGCGGCCTGAACCTGCGCGACGGCGCGTCGGGCGCCGTCGGGTCAGGCTTGACGCCCGGGTCGTGCAAGGCGCCACTTCCGGCATCCGCGCTAGCAGCGCCTTCGCCGAGCCCGCGCCATGGACCTCTCTTTCGGCCCTGAATATGAAGCCTTTCGCGCCGAGGTGCGCGGCTTCCTGGATCGTCACAAGGACGAGTACCCCGGGCCGGCCAGGCCGACCCGGGCGGACGCGCTGGCGTGGCAGCGACGCCTGATCGACAACGGCTACGCCGCGCGCACCATACCCAAGGCCTACGGCGGCTACGGCGCCGAGCCCGACATCCTGAAGTCGCGGATCATCGCCGAGGAGTTCACCCGCGCCCGCGCCCCGACGGGCATGGCGGGCCAGGGCATCTCCATGCTGGTGCCGACCCTGCTGGAGGTGGGGACCGAGGCCCAGAAGCAGCAGTGGATCGCCCCCACCCTGCGCGGCGAGATCATCTGGTGCCAGGGCTACTCCGAGCCCGGCTCCGGGTCCGACCTGGCCTCGCTGCAGACCCGCGCCACCGAGGACGGCGGCGACTTCGTCATCAACGGCCAGAAGATCTGGACCTCCACGGCCATGCAGGCCGACATGATCTTCTGCCTGGTGCGCACCGAGCCTGAAGCGCCCAAGCATGCCGGTATCAGCTATCTGATCTTCTCGATGAAGACGCCCGGCATCGAGATCCGGCCGCTGAAGACCATGACCGGCCACGCCGAGTTCAACGAGGTGTTCTTCACCGACGTGCGCGTGCCGCAGGGCCAGATCGTGGGCAAGCGCGGCGAAGGCTGGCAGGTGGCCAACGCCACCCTGAAGCACGAGCGCGGCATGCTGGGCGACCCCAACCAGGCCGAGAGCCGGCTGGCCGCGATCACCGACCTGATGCGCGAGGAGACGGTCGGGGGCGAGCGCCTGATCGACAACCCGGTCTGGCGCGACCGGCTGATGAAGATGCAAGCCCGCGTCCTGGCCATGAAGTTCAATGGCCTGCGCCTGATCAGCGCCCAGCTCAACGGCGAGAGCCCGGGCCTGGCGGGACTGATCGTCAAGCTGCAGGGCTGCGACATCAACCACGAGCTGGCCGCCCTGGCGATCGACGCCCTGGGCGAACTGGGGGTGCTCTACGGCGACAGCCCGCACCTGCGCGCCGGCGGCTCGTGGCAGCAGCGCTACATGTTCGACCTGGGCCTGATCATCGGCGGCGGCACGGCCCAGATCCAGAAGAACATCATTTCCGAACGGGGCCTCGGCATGCCGCGCGAACCCAAGCTGGCGGGGGCCTGAGCCATGGATTTCGGACTGTCCCAGGACCAGAAGCTGATGGTCGACAGCCTGGAAAAGGCGCTGGCCCAGCTGTGCCCGCTGGAGCGCGTGCGCGCCTTCGCCGACAAGGACGAGCCGGTGGCCCGCGACCTTTGGGCCGGGCTGGCCGAGATCGGCGTGGCCGGCCTGATGATCGGCGAGGAGCACGGCGGGCTCGACCTGTCGCTGCTGGACGCCGCCCTGGCCGCGGAGGCCTTTGGCCGGCACGTGGCGCCGACGCCGTTCCTGGGCGTGACCCTGGCGGCGATCGCCCTTCGGGCCGCGGGCTCGAACGCCCAGCAGTCGCGCTGGCTGCCGCCTCTGGCCGCGGGCGAGGTCCTGGCGGGCGTCGCGATCTCCGAAGCCGTGGCCGGCGCCCGCGACGGCGCGGGGGTGAACGCCGCCGGCGGCAAGCTGACCGGGACCAGCCTCTTCGTCATCGACGCGGCGGAGGCCGACCTCTTCATCGTGGCCGACAACGCCGGAGGTCTGCACCTGGTGGCGGGCGACGCGCCGGGGATCACCCGCATCGCCCTGACCAGCATCGACCTGACCCGACGCCTGGGCGAGGTGCGCTTCAAGGACACCCCGGCCGAGCCCCTGGCCGGCGGCGAAGCCCTGCCCCGCCTGCGCGACGCCGCCTGGACGCTGCTGGCCGCCGACACCCTTGGCGCGGGCCAGCGCATGATCGAAAAGGCCGTGGCCTACGCCGGCGAGCGCAAGCAGTTCGGCCGGGTCATCGGCTCGTTCCAGGCGGTCAAGCACCTGTGCGCCGAAATGACCGCCGAGCTGGAACCCTGCCGCGCCCTGGTCTGGTACGCCGCCCATGCCTGGAACGCCGTCCCGGACGAAGCGTCCCTGACCGCCGCCCACGCCAAGGCGCACCTGTCGGAGGTTGGCCGCTTCGTCGCCCGCACCGCGACGGAAGTGCATGGCGGCATCGGCATCACCGACCTCCTGGGCCTGCACTACTGGTTCAAGCGCATCGGCCTTGACCGGCAACTGCTGGGCGGGCCAGAGCGCTTGCGTCACCACGCCGCCGTGATTCAGGGATTGGTGGCGGCTTAAGCCTGCGGGAACAAGTTCAGGCCAAGGTACGGGACGACAGATTCGGGAAGGAACACGATGCCGCTGGATACCGCGATCAATCTGGACGAGGCCATCGAGGCCGCCCACCTTCCCTCGCTGATGACCGCCCTGGTCCACCTGACCGGCAACACCCACCACCTGAAGCCCGAGTGGCGGCCGGCCTACCAGCCGATGGACCGCAACGACATCGGCGTTCCCGACGAGGAACAGGCGATCATGCGCGCCTTCGCCAAGGGGGTGATCACCGACTACCTGGAAGGTCGGCGCGAGCCGATCGGCGACCTGGCCATCGAGGCCCTGCGCCCGATGATGGACTTCATCACCGGCGTCGACATTCCGTCGGACTACCTGGACTTCCTGGAAGATGAACTCGACCTGATGGGCGCGAACTCCAAGCGCCCGCAGTGGGAGACGCCGAAGCTCAAGGCCGCGGCCGCCAAGATGAAGGTGCTGGTGATCGGCGCCGGCATGTCCGGCATCCTGGCGGCGATCAAGCTGGACGAGGCGGGTGTCGGCTACACGGTGGTGGAAAAGAACGCCGACGTCGGCGGCACCTGGCTGGAGAACACCTACCCCGGCTGCCGGGTGGATTCGTCCAACCACTTCTATTCCTACAGCTTCGAGCCCAACCACCTGTGGCCGCAGCACTTCTCGACCCAGCCCGTGCTGCTGGACTACTTCCAGAACGTCGCCGCCCGCTATGACCTGAAGAAGCGCATCCGGTTCGAGACCGAGGTGGTGTCCCTGGCCTTCGACGAGGCCCGCGGGGTGTGGAAGGCGACGCTGAAGACCGCCAAGGGCGAGGAGACGCTGGAGGCGGACGCGGTGATCACCGCCGTCGGCCAGCTCAACCGCCCGCGCCTGCCCGACATCGAGGGGCGCGACAGCTTCAAGGGCCCGGCCTTCCACTCGGCGCGCTGGGACCATGGCGTCGACCTGACGGACAAGCGCGTGGCCGTGATCGGCACCGGCGCCAGCGCCTTCCAGTTCGTGCCCGAGATCGTCGGCAAGGTGGCGCATCTGGAAGTCTTCCAGCGCACGCCGCCCTGGTGCTTCCCGACCCCGCACTACCACGAGGACGTGGCCGAGGGGAAAAAGTGGGTGCTGGAGAACGTGCCCTACTACGATCGCTGGTACCGCTTCTGGCTGCTGTGGATGGCCACCGACGGCCTCCTGCCGGCGGTGCGCTCAGATCCCGACTGGAAGGGCCCGGATACGGCTGTCAGCGAGGCCAACAACGCCTTCCGCGAAATGGTCGCCGCCATGCTGCGCGGCCAGGTCGAGGGCCGGCCGGACCTGGCCGAGAAGGTGGTGCCCGAATACCCCCTGGGCGGCAAGCGCGCCCTGCTGGACAACGGCGTCTGGCTGCAGGCCTTGCAGCAGCCCCACGTCGACCTGGTCACGACCCCGATCAGCAAGATCACGGAAAAGGGGATCGTCACCAGCGACGGCGCCCTGCACGAGGCCGACGTCATCATCTACGGCACCGGCTTCACGGCCTCCAAGTTCCTGTCGCCGATGAAGATCACCGGCAAGGGCGGGGTCGACCTGCACCAGCAGTGGGGCGGCGACGCGCGCGCCTACCTGGGCATGACGGCGCCCAATTTCCCCAATCTTTTCATGATCTACGGGCCGAATACGAACATCGTCGTGAATGGCTCCATCATCTTCTTCTCCGAGTGCTCGGTGCGCTACATCCTGGGCTGCCTGGAGCTGCTGGCCGAGACCGGGGCCAAGACCCTGGAGGTCCGCAAGGACGTCCACGACGCCTTCAACGAGAAGGTGGACGAGGGCAACAAGCTGATGGCCTGGGGCTCGCCCAACGTCACCAGCTGGTACAAGAACGAGGCTGGCCGGGTGACCCAGAACTGGCCGTTCGCCCTGGTCGACTACTGGCGCGCGACCCTGAAGCCGAACCCCGACGACTTCGTGCTGAAGGAGCCGGCGACGGCCTGAACCGCGCCGCCGCCCCGTAAAACACCGTAATTTACGGTGGAGGATGGCGCGCGCGGTCGAGTTCCAGTCGGCACGAAGGTTTCAATCATGGTCGGCTTGATGGGCGTATTGAGGGTCGCAAGACGCTGACGGCTGGTGCCACGCGCGCCTGTCGCAGGCAGGTTGAAGCCTATTCGCAACACCTTCAAGGCCGCGGCTATCTTCCGGCGATGACGTCCGCATTCCGCCAGCCATGCGGGGCGTGGCGGGGCATCCTGACCTCCTGACTACATCAGGAGATTGACCCATGCCATCGATTCACAAGGAAGTTCTGCTCCAATCATCGCCGGAAGCAGTGTGGGACGTGGTGCGTGATATCGGCGAGGTGCACACCCGCTTCGCCCCCGGATTCGTCACCGACGTGACCATGGACGGCCCCGACCGCATCGTCACCTTCGCCAACGGCTTCGTGGCCCGCGAGGTCATCGTCGACCTGGACGAGACAGCCCGCCGGCTGGCCTATTCGGTGCGCTCCGAGCGCATAAGCCACCACAACGCCTCGTTCCAGGTGTTCGCCGCGGGTGACGGCGCGCGCCTGGTCTGGATCGCCGACGTCCTGCCGGCCGAGGCGGCGGTCACCGTGGGTGGGATGATGGCGGATGGGTTGAAGGCGGCGCAGGCGGTGCTGGACGCCCTCCCTCCCCTTCATGGGGAGGGACAGGCCGCGTAGCGGCCCGGGTGGGGGTGTCCGGGCAGGGCAAGGCGGCTGCAACGAGGCATGAGGTTCACCGGCCTTCCCCACCCCGGTCCTTCGGACCGACCCTCCCCATGAAGGGGAGGGAGGGCTCAGGCCCCGACCGCGGCCCGGCCGTACTGCCGGCTCAGGCGCGCGATGGTCTCGTCGAACTCGGCCACGGTCTCGGCGATGATCTGGGCCACCGGCTTGATCTCGTCGATGCGGCCGGCCACCTGGCCGGAGAGGGCGATGGAGGCTTCCATGTCGCCGCCGAAGTAGAGATCGAGGGCCTTGCCCATCTCGGCCATGATGTTTTCGGGTGGGGTCTTCTCGAAGGCCGAGGTCTTTTCCGTGCGCAGGGCGCGCAGGGCCGGGCCGGGGCCGAAGCGGTTCAGGAAGACGGTGTCGGTCTCCTTGGCGTCCAGGATCGCCTGCTTCCAGTTCATGTGGACCGGGCTTTCCGCCGCCGAGACCATGCGCGTGCCCATCTGCACGCCCTCGGCGCCCAGGGCGAAGGCGGCGGCCATGGTGCGCCCGTCGACGATGCCGCCGGCCGCGATGATCGGCAGATCGGTGTGGGAGCAGACCAGGGGCAGCAGCACCATGCTGGCGACCTCACGGGGGTTCTTGAAGCCGCCGCCCTCCCCTCCTTCCACAACCAGGCCGTCGACGCCGGCCTCGATGGCCTTCAGCGCCGCCGAGAGCGACGGAACGACGTGGAACACCGTCAGGCCCGCGTCCTTGAGCGCCGCGCAATAGCGGTTGGGATCGCCCGCCGAGGTGGTGACGAACTTGACCCCCTGGTCGACCACGAAGGAGACGATGTCCGGGTCGCGCACGAAGGCCTGGGCGATGTTCACCCCGAACGGCTTGGAGGTCAGGGTGCGCATCTTCTTGACCTCTTCGCGCACCTCGTCGAGGCGGCCGGAGGAGGTTTCGATGATCCCGAGGCCGCCCGCGTTGGACACCGCCGAAGCCAGTTGGGCGCGAGCGATCCAACCCATGGGCGCCTGCACGATGGGATAGTCGACGCCCAGCAGGTCGGTGATGCGGTTCTTGATGGCCATGGGGTTCCCCGGGGATCGTTTTCGATTGTTCGCAATCGGTCTGGATCACTTGCCGCCGCGAGACGCAAGGGGGCGGCGCCAGCGTCAGCGCCGTTTGAACACCGGATCGCGCTTGTCGCGGAAGGCGGCGACGGCCTCGGCATGGTCGGCGCTGGCGCGCAGGCGGGCCAGGACCGGCCCCTGCAGGGCCTCGGATTCGGCGGGCGACAGGTCCATCGCCCTGCCCGCCACGGCCTTGGTCGCCTCCACGGAAAGGGGCGCGCGGCTGGCGACCCGTTCGGCGAGTTTCAGGGCCTCGATCTGCAGGGTCTCGGGGGCGTGGACGGCGACCACCAGGCCAAAGCGCTCGGCCGTCTCGGCGTCATGCGGCAGGCCGGTCAGCAGCATGGCCTTGGCGCGGGAGACCCCGATCAAGCGCGGCAGGCGGTAGGCCGAGGCCATCAGGCCCATGTTCACCCCGGCGCAGACGAACCGGGCCTCGGTGGAGGCGATGCGCAGGTCGCAGCACAGGGCCAGCTCGAAGCCGCCGCCGACGCACCACCCGTTGACCGCCGCGATCACCGGCGCGCGCGTGGCGTCGAGGCGTTCCAGCAGGCGGGTGAAGCCGGCCAGGTCGCCGCCCTGGGCGGCCTCGTCCTTGAGGTCGTCGCCGCTGCAGAAGGCCCGCCCCTTGCCGGTGACAATGATGGCGCGCAGCCCGTCGTCGGCCTCCACCTCGTCCAGCACGCGCATGAAGCTGTCCCGCATGGCGACACCCAGCGGATTCATGGGCGGATTGTCGATCACCAGGCGGACGATGGCCGGCGCCGGGCGCTCGATGTGGATGGTCCCGCTCATGGATCCTCTTGGGCTGCGACGCGCGCAACATGACGAGCGGGCCGAAAGGCGGCAAGGGCGGCGGCTGAACGGGTGAAATGGGGACTGACGTGGGGTGCTCTGCCGCCAGGGCAATCTTGCCTCGGCCGTCCACGGGCCGATTATGGGGCCGCAAGAACCTCTGGAGGCCGCCATGGCCAGGGCCAAGTCGAACGGCGTCGAGCTGGAATACGAGACCTTCGGCGATCCGAAGGGCGAGACGGTGCTGCTGATCAACGGCCTGGGCTCGCAGATGACACGGTGGCCGGCCGACTTCTGCGCCCTGCTGGTCGCCGAGGGCCTGTGCGCCATTCGCTTCGACAACCGCGACGTGGGCAAGTCCACCTGGCTGGCCGATGACGCCGAATACCGGGTCGAGGACATGGCCGCCGACGCCATGGCGGTGCTGGACGCGGCGGGGGTCGACAAGGCGCACATCGTCGGCATGTCCATGGGCGGCATGATCGCCCAGACCGTGGCCTCGGACTTTCCGGCGCGCACCCTGTCGCTGACCAGCATCATGTCCAACACCGGCAATCCGGACCTGCCCCCGGCGACGCCGGAAGCCTGGGCGGTGATCAGCCAGCCGGCCCCGGACCCCAAGGACCGCGAGGCGTTCCTGGCCCACGCCGTCGAGAACGCCGCGGTGATCGGCAGCCCCGACTATCCCTGGCCGGAGGGCGCCCTGCGCGAGCGGGCGATCCAGGAACTGGAGCGCGCCTTCAATCCCGCCGGCGTGGCCCGCCAGATGGGCGCCATCCGCGCCTCCGGCGACCGCCGCGCCAAGGTCAGGACCATCGCCGCCCCCACCGTCGTCCTGCACGGCGCCGTCGATCCCCTGGTGCCGGTGGAAGGCGGGCGCGACACCGCCGCCCTGATCGCCGGCGCGGAGCTGATCGAGGTCCCGGGCATGGGACACGACATGCCCCCAGCCCTTTACCCCACCTTCGTCCGGGCGATCCGGCGCGCCGTCCAGCGCGCCCGCGCCCCGGCCCAATAGGAGCCCTTCGATGGCCGAGCTTTCCTCCCAGTTCACCACCCGCCTGGACCCTCAGGACGAGTACACCCACACGCCCGACGCGGCGGCGAACTACAACGAGAGCATGTATTTCAACGTCTTCGACCACGGTTCGAAGGCGGGCGGCTGGTTCCGCATCGGCAACCGCCCCAACGAGGGCTACGCCGAGATGAGCGTCTGCCTCTACCTGCCGGACGGGCGGATCGGCTTCATGTTCGGCCGTCCCAAGATCGAGCACAACAAGGAGCTCAACGCCGGCGGCCTGAAGATCGAGGTGGTCGAGCCTTTCAAGAAGCTGCGCGTCACCTATTCCGGCAAGGTCTGCCTGATGAAGCGGCCCTTCGACATGGCCGACCCGTCCAAGGCGTTCCGCGAGAACCCCACCCTGCCCTGCGAAGTCGAGCTGGACTACGAGGGCGTGTCGCCGATGTTTGGCGGCGAGACGGTGCGCGTCGACGGCAAGCCGATGAACATCGACCCGGAGAAATCCTTCGCCAAGGCCCACTACGAGCAGCACGTGGCCGCCAAGGGCTTCATCAAGATCGGCGAGGAGCGCTTCGAGATCGACGGCTATGGCCTGCGCGACAAGTCGTGGGGGCCGCGCCACTGGTCGGCGATCAACTGGTACCGCTGGTGCCCGATGAACTTCGGCCGCGACTTCGGGATGATGCTGTCGATCGTCACCGGCGAGGACGGCAAGCCGCGCCAGGGCGGCATGGTGTTCCGCGACGGGATCTACGACCTGATCAGCGAGTGCGCCATCGACAGCGACTGGGACGAGCACGGCTACCAGACGCACCTGCGCGCCAAGGTGAAGACCAAGGGCGGCAAGGCCTATGAGGTCACCGGCAAGGTGCTGTCGCTGATCCCCCTGCGCAGCCGCCGCAAGGGCCCGGACGGGGTGGAGCTGAACACCCGCATCACCGAGGGCATGACGGAGTATCGCTGCGGCGACCAGGTGGGCTATGGCCTGTCGGAGTACCTGGACCAGATCGTCGACGGCCAGCCCACGGGCAAGGTCGCCGAGGCCAAGGCCTGAAGACGGGAGCCCCCATGACCGACGCGCCCTACAAGACCTATCAGTGCGGCACCTGCGGCTTCATCTACGATGAGGCCGAGGGCCTGCCGACCGAGGGCTTTCCGCCCGGCACGCGCTGGGCCGACATCCCCGACAGCTGGAACTGCCCCGACTGCGGCATGTCGAAGAGCCAGTTCGAGATGGTCGAGCTCTAGAGCATGTTAGGCGAAAGTGTGAGCGGTTTCGCCGCCTGAACATGCTCTAAA
>JAFEEA010000095.1 GCA_018241335.1 Pseudomonadota bacterium
CGCTGGCGGCGGCACGCCCGCCCCGGCCAGCCGCATGACCACCCCGCGCCCGGCGTCGATCAGCAGGTTCGCGCCGCCCGCCTTGACCAGCGTCGAAGGCCCGGCGCGCTCCGGATGGGGGATCGGCGAGCCGGTGCCCAGCAGAACGACATCCATCGGCGTTTCCTCCCGCGTTCGGGCGGATTATGGCAGTATAAGTGTCTATAGTCGAGGGCTCGCCCTCGGTCTGCCTGACGCAGCACAAAGGCCCTCCGGCTCTGACCGGAGGGCCTTGAGGTCATATCGGGCGGATCAACCCTAGGCGAACAGCTTGGCCCAACGGCGCTTCTCGCGACCCTTCCAGGTCCCGCGGAAATAGGCGTCAGAGCCGATCAGCGGCACCACCGAGGTGGCCTCGGCGAACACCATCTGCTCGTGGGTGGTCTGGACCTTGCCCCAAGAGGCGGCCTCCTGCAGCGTCGAGGACGAGCAGGCGCCGTCGCGGACGTCGGCCACGGTGATCTGGACCGCGTATTTGTGCATGTCGGCCTCGACCCCCAGGATCTCGGCGCAGACCACGGTGTCCTGGGCGAAGTTCTTGGGCACGCCGCCGCCGACCATGAAGAGACCCGTGGTGCCGGCGGCGATCTTGATGTCGGTCAGTTCGCGGAAGTCGGCCACGGCGTCGATGGTGAGATAGGGCTTCTTGGCCGCGATCCGCTCCTTCTGGTGCTTGACCAGGCCGAAGCCCGCCGAACTGTCCACGAAGGCCGGGCAGAAGATCGGCGCGCCCTCCTCGTAGGCGGTCTGGATCAGGGAACCGGGCTTCTTGGCGTTGCCCGCCGCCAGCCACTTGCCGATCTCGTGGATGAACTCGCGGCTGGAGTAGGGGCGGGGCTCCAGCGCATTGGCGATCTCATAGATCGTGTTGTCGCAGTTCTGGAGCTCTTCCTCGTCGATGTAGGTGTCGTAGATGCGGTCGATGTAGTTGGCGCGCAGGACGTTGTCGTCCACCGGGCCGGCCGCCTGATAGTGCTTGAAGCCCAGGGCCTCGAAGAAATCCATGTCGATGATCGAGGCGCCCGTGGCCACGACGACGTCGATCATCCCGAACTTCACCATGTCCCGGTAGACGTGCATGCAGCCGCCGGCCGAGGTCGACCCGGCCAGGATCAGCCAGGGCGAGCAGCCGGAGTCGCCGATGGCCATGTCCAGGATGTCGGCGGCGCGCGCGGTGTCGCGGCTGGTGAAGCTCATCTTGCGCATGGCGTCGATCACCGGCCGGGCGTCATAGGCGGTGATGTCGACGTGCTCGACGACCTTGGAAAGCAGCTCGGCCTTGCTGTTGGGGGCGGGAGCGTTCATCGCGGGGTTTCCCTTCGAGGTGAGCGCCCGTCGGTCTGAGAGATCTTGGCCGGACGGAGCGACGGCGGAAGACCGGGGGATAGCCCCCAAAGGTGACAGTTGTCGGTTGGGCGGCTCTGTTGTCCCCAGCGCCGCCCGAAGTCAATCATCGCCGGCTCACGCCGCCTTGCGCCTGTAGTGGTAGCGATAGAGCTCGGTGGCGAATCCGAGGCGCGAATAGAGGGCGTTTCCGGCGTCGTTGGCCGCGACCACCTGCAGGCAGGCGCCGTCCGCGCCCTGGTCCGCGCCCCAGGCCAGCAGGGCCCCGCAGGCGCGTTCGGCCAGCCGGCGGCCGCGCTGCGCCGCGTCGGTGACCACCATGTTCAGCACCAGCATCCCGTCGCTGACCGCGCCATAGGCCAGCGAGGCCAGGCGCCCGTCGTCGCCCCGCACGGCGGCGAAGGCGCCCGGCAGGACCGCGCCCTTGAGGATCCAACGGCGTCCGGCGGCGTCTGCGGCGCTGTCGCCCTGGAGGCGGTCCTTGGCGTCCAGCCATTCGTCCGTAGGCGGACCTTCTACGATCTCCGCGTCCCAGCCGCCAACCGTCGCGTCCAGCGGCCGCCAGACCACGCGCGTCACGTCCTCGGCGCCGCCGTAGCCCTCGGCGTCCAGCGCCGCCTCGACCCCCGCCTCGGCGAAGGGCGGCAGGCGAAAGCAGGGCTCGATGCCGTTGGCCAGGAACAGGGCGTCGCAGGCGCGGACCTTCTCGCGCAGGTCACGCCGCGCCCCGGCGCGGATCGGGTTGACCGAGTTGGCGCGCTTGGTGTGGCCGTCGGCGAAGCGCAGCACCCAGCCGTCCAGCAGGATCTGGCTGGGAGCGGGCCAGGCGTTCAGCGTCGCCTCCTCGGCGCGCATGATCAGGCCATGGGGCATTTCGGGGGACATGTCGGGACTCTCGAAGCGGGAATGACGGAAAAGCAGCGAATGCCCGGAACCCTGTCATCGGGCTCCGGGCGCGGGTCGAGCGGTCGGGCTCAACCAGGCTACTTTCGTCGGCGCTTCTTGCCGCGGGTCTTGGCGACCAGGCGGACGACGTCGGCCGTGTCGGTCTTGGGCGTCGGGATCGAACGCGGAGCCAGGCCGTACATCGAGGCCATCGGCGGCTCGGTGACCTCCACCGTCTCGATGTCGCCGAAGCCGTTGAACCGGGTGGCCATGGCGACGCCATAGGCGCCGATCATGCCCAGCTCCACGAAGTCGCCCTCGTCGATGTCCTCCGGCAGCCAGAACGGGCCGGGCATCACGTCGATCGCGTCGCAGGTGGGGCCATAGAGCTTGAACGGACGCAGGACGCCCGACGGCTCGCGCGCGCCCTCGTCGTCAGCCCGGTGCATTCGGGCCGGGAACGGCCACTTGGCGTGGGCGGCGTCGAACAGCGCGCCGTAGGCGCCGTCGTTCAGGTATAGGGCGTCGCCCTTCTTCAGCTCCACCCGCGTCAGCAGGCTGGTGCTCTCGGCGACCAGGGCACGGCCGGGCTCGCACCACAGCTCGGTGGTCTCGTGCACCATCATCTCGGCGAAGCCGCGATCGATCGCGGCCATGTACTCGTCGAGCGCCGGCGGAACCATGCCCGGATAGATCGACGGGAAGCCGCCGCCCACGTCCACCACATCGGCGAACACGCCGGCGCGGACCAGAGCCCGGGAGGCTTGCGACATCGCGCCCTGGAAGGCGGACGGGCGCATGCACTGGCTGCCCACGTGGAAGGAGACGCCCATCAGGTCATGCGTCGCGCGGCGGGCCGCCAGCAGCAGGGCCGGGGCCTCGTTGGCGGGAACCCCGAACTTGCCGGCCAGGGAGTACTGGGCCCCCTGGGCCTCGACCCCCAGGCGCACGATCAGGTTCAGGTCCTTGGCCTGGCCCGTGGCGTCGATGATCTTGGCCAGCTCTTCATGGCTGTCGAGGGCGAAGGTGCGCACCCCGTGCTCGAAGTAGGCCTCGGCGATGGCCCGGCGGCTCTTGACCGGATGCATATAGGCCAGGCGCGCGCCCGGCGCGTGCGCGCGGACGAGCTCGATCTCGGGGATCGAGGCCACATCGAAGGAAACGACGCCGTTGTCCGAAAGGGTCTCAATGACCCACGGCGAAGGATTGGCCTTCACCGCGTAGTGGACGTCGCCTTTGAAGTTGTCTCTGAACCAGCGCGCCGCTAGGGCCACGGCGCCCGGTCGCACCAGGGCGACAGGACGTTCCGGAGACCGCTCGCGGACCAGGTCCAGGGGCGAATGGTACGTGTGCAATTCACGTAACCCCCTGCAGATTGTTAAACCCAGGCCGGCGTTAGCAGCGTTGATGGACATCGGGGTCCGCCGGAGCCGTGCGACATAGGGAAGTTGTCCACCGATGTAAAGTGCAAAGCGCCGCCCGCCTCGCCGCAGCGACTCGGCTAGACCGCCTTCCGCCCGCGTGTCATGAAACCGTTGCATCGCCCGGCCAGAACACCAGGGTGATCCGGCCTGCCGATTGCGTTGAGTTTGCCTGGGGGATTTCCGCCGCAGATGACGTCAGCCGCCGTCCTTTCCGTGCGGGGTGTCTCCAAGACCTATGGCGCCCGGCGCGCCCTCGACGGCGTGTCGCTTGAGGTGGGTCGTGGCGAGATGATCGCTCTGATCGGCCCGTCGGGGTCGGGCAAGTCCACCCTGCTGCGGTCCGTCACCGGCCTGGTCACCGTGGACGCCGGCGAGGGCGTCATCGACGCCTTCGAAAAACGCATCCAGGCGCGTGGCAAGGTCACCGCCCAGGTGCGCGAGGCGCGTATCCGCATGGGCTTCATCTTCCAGCAGTTCAACCTGGTGGGCCGGCTCGACCTGTTCACCAACGTGGCCTTGGGTTCGCTCGGGCGCATCGGCTTCTGGCGCGGCCTGTTCGGGCGCTGGCCCGCCGAGACCAAGGCCTCCGCCATGGCCGCCCTGGCGCGGGTCGGCGTGGCCGACTACGCCGGCCAGCGGGCCAACACCCTGTCAGGGGGTCAGCAGCAGCGCGGCGCCATCGCCCGCGCCCTGGTCCAGAAGGCCAAGATCGTCCTGGCCGACGAGCCGGTCGCCTCGCTGGATCCGGTGTCCGCCCGGCGTGTCATGGAAATCCTCCGTGAACTGAATAAATCCGACGGCCTGACCGTCATCGTCACCCTGCATCAGGTCGACTACGCCCTGCGCTATTGCGACCGGGTGGTGGCCCTGAAAGCCGGCAAGATCGTCTATGATGGTCCGCCGAGCCACCTGGGCAAGGACAAGCTCATCGACATCTATGGCCCGGAATTCGAGGACGTCTTCTGGGAAGGAGCGCCGCAATGATCTCCCGTCGCAAACTCGCGGGCCTGGGCCTGCTTGGCGTCCTGGCCGCCGGCGCCGTCGCCCTGGCCGGCTGTGGCAAGTCTTCCGCTCCGGGCGAGGCGCGCGCGCCGAACGAGGTGCGCTTCTCGATCCTGTCGACGGAATCGGCGGCAAGCATGGGCGGCTACTGGAAGCCCATCCTCGAGGACATGGAGAAGCAGACCGGGCTGAAGGTGAAGCCTTACTTCTCCAGCAACTACACCACCCTGGTCACGGCCATGCAGTTCAAGCAGACCGAAGTGGGGTGGTTCTCCAACCTGCCGGGCCTGGACGCCGTGCGCCGCGCCAACGGCGAGATCTTCGCGCGCACCTTCGACCCGAGCGGGATCGACGGCTATAAATCGGTGCTGATTGTCAACGCCAAGAGCGGCCTGACCCTCGACAAGGTCCTCAAGTGCGACCGGTCGCTGACCTTCGGCATCGGCGACGCGCGATCGACCTCCGGCACCCTGGCGCCGATGACCTACCTGTTCGCGCCCAAGGGCATCAAGCCCGAGACCTGCTTCAAGACGGTGCGCAGCGGAAGCCACCAGAGCAACCTGTTCAGCGTCGCCAACGGCCAGCTCGATGTCGCCACCAACAATTCCACCGCCCTGCTGCTGAACCACCAGCGCGGCGAGAAGGAGTCGCAGGAGGTCAAGGTGATCTGGGAATCGCCGACCCTGCCGGAGGATCCGATCATCTATCGCCGCGACCTCGATCCCGCGATCAAGGAGAAGCTGCGTCAGTTCTTCCTGACCTACGGCAAGGGTGACACGCCTGAAGCCGTGCGCCAGCGCGCCAACATGGCCAAGATCAACATCGGCGGCTTCAAGCCCGCCGACGAGACCCACCTGCTGCCGGTGCGCGAGATGGAGGCGACGCAGAACTGGCTGCTGGCCCAGGAGGGCGGTGATCCGGCCAAGATCGAGGCGGCCAAGAAGACCCTGGACGCCATCACGGCCCAGCGGGTCGCCCTCGAGGCCCGCACGCGCGCGCCGGCCGCGGCGCAGTAGAATGACGGCGGCGGACACCGGCGCGAGCCTCGCGCCGCCCAGGAAGCCGTTCAGCGCCCAGGCCCTGGATTGGGCGATCTGGGGCGGCGTGGCCCTGGTGCTGATCTTCAGCTTCCACGCCGCCGAGGTGCAGAAGTTCGGCGCCTTGGTCGCCGGCTCCGACAATATGCGCCAGTTCGCGGGGGAGTTCGTTCGGCCGAACTTCAACCAGATCGGCGATTACGTCGCCAAGATGTGGCTGACCATCCAGATGGCGCTTTGGGGCACCGCCCTGGCGATCATCGTCGCCATTCCCATGGGCCTGGCCGGGGCCAAGAACGTCGCGCCGCCCTGGCTTCAGTTTCCCGTGCGTCGGCTGCTCGACGCCTTGCGCGCGGTGCCCGATCTGGTGGTCGGCTCCATATTCGTGGCGGCCGTGGGCCTGGGGCCCTTCGCCGGGGTGATGGCCATCGCCGTGAACACGGGCGGAGTGCTGGGCAAGCTGTTCGCCGAAGCGGTCGAATCCATCGAACGCGGCCCCGTCGAGGGGGTGCGCGCCACCGGCGCGACGCCGCTGCACGAGATCGTCTGGGCCGTGATCCCACAGGTCGCGCCGCTGTGGACCAGCTACGCCCTCTATCGTTTCGAATCGAGCGCCCGCTCGGCCACCGTCCTGGGCCTGATCGGGGCCGGCGGCATCGGCCAGGCTATGTTCGACAGCATCAACAGCTACGCCTTCGACCAGACCAGCGCGATCGTCATCGTCATCGCCGTGGCGGTGTCCGGCATCGACCTCTTGTCACAGCTGATCCGCGGGCGGCTGCTCTAAGCCGCCGCCGCCCGCGAATTCTCTAGGCTACTCCGCCGCCGGGGGCACGCGCGCCGAGGCGGCCTGGCCGCCGGCGGCCATTCGGTCGATGCGGTTGCGGATGATGTCGTCGGCCTGCTTCATGACCGATGCGACCATCTCGGCGCAGGTGGGGATCGAGTGGATCAGCCCCTGGCTCTGGCCGACGGTCCAGATGCCGCCGTCCAGGTCGCCCTGCTTCATGACGTTGGTGCGCCCGCGCACGCCGGCCACCAGTTCCTTGACGTCGTCGATGGTCTTGGTGGTGTCCTGCTGGATGCGCAGCACTTCCTCGGAGATGGCGTTGCGCGCCACGCGCGAGGTGTTTCGCAGGGTGCGGTTGATCAGCAGCGTGTCGCGCTCCGTATTGTCGACGATGCCCTGCTTGACGTTGTCGTGGATCTTGCACTCGCGGGTGGCCATGAAACGGGTGCCCATGTTGACCCCGTCTGCGCCCAGGGCCAGGGCCGCCACCAGGCTGCGGCCGTCGGCCATGCCGCCCGAGGCGATCACCGGGATATCCACCTGGTCGACGGTGGAGGGCAGCAGCACGACCAGGCCGACGTCGTCCTCGCCCGGGTGACCGGCGCATTCGAAGCCGTCGATGCTGATGACGTCCACGCCCAGGCGTGCGGCGGTGACCGCGTGGCGGGCCGAGGTGCACTTGTGGATGACCTTGACCCCGGCGGCCTTGAAGTCGGGCAGGTGCTCGATCGGGCTGCGGCCGGCGGTCTCGACGATCTTGATCCCGCTCTCGATGATGGCGCGGCGATAGTCGTCGTAGGGAATGGGGTTCAGCGACGGCAGCAGCGTCAGGTTCACCCCGAACGGCTTGTCGGTCAGCTTGCGGGTCTTCTCGATTTCCGCCTTCAGCTCGTCGGCCGAGGGAAACATGTGGGCGACGATGAAGCCCAGCGCGCCGGCGTTGGCCACCGCGGCCACCAGCTCGCCATAGCCGACGCCGGTCATGCCGCCCATCACGATGGGGGTCTCGACGCCGAACATCTCGGTCAGACGGGTCTTGAGCATCTTGGAAATTCCCTCGCTAAATCAATGGTGTTGTTATGGGGACGCGCGACTTTGGGCCGGGCGGGGCGGCCGGCCTCCAGGTTTCGGGAAGGCTGTCGTCGCGCGGATCGCCCCTACCAATGCGCTGCTGACGCAGGGGCGGTCAACTGAAGCGCTCTAGAGTTCGGGCTCCACGGGCCTGGGCCGCCGCAGACGGGCCAGGCGGCGCAGCCGACGCCAGAACCGGCTCTTCTCCGGCTCCGGATAGGGTTGCAGCAGGCGCTGGAACTCCTCGGCGCAGGCCCGCCACGAGAACTGGCTGGCGAAGGCGCGGGTGCGCTCGCGGCTGACCTTCAGCGCCTCGAGGCAGGCTTCCTTCAGCCCGTCCGTCTGGCCCTCGGCCAGCACCCCCGCGCCGGAGTTGGGGATGATGTCGATCGGTCCAGGCGCCGAGAACGCAGCCACGGGCGTGCCGCAGGACATCGCCTCCAGGATCACCAGGCCGAAGGTGTCGGTGAGCGACGGGAAGACGAAGACGTCCGCGCCGGCGAAGTAGGCGGCCAGCTCCTCGCCGTGGCGCATGCCGGCGAACACCACCTCGGGATACTTGGCCATCAGCTCTTCGCGCTGCGGCCCGTCGCCGACGACGACTTTCGTCCCCGGCAGGTCCAGGCAGGCGAAGGCCTCGATGTTCTTCTCCACCGCCACGCGCCCGACGTTCAGGAAGATCGGCCGCGGCAGGTCCTTGTAGACGTCGGGATTGCCGCGCTTGTCGGGGTTGAAGAGGACGGTGTCGACGCCCTTGGACCAGAAGCTGAGGTTACGGAACCCGTGGCGCTCCAGCTCCTCGCGCATGGTGGGGGTGGCCACCATCAGCCGCCCGGACGGCTTGTGGAACCACTTCATGTAGGCATAGCCCGCCGCCAGCGGGATCGGCGCCCGGGCCGAGACGTACTCGGGAAAGCGCGTGTGATAGCTGGTGGTGAAGGGCAGCTTCCACTCGATGCAGATGCGCCGCGCCGCCAGGCCCAGCGGCCCCTCGGTGGCGATGTGGATCGCCTCGGGCTCGAAGGATTTGAAGCGCTGCTGCACCTTCTCGTGCGCGCCCACCGCCAGCTTGATCTCCGGATAGGTGGGCATGGGAAAGGTCGAGAACTGGTCAGGGCTGATCACCTCGACCTGGTCGCCAAGCTCGCGCAGTTCGGCCACCACCCGCGTAAGGGTGCGCACGACGCCGTTGACCTGGGGCTCCCAGGCGTCCGTGACCAATAGAATCCGCATCAAGCCAGCGAGGGTTCCGGGCTCTCGATTTCCACGCCGGGAACCCGGCGAGCACGGTCGATCATGGACCATGACCGCTGCTTCGCCCAATGCAGGATTTCCATCCGTCCGTCAAAATGTTCGACAAGGGCGGTGCAGCTTTCCACCCAGTCGCCGTCGTTGATGTAGGTGACGCCGTCGATGTCGCGCATCTCGGCCTTGTGGATGTGGCCGCAGATCACGCCGTCCACGCCGCGCCGACGGGCCTCTGCGGCCACCGCGCCCTCGAAGTCCTCGATGAACTGCAGGGCGTTCTTGACCTTGACCTTCAGGAAGGCCGACAGGCTCCAGTAGCCGAAACCCAGCCGCCGCCGGACGCGATTGACCACGGTGTTCAGCATCAGGACGGTGCGGTAGGCCCAGTCGCCCAGGAAGGCCAGCCAGGGGGCGTACTGCACGACCCCGTCGAACTCGTCGCCGTGCATGACCAGATAGCGCCGGCCGTCGGCGGCCACGTGCACCATGTCGCGGGCCACGATCACGCCACCGAAGTGCACGCCGCAGAAGTCGCGCACCCCATCGTCGTGGTTGCCGGGCACATAGATCACCTCGACCCCCTTGCGGGCCAGACGCAGCACCTTCTGCACCACGTCGTTATGGGCCTGGGGCCAGAACCAGCCGCTCCTCAGCTTCCAGCCGTCGACGATGTCGCCGACGAGGTACAGCCGGTCGCACGCTACCTGGCGGATGAAGTCCAGCAGCAGCTCCGCCTGGCAGCCCCGTGTGCCCAGGTGAATGTCGGATATGAAGATGCTGCGATACCGAACGGCCGCGTCTTCGCCGTCCATGATTGTCGCACTCCGGCCCCTGATGTGCCCGGGCCTTAAGCTGATTGCTTGTCGCTTTTATGAAATCTGTCGCGACCGACGCTGCGACGCAGCGTAGCCTAGGCGCCGATGTTGCGCTGCGATATCGACACTCTATCTCTTAGCATGACCATGACGCTCACATACCGGCCCAGCAAGGACACGCCCAAGTCGCGGCGCACCCGCGAGCGCATCCTCGACTCGGCCATGCGGCTGTTCGCCGAGATCGGCTATCACGCGGCCACCAACGGCGCGATCGCCGACGCCGCCGAGCTGACCCGAGGCGCCATGCTCTATCACTTCCCCAGCCGCGAGGATCTGGTCGAGGCGGCCGTGGCCCATATCCAGGCGCATCGCCTACGCCTGCTCGACACCGCGGCTCAGGAGCCGCCGCCGGGGGCCGACGCCACCACCCACGCCATCGAGGCCTATTGGCGGATGCTGTCGGAGACACCCTTCGTCGCCTTCGCTGAATTGCAGGGCGTGGCGCGCACCGATCCCATGGTCCGCGAACGGATATCCGAGGCCGAGGAGGCCTTCGACCGCGCCCAGGTCGGCGCCGGCTTCATGGCCCTGGCCACCGCGGGCTCCGGCGGCCGCTTCCAGGCCAGCCGGGACCTGGCGCGCTTTCTGCTCGAAGGCCTGTCGCGCGCCACCCTGGCCTATGACTCCGAGGCGCGGTCCTCGAATCTGCTCAGCGTCGTCGAGCGGGCCGTGCGCATGCTGAACCGCAAGGAGGTCGTCCACGACCTCTGGCAGGACTGACCCAGCGCCCGGTCGTCGGAAGCCGACGCTTCCTGAAACCGCCATTTCCCGGAAACTATTGCGGCCCTAGACTCGACCCGATTGCCGGGCGAGCCGGGGGGAAATCGCCATGTCCGACTCGAAGTTCAAGGGTCATCCCGCGCCAGCCGCGTGGTGGGTCATGGCGGCCTGCCTGGCGGTCGCCGCGCCGCTGCTGTCCGGATGCGCGGGAGACGGATCGCCCAGCGGCGGCGTGACCACGCCGTTGCCGCCATCGACGCCGTCGCCACCTCCGCCGCCACCCCCTCCACCGCCGCCGCTTCCAACCCTGCCCGACCCCACCAGCGCCGAGTACCAGCGCGCGCCAAGCCTGACGGCGATGCATGCCGACGTGCCGTTCGGCAAGGGCGCGACGGGCCAGGGCGTCACCGTGGCCGTGATCGACACCGGCGTGAACGTCGCCGGCCTGCCGGACCTTGCCGGCGCGCTGTCGGCCGATTCCACCGACATCATCGCCGGCCGCAATGCGCCCGACGGCGTCTCGCCCCACGGCGGCGACGTCTCCAGCGTCATCGCGTCGCGATACAACGGCTTTGGGACCATCGGCGTCGCCTACAAGTCGACCATCCTGTCGATCCGAGCCGACGACACGCTCGGGTCGGCCTGCGGCACGGACTGCACCTTCCAGGACACCGACACCGCCGCCGGGATCGAGTATGCGATCGCTCACGGGGCCAAGGTCATCAACATGTCCTTGGGCGGCACGACCCCGGACGCGCCGGAGTTCCTGCGCGCGCTCGGCGACGCCGTGACGGCGGGCGTGGTTGTGACCGTCTCGGCGGGCAATGACGGCACGGCCGATCCGGAATGGCCGGCCCGTTACGCCACCGACCCGCGCTTCGCCGGCCTGGTCGTGGCCGTCGGCGCCAGTGCGCCCAACGGCGTTCTGGCCAGCTTCTCCAATCGCGCCGGGGCCTCGGCGGCAGGCTACATCGTCGCCCCGGGCCAGAGCATCGTCACCGCCTGCAACACCAACAACGGCTGCGCGATCGTTTCGGGAACGTCGTTTTCGGCGCCCCAGGTGGCCGGCGCGGTGGCCCTGTTGCTCCAGGCCTTCCCCAACCTTTCGGGGCGCGATGCGGTCAGCATCCTGTTCAGCACGGCCGACGACGCTGGCGCGCCGGGGGTCGACAGCGTCTACGGCAACGGCCTGCTCGACCTCGCCAAGGCGTTCCAGCCATCGGGGACGCTCAGCGTCCAGAGCGTCGCCGGCGGGAGCATCGGCGTCCAGGCGCCGGTGGGAACGACGATCGGCCAGGCGTTCGGGAGCCGCCTGGGCCAGGGTGCGGGCCTGCTCACCGTCGGTCGCGACGCCTACCAGCGCCTCTTCGCCGTGGATTTGGCCGATCTCTATCGGCCTGGCCGCGGGGCTGCCCTCGTCGGCGCGCCCGCCCCAAGCCGCGCCACCAGCGCCACCTTCGCGCTGCAGGGCGGCGCGCGCCTCACCCTCGCTGGCGAGGCTCCGTTCGGGCCCGATATCGACCCCCAGCGCACGGCGGCGGGGTTCTTCGCGGCCGATCCATCGTCGGCGACCTTGGCCCTGGACATCGGCGGCTTGGGATTGGTGGCCTGGAAGGGGCGGGGCGAGGCCACGCCGCCGGAGATCGGCGGGCCCCGCGACGCCTTCCAGCAGGTAGCCCAGCCCGACCGGTTGCTGGCCGCGTCCTGGCGCGTTGGCCGCTTCACCGTGGGGGCCGAGGAAGGCTGGTCACGCCGGGCCGAGCCGTTCAGCGCCCAGCCCCAGGCGGCCTCATCCTATGTGCGCGGCAGCCTGGCCTACGCCGCGCCCGGCTTCAGCGCTCGCGTGGCCCTCGGACAGTTGGCTGAGCCGCTCGGCCCCCTGGGGTCGAACCTGGTCGGCAATTCGCCTTTCGCCCTGCCGGCTGAGACGGGCTTCCTGTCGGCTTCGGCGGAGGCGCCGCTGGGCGGGCTGCTGGTCTATGGCTCGGGCTCAGTCGGGCGCACCCGCTTCCGGGGCCAGATTCTGAACCTCGACGGCGCGATCAGTTCGTCCTGGCGGCTGGGCCTCGTCGGCGCCTGCGGGCGCCTGGGGCGCGTCTGTCGGACCTGGACTCTCGAGGTGTCACAGCCGCTGCGGCTGGAGAGCGGCATGGCCAGCGCCACCTTGCCGGCGGCGCCGGCAAACTACTTCGACCCGGTCACCTTCACCGAGCGCCGGTTCTCCCTGGCGCCGACGGGACGCGAGGTGATCCTCGGCCTTTTCGCCGACCAGAGTCTTCGCCGCTGGGGCGTGGCCCGGCTCGGGCTGGTGGCCGCCATGGACGAGGGGCACATCTCCGGGGCGCCGCTGGACATCGGCTTCAACGCCAGCTGGCGGTTCGGCTTCTGAGCGAACGAGGCTGACGGCGCGATCCGGCGCCGGCGGGCGAGTGCGCAGGCGCAGGCCTTTCAGCGCCAGGCGCGCGGCCTCCCAGTGGATCGCGGCCACCACCTTCAGGGTCAGCAGCGGATAGGCCAGGAACGCGCTGGCCAGGGCGCGGTCGTCGAGGCGCCTGCGTGCGCCGGCGAAGGTTGCGGCGATGACCAGGCGGCCCTCCAGGTCGCGCCCCTGGATGGCGGTCGCCAGCCGTTCGCCCGGCGCGGTCAGGCGGAAGGCGTAGCGCATCGCCATGTCCATGAACGGCGAGACGTAGAAGGCCTTGGCGCAGGCCTGGCGGATGTCGCCGCCGCCGCTTTCCGCCACCGGGATCAGGTAGCTGTGCCGCTGGCCGAACGTGTTGTTCACCTCATAGAGCATCGCCGCCAGCGATCCGTCCGCCCGCCGGCAATAGTAGACGCTCAAGGGATTGAAGACGTGCCCCAGCGTGCGGGGCATGCATAGGATCGACACTCGCCCCCCGGCCAGGTCGATTCCCGCGCCGGCGAGGGTCTCCAGCACATATCCCTTCAGGCCCACGCTTCGCCCGTCGCCGTGGTCGCGCTCGTGAAAGCTGAAGAGGCCCGGTCGGTTCCAGCCGAACAGCCTGAGGCCGGCGGCCAGAGCCGGCCCATCGTCCAGGTCCAGCAGCAGCTGGAACATGCGGTAGCGCAGGCGATGGCGACGCGGGGCCAGCCGCGTGTGCGTGACCTCGCCGGCGTAGAGGGCTGATGGCGGTGCGCCGGTCATGCGACCTCGGCCAGTTCTCCCTCGGTGGCGGCTGCCGGCGGCAGGAAGATACGACCTGAGGGATTGGCCGTCGTCCAGGGCCGCCGAACGCCGCCGAGCTGTTCGGCGACGGCCAGCCCCGCCTGCAGGCCATCCTCGTGGAAGCCGGCTCCGAAATAGGCGCCGCACCACCAGGTGTTTTGCCGGCCCTGCAGCGACCACAGCGCCTTCTGGGCGCGCAGGGCGTCCGCATCAAACAGGGGATGCTCGAAGACCTCGGTGCGGATCACCTTCGCAGGTTCGGGCGCCTGGACAGGGTTCAGGGTCACGAACAGGGGCGTCTCGCGCGGCAGCCCTTGCAGCTTGTTCATCCAGTAGGTGACGCAAAGGTCGCGTTCGCCGCCGGCGCGGGTCTCGCCGACATAGTTCCAGGCCGACCAGGTCCGCCGTCGCCGAGGCATCAGCGTCGCGTCCGAGTGCAGGACGGCGAGGTTTCGTGTGTAGGCGAAGGCGCCCAGCAGGGACCGCTCGCGCGGCGTCGGATCCTCCAGCAGGGCCAGCCCCTGGTCGGCGTGCGTGGCGATGACGACGTCGTCGAAGCGCT
>JAFEEA010000096.1 GCA_018241335.1 Pseudomonadota bacterium
GCGCGTCATGACCCCCGCCCGCGTCGTCGTCGTCGACGACTCCCCCACCATGCGCGGCCTGATCAGCGCCACCCTGCGCCGGGACCCCGAGCTGCAGGTCGTCGGCGCCGCCGGCGACCCGCTGGAAGCGCGGGAGATGATCAAGGAGCTCAATCCAGACGTCATCACCCTGGACATCGAGATGCCGAACATGAGCGGCCTCGACTTCCTGGAACGGATCATGCGGCTGCGGCCGATGCCGGTGGTGATGGTCTCTACCCTGACCCAGGCCGGAGCTGACGCGACCCTGCGCGCGCTGGAGCTGGGCGCCGTCGACTGCGTGGCCAAGCCCACCAGCGCCATGGCCAGCGAGGGCCTCTCGGAACTGGCCGCCAAGGTCAAGGTCGCCGCGCGCGCCAGCGTGCGCCCGGCGGGACGCATCGCCCAGCCCAAGGTCCGCACCGGCTACGTGCCCGCCGACACCGTCTTGGCCATCGGGTCCTCGACCGGCGGGGTCGAGGCCCTGCTGACCATCCTGGCGAACTTCCCGGAGAATTGCCCGCCGACGGTGATCACCCAGCACATGCCGGCCACCTTCACCCGCAGCTTCGCCGCCCGCCTCGACCGCATCTGCGGCGGCCGGGTGGAAGAGGCCAGCGACGGCGCGCCGCTGGAAGTGGGCCGCGTCTACCTCGCTCCGGGCGGCGAAACCCACCTGGAAGTCGTCCGCGCCGCCGGCCTTCGTTGCCGGCTGCGGCAGGGCGACCTGATCAGCGGACACCGGCCCTCGGTGGACGCCCTGTTCAACTCCGTCGCCCTGGCCGCGGGCAGCCACGCCTGCGGCGTGATCCTGACCGGCATGGGCCGCGACGGCGCCTTGGGCCTGAAGGCCATGCGCGACGCCGGCGCCCGCACCGTGGGCCAGGACGAAGCCAGTTGCGTGGTCTACGGCATGCCCCGGGCCGCGTTCGAAACCGGAGCCGTGGAGCGCCAGGCGAGCCTGGCCGACATCGGCCCCACCGTCCTCACGCTTTGCGAAAAAAGGCGCTAGCCATGCCCGCAGCCGCCTCCATCCAGACCCTCATCGTCGATGACCAGATGACCATGCGCGCCCTGGTGCGCAACGGTCTGCAACAGCTTGGCATCACCAACAGCCGCGAGGCTTCGGACGGCGAAGAAGCCCTGCGCTCGTTGCTGGCGCGCCCGGCGCACCTGATCATCTCCGACTTCAACATGCCCAAGCTCGACGGCCTGGGCTTGCTGCGGGCGGTCAGGTCTCACGAACCCACCCGCAAGACCGCCTTCATCATGCTCACCGGCCGCGCGGACCGTGAACTGGTGCAGCGGGCGGTGCAGTTCGGGGTCAACAACTACCTGGTCAAGCCGTTCACCGTCCAAGTGCTGCGCGAGAAGATCGAGCAGGTTTTCGGAGCGCTCACATGACGGGTTCGACCCACTACGGCTCCCATCCCCCTGCTCCACCCGCCCAGAAAGTCCACGTCATCCAAGGCGAGCACGCCGTGTCGGCCAATCCGAACGCCCTGATGACCACGGTCCTGGGCTCGTGCGTCGCCGCCTGCATCCACGACCCGGTAGCCGGGGTCGGCGGCATGAACCACTTCCTGCTGGCCGAGACGGCCGACGGCGCGCGGGTGCGCGAAGAAGAGATGCGCTACGGCGCCTACGCCATGGAAGTGCTGATTAACGGCCTCATGAAGCTGGGCGCCCGGCGCGAGCGGCTGGAGGCCAAGCTGTTCGGCGGGGCCAAGCTGTTCGACGGCCTCAACGACGTCGGCGCGGCCAACGCGGCCTTCGCCCGGCGCTTCCTGGAAGACGAAGGCATCCCGATCACCGCCGCCAGCCTGGGCGGACGGCGTGCTCGGCGCGTGGAGTTCTTCCCCGCCACCGGCCGCGCCCGCCAGCGCGAGGTGGACCAGAATCCGGAAACGCCGACCATCAAACGCGCTCCCGCGCCCGTCGCCGACACCGGCGGCGTCGAACTCTTCTAGAGCTTGGAGTGACGATGGCCCAGAAAGGACCAGCATCCAGCTTCGGCGACGCGGACAGCGTCAGCCTGAAGGACCTCGCCCGCCGCCTGGCGGACGAACTCGACGGGGCCTCGTCCGTCGCCGAGGACTGCCAGTCCGCCCTCGGCGAAGTCATGGAGCACGGCCTGACCCAGCCCCTGGCGATCCGCCTGCAGGCGCTGGACCTGCTCAGCCAGAGGCTCGACGAGCTGAGCCTGCTGCTGCGGCGGCTCGAGCGCCTCGACGGGGGCGGGTCGATCCCGAGCCACATGTTCGCCAACATGCGCCTCACCGACGTCAGTCGCCGCCTCATGGGAGCCGACGAGATTCCGGCCCAGGAACGGGAAGCGGAGTTCTGGTAGGATGAGCGCCGCCACCCAGGTGTTCAGCCCGATGTCCCCAGCGGACAAGGTGAACCTTGAGAAGCTGGCGGTCCTGATCGTCGACAACAACACCCAGTCCCTGGAGATCATGGGCCAGGTGATGTCGGGCTTCGGCATCCGCAACATCACCAAGTGCCAGACCGTCAAGGAGGCCAAGGGGGTCGTCTCGCGCGGGCCTCTGGACTTCGTGCTGTGCGAGGCCCAACTCCCGGACGAGGATGGCTACGCCTTCCTGCGCTGGATCCGCCGCGAAGCGCCCGACCCGAACAAGTACGTGGCCGCCGTTGTAGTCACCGGCCACACCCGCATCTCCCAGGTGATGAAGGCCCGAGAGTGCGGAGCCCACTTCATCGTCGCCAAGCCCATTACGCCCGCGGTGCTGCTGCAGCGGATCGTATGGGTGTCCAAGGACGACCGCCTGTTCATCGACTGCGAGTCCTATGTCGGCCCCGACCGCCGCTTCCGGCGCCTCGGGCCGCCCCCGGGCATCAAGGGCCGCCGCAGCGACGACCTCTCCGAGGAAGTTGGCGAGGCGACCGAACCCAACATGGATCAGGCGATCATCGACAACCTGATCAAGCCTTCGAAGGTGGCGCTGTGAAACCCGTCAAGATGATCCGCGCCCCGAACCGGCTGCGCGCCGCCATGGCCGCGGCCGGCGGCTTCAGCGTCCGCGAGGCCGTTCGTCGGTCCGAGGCTGCGGTGGACACCCTGCGCGAGCCGTGCCTGGCGGCCATCGACGCCGCCCTGGGCGAGATCGACCAGCGCTTCGGCCCCGCCGCTCCCGACCGCGACGGCGAGGACTATGAGACGCTTTATGTCTTGGCGACGCGGATCATCGATTCCAGCATCGTGGTGCGCAACAGCGGCCTCGACGACGCCTCGCGCGCGCTCTGCGACCTGGCCGACCTCTCCAGCGAGATCGGCCGCTGGGACTGGCAGGCGGTGGAGGTTCACGTCGAGGCGCTGAAGATGCTGCGCGCCGCTGGCGAGGCCATGACCAAGGACCAGCGCACCGCCATCATCGAGGGCCTGGTCAAGGTCACCCGCAAACGCGTCGGCGACCCCAAGGCCCTGCTCGCCGAAGCGAACGGGGAAACCTAGGCTTCCACCGGCTGCGGCTCGCGCCACATGCTCCACATCAGCGGAGCGTCGGCGCGGCAGCGGTGTTCGGAGATCACCTCGAAGCCATGGCGGCGGTAGAGGGCCACGTTGCGCTCGGTCTGGGTCTCCAGGTAGGCGGGCAGGCCGGCGGCGTCGCACCGGTCGGTGCCGACCTTGAGCAGGCGCGAGCCCACACCGTGGCCCTGGGCCTGCGGCGCGACCCCCAGGAACCACAGATAGGCGTGCCGGCGCTCCATCGGGTGGTGCTTGTCCATGTCCTCGCGCATGGCGGCCAGGCGGCCAAAACGGGCCAGGCCCGTGGCGGCCAGCAGGGTGGGCAGGGCGCGGATCTCGGCGCTGAGCGGCTGGGGGCCCAGCCACTCGAAGGGCATCCAGATGGCCGCCGCGCCGCCGGTCGCCGGGCGCTCGATCTTGCCCACGCCATAGGCCATGTTGCGCACGATGTAGCGGAAGAACCTCTGGCGCGCGGCCGGCTTCTTGGCGTCGTCCCTCAGGAACCAGTCGAACATTGCGTCGTCGGTGAAGGCGGCGGCCAGGTCGTCGGCGACGCCGTCGATGTCCGCGGCGGTGGCGTCCGCGGGCGTCTCGGCGCTCCGGCGCATGGTCTCGATGTCCATGGTTTCCCCCTCAGGAATTGGTGTCGGTCAGATCTTCTCCGAGATCTTGATGGCGGCCTTGCAGCCGGCTCGGATGACGGCGGCCAGCAGGCCATAGCCCGGCGCCTCGCGCGCGCCCTCGGCGACGGCGTGGTCGCGGTGCGCCAGTTCCTCGTCGCGGAACTGGGACAACTCGGCCGCCAGGGCGGGATCGCGGTCGCCAAGCTCGGCGATCTGGCCGGCGTAGTGGGCCTCGATGACGCTTTCCACGGCTTCGGTGCAGGCGTGGGCGGCCTTCTCGCCCATCAGGGCGGTGCCGGCGCCGAGCGCGAAGCCGGCGGCCCTCCACAGGGGCGCCATCAGGGTCGGGCGCACCCGCGCGTCGTTGAGCAGGGCGTCGAAGCGCGCCAGGTGGACGGCCTCGTGGCCCTCCATCTCGGCCAGGTCGCCGGCGATGCGCTCGCGCCCGGGCGCCGCGTCCAGGACCGCGCGCTGGCCGCGGTAGATGTGCACGGCGCCCAGTTCGCCCGCATGGTCGACCCGCAGGATTTCGGCCAGCCGCCGCGCCGTCGCGCCCTGGCCGGGGCGCGGCGGGATCGGGCGGGACTGGAACGGGCCGGCTTCGGCGGTCATCGGGCGGGCTTCCACAGCGCGGCGAGGGCGCTCAGCACGACCAGGCCCATGGAGATCAGCACGTTCCAGCCGGCCATCGACAGGCCCAGGAACGACCAGACGATGCGGTCGCAGGCGGGGATGGTCAACTTCTTGCCCTGCAGCAGGGCGTTCAGGTCGGCGGCGCTGACCGCGCCGCCGCCGCCGCTGCATTCCTTGGGGCCCGGCCAGAAATGCCACTCCGCCCCCGCGTGATAGACGGCGTAGCCGAGGCTGTAGAGGAAGGCCGCGATGAGCAGGGCGTTGACCAGCCGCGTGGCCGGCGCCTTCATCGGCGTGAACCCGGCGCCGACGCCGACCAGGGCGAGGGTTCCGGCGATCCAATAGGCCTCGCGCTGCTTCAGGCACAGGGTGCAGGGGGCCAGGTGGCCGAAGGTCTCGAAGGCGTGGGCGATGGCCAGCATGGCCGCCGAGGCCGCGAGCGCGAACCAGGGCCAGCGGCTTAGGATCGGGGACAGGAACGACATGCCCAGCGGTATAGCCTGAGCCGCGCGGTTCGTCTCAGTGAACAAATTTCAAGGCGAGGACCAGGCCGATCAGGGCCACGGCCACGGCGCTGACCACCAGGGCCAGGCGCTGTTCGATGAAGGCCTGGATCGGCGGGCCGAAACGCTTGATCAGCCCGGCCACCAGGAAGAACCGCAGGCCGCGCACCAGGATCGAGGCGCCGACGAAGGTGAACAGCGGCAGGCCGAACATGCCCGAGGCGATGGCGGTGATCTTGTAGGGGATCGGCACGGCCAGCAGGATCACGCCGTACTTGCGATAGGTGGCCTCGAACTGGGCCGCGGCGTCGGCGCTGCCGGTCAGCGACAGGATCCATTCGCCGACGGGATGCAGGAAGAAGCCCACCGAATAGCCGATGCAGCCGCCCAGCACCGAGGCGGTCACGGTCAGGGCCGCATAGCGCCAGGCGCGATCGCGGTTGGCCAACACGACCGGCATCAGCATCACGTCCGGCGGGATCGGAAAGAAGATGCCTTCACAGAAGGCGAGCGTCGCCAGCCAGGCCTCGGCGTTCTTGGAGCCGGCCAGACGCATCACCCAGTCGTAGAGTCGTCGCAACATGCGGCTCTGCTAGAGGCTGGCCGCCCAAAGGGGAAGCCGCATTCTCGGGGCGCGACGCTGTGCCCGCCGTGCAACCTGATCTTCCCCTAGATGGTTTCAGTTGATACTAGTTCCGCCTCTCGCACGGAGTCCCCGCCATGGCCCAGTCCGCCTCCACCGCCGCCGCGACCGCTTCCGGCGACCTTTTCGAAAATCCCTTGGGCACCGACGGCTTCGAGTTCGTCGAGTTCACCTCGCCCGAGCCGGAGCGGCTGAAGGGCCTGTTCGAGAAGATGGGCTTCCAGGCGATCTCGAAGCACCGGTCCAAGGCGGTGCTGCGCTTCGCCCAGGGCGACATCAACTTCATCCTCAACATGGAGCCCGCGGGCCAGCCGGCGGCGTTCCGCCAGGTTCACGGCCCCTCGGCCAACGCCATGGCCTTTCGCGTGCGCGACGCCGCCAAGGCCTTCCGCCTGGCCGTCGAGCGCGGCGCCAAGCCTGTCCAGGGGCCCGTCGGCCCCATGGAGCTGAACATTCCGGCCATCGAGGGGATCGGCGGCTCGAACCTCTATCTGGTCGACCGCTATGGGGCGCAGGCCATCTATGACGTCGACTTCGTACCGCTGGAAGGCGCGCCCAAGACCGTGCCAGGCGTCGGCCTGACCTACATCGACCACCTGACGCACAATGTGCACCGCGGCCAGATGGGCCGTTGGGCCGAGTTCTACGAGCGCATCTTCAACTTCCGCCAGATCCGCTATTTCGACATCGAGGGCCAGCAGACCGGCCTGTTCTCCAAGGCCATGACCAGCCCGGACGGCAAGATCCGCATCCCCTTGAACGAGAGCCAGGACGAGCACTCGCAGATCGAGGAGTTCCTGAAGGACTACAAGGGCGAGGGCATCCAGCACATCGCCCTGGGGACCGGCGACATCTTCCACGCCGTCGAGACCATGCGCGAGCGGGGCGTTCGCTTCCAGGACACGCCCGACACCTACTACGAGCAGCTCGACGCCCGCGTCCCGGGCCACGGCGAGAACGTCCAGCGCCTGCAGGCCGACAAGATCCTGCTCGACGGCGCGCCTACTGAGGGCCAGGGCCTGCTGCTGCAGATCTTCACCGAGAACATGGTCGGCCCGATCTTCTTCGAGATGATCCAGCGCAAGGGCAACGAGGGCTTCGGCGAGGGCAACTTCAAGGCCCTGTTCGAGTCCATCGAGCTGGACCAGATCCGCCGCGGCGTCCTGCCGACGGCCCCGGCGGCGGAGCACTGACCATGGCCCGGCGCGACTGGATTCCCGTTCGGGCCGCCGAGGGCCGGCACTCGCGCCAGGCCCACGCCGACATGCCCGAAGGCACCTATGAGCGCGAGGTGTCCAAGGAGGGCTTCTTCGGCCCGGCCGCCTTCTTCCACCACCGCCGCCCGCCGACCAGCTGGTCCAGCTTCGAGGGGCCGCTGCGCCCGCGCGCCTTCGACCTGGCGGCGCTGAACCAGGCCGACGCCTCGCCCTGGGCCGCGCCCAGGGTGCTGGGCAACGCCGCGGTGGACATCCGCTTCTGGAAGCTGGCCGGCCCTATGCCGGCCCTGGCGCGCGACGCCGACGGCGACCTGCTGCTGTTCGTCCACCAGGGGCGCGGGGACCTTTTCTGCGACTACGGCCGCATCGGCTTCGAGGCCGGCGACTATCTCTACCTGCCGCGCGGGACCATGTGGCGCCTGGCGCCGGAGGCCGGTGCGTCGCTGCTGACCATCGAGGCCACCAACAGCCACTTCACCCTGCCGGACCGGGGGGTGATGGGCGCCCATGCGGTCTTCGATCCCGCCATGCTCGACACCCCGGTCATGGACGAGGCCTTCCGCGTCCACCAGGACGCCCCGGGCGAGGTCCGCGTCGAGGTCAAGAAGCGCGGCCAGGTGTCCACCGTCACCTACCCCTACAACCCGCTGGACGCGGTCGGCTGGCACGGCGACCTGGCGCCGGTGCGGCTGAACGTCAGGTCGATCCGGCCGGTGGTCAGCCACCGCTACCACCTGCCGCCGTCGGTCCACACGACCTTCGCCTCGGACCGCTTCGTGGTCTGCACCTTCGCGCCTAGGCCCTTCGAGACCGACCCCGGCGCGTTGAAGGTGCCGTTCTTCCACAACAACGACGACTACGACGAGGTGCTGTTCTACCACGCCGGCGACTTCTTCAGCCGTGACAACATCGATGCCGGCATGATGACCTTCCATCCCTCCGGCTTCACCCACGGCCCGCACCCCAAGGCGCTGAAGAACATGCTGGTACAGCCCAAGCCCGCCACCGACGAATATGCGGTGATGATCGATACCCGCGATCCGCTGGACGTGGGGGAGGGGGCCGCCGCGGTGGAGAACACGGCCTATGTCGACAGCTGGAAGACCGCCTAGACTGCCGGCATGACCGATCTCGAAGCCGATCTGGCCGCCATGGCCGAGGACGAACTGGAACGCGCCGCCAGCCTGTCGTGGAGCGAGCTGGCCCCGATCATGCCCTGGGGCGACAGCTTCGACGGCTTCACCCCCGCCGGGCGCAACGTCACCGTCGAGCGGCACTACCTTTGGGCCGAGAAACCCGGCGGCGACATCCTCTGCGAGATCAACGTCTTCGGCGGCCAGTCCCGCTTCGACGAGGGCGTTCGCCTCAGCCTCACCATCCCCAAGGAACATTCCGCATGAAGCTGGCCTCGCTCAAGGACGGGCGCGACGGACGCCTGGTCGTGGTCTCGCGCGACCTGGCCTGGTGCGCCGGCGCCGAGGCCATCGCCCCCACGCTGCAGGCGGCGCTGGACGACTGGGAGCGGTGCGAGCCGCTGCTCAAGGGCCTGGCCGAGAGCCTGGAGCATGGCGCCGTGCCGCGCCTGCGCTTCCACGAGCACGAGGCGATGAGCCCCCTGCCGCGCGCCTACCAGTGGGCCGACGGCTCGGCCTATGTGAACCACGTCCAGCTCGTGCGCCGCGCGCGCGGGGCGGAGATGCCGGAAAGCTTCTGGACCGACCCCCTGATGTACCAGGGCGGTTCCGACGCCTTCCTCGGCCCCCGCGATCCGATCCCGCTGGCCGACCCCGCCTGGGGCTGTGACCTGGAGGCCGAGGTGGCGGTGATCACCGGCGACGTGCCCCAAGGCGCCGACCGGCAGGCGGCCCTGGCCGCGATCCGCCTGGTGATGCTGGTCAATGACGTCTCGTTGCGCAACCTGATCCCCGGCGAGCTCGCCAAGTCCTTCGGATTCTTCCAGTCCAAGCCGGCCAGCGCCTTCTCCCCGGTGGCGGTGACGCCGGACGAGCTGGGCGGCGCCTGGAAGGACGGCAAGCTGTCGGGCGCCATGCTGGTGGAGCTGAACGGCGCCGACTTCGGCCGGCCCGACGCCGGCGTCGACATGACCTTCGACTTCGGGACCCTGATCGCCCACGCCGCCAGGACCCGCGCCCTCTGCGCCGGCTCCATCGTGGGGTCGGGCACCGTGTCGAACCGGGATCCCGATGGTGGTCCAGGAAAACCCATCGCCGAGGGCGGCCTCGGCTATTGTTGCATCGCCGAAATGCGAACCGTTGAAACCCTGCTCAACGGTGAGGCGAAAACGCCCTTCCTGGCGCCGGGCGACACGGTGCGCATTGAGATGCGCGGCCCCGACAGGCACTCGATCTTCGGCGCCATAGAACAGCAAGTTGTCGCGGCGCCCTGAAGATGCGGAGGCGCGCGGGCATGTCGGCGGAGATTTCGGCCTTTCCGAAGCGGCCCGCCCGCGACCCGGCGCCCGATGAAGCCGGCGAAGACCGGCTCGTCCTCGACGACTATCTCCCCTATCGCCTGTCGGTGGCCTCCAACGCCGTCTCGCGCCTGATCGCCCGCGCCTACGAGGACCGCTTCGGCCTGACCATCCCGCAGTGGCGGCTGATCGCTGTCCTGGCCGAGGACGGGGCCATGACGCCCGGCGCGGCCGTGGCGCGCACGGTGCTCGACAAGGTGACCATCAGCCGTGCCGCCCAGGCCCTGGTCAAGCGCCGCCTGGTCGCGAGGGTGGCGCACGAGGGGGACGGCCGCTCGCACCGCCTGTCCCTGACCGAGGCGGGGCTGCGGCTGCACGCGGAGATCGCGCCGCTGGCCTTGGCCTACGAGGCCGCCCTGCTGTCTGGCCTGGCGCCGGGGGAGGTCGCGGCGGTCAAGGCGCTGCTCAAGCGGCTGGAGGCGGCGGCGGTGCGGCTGTCGGGCGAACCGGCCGCCGACTGACGGAACCGCCCTGGCGGCAAGGGGTTGAGATTTCAACCGCTTAGCCCGAGGAGGACCCCATGCCACGCGGCGACAAGTCCAAGTACACCGACAAGCAGGAACGCAAGGCCGACCACATCGCCGAGGGCTATGAGGCCCGGGGCGTCTCGGACAAGGAGGCCGAGCGCCGGGCCTGGGCGACCGTCAACAAGGACGACGGCGGCGGCAAGAAGGAAGGCGGCTCAGGCCGGGGCAAGTCCACCGGCCACCCGGCCGCGCACAAGGGCGGCAAGGCGGGCGGCAAGGCCTCGGCAAGCCGCTCGGCCGCCGAACGCTCGGCCTCCGCCAGGAAGGCCGCCGCCACGCGCAAGCGCAACGCCGAGCACCACCCTCACCACTGATGCGATGTCGCCGCGCGCGGCGTGCGACGCGACTAGCAAGACACCTCCGGGCGCTCTAAAGAGGCCGGCAAGGCCCCTGTGGTGAAACTGGTAGACGCGCCGGACTCAAAATCCGGTTCCGAAAGGAGTGTCGGTTCGAGCCCGACCGGGGGCACCACCCTGCAACATTGTCCTGCGGTGGCCCGACGCGGTCAGGCGTCGGCCAGCTTCACGCCGCGCGCCGGCGTCCGATCACGGTGAAGGTGCGCTTGGGCGGCTCCAGGCGGGACCTGAGGATCGCCGCCAGGGCGGCGAGGGCCGGATCGCCGGCGTCGCGGGCGGCCGAGATCAGCTTGGTCCAACTCTCCTCCTCGGCGTGGTTCACGAACTCGGCGGCGGCGGCGCGGACGAAGGCGGCCGGATCGAGGCCGGCTGCGCCGGCGGCCTGGCGCACGCGATCGGCCAGGGCGGGATCCACGGCGGTAAGCCACGGGATCAGGCGCGCGGCGGCCGCGCCGTCGCCCAGGAAGTCGCCGAGCGAGGCCGATCCGGTCTCGACGGCGCCGTTCCCGGCCAGGCTCAGCGCGACCCCCTTGGCCGCGGCCGCCTCGGCGAGCTTCAGCACATAGCGCCCGGCGGCGCCTTCCCAGGCCCGGCCCTCCAGGTGCAGGCGGATCTGATCGAGCGCCATGCCGAAGGGAATGTCGCGTCCCTCGATCCGACGGTCCAGGCGCAGGATGTGCCAGCCGAAGCGCGAGCGCACCGGCGCGGCGCCGATCTCTCCGGGCTCGAGGCGCAGGAGCGCGGTCTCGATCTCCGCGACCAGATCGCCAGCGCGCAGCTGGCCCAGCGACCCGCCGACCTGGCCCGACGGGCAATCCGACAGGGCCGCCGCCAGATTGGAGAAGCGCTCGGGATGCGCGTCGAGAGTCGCGCAGGCGCCGATCGCGGCGGCGCGGGCCGTCTCCACGCCGGCGTCGCCGTCGTCCGTGGGCGCGAACAGGATGTGGGACGCCTCATAGAGCGCCGGGCTGCGAAAGCGCGCCTTCTGAGCCTCATAGACCCGGCGGCATTCCTCGTCGGTGGGCGGCGTGATCTCGACCTCGGCGTCGAGCACGGCGCGGATCAGCGCCGCCTCGGCGGTCTCTTCGCGCCCGTCCTCGTCGAACTCCGGTTCGGGGCGAAGGCCGAGCGCGGCGGCGCGGTCGAGCAGCAGGGCCCGCGTCGCCAGGGCGTGGCCCGCCGCCGCGCGGGCGTCGGCCGCCGACAGGCTGGGATGGTTCTGCGCCTCCTGGGCCAGCAGGTCTTCGGGGATCTCCACCCCGTGAACGATGACGGCGCGCATGGGCTACTCCGCGGGATGGGTCTTGGGCGACGCGGACGGGCGCGCCGCGGGGATGGCGGAATAGACGGGCGCCGCGGCGAGGGGCCGGCGCGGCATGTCGCGCTTGGATCGCACCAGCTGCCAGCCGCGGCGGTTCAGGTACCAGACGGGCGCCGACAGCATGTGCACCAGGCGGGTGAAGGGGAACAGCAGCAGGATGGTCATGCCCAGCGCCAGGTGCGCCTTGAACACCCAGGCCACGTCGGCGACGTAGCCGGCCGCGCCGGCCTGGAAGGTGAAGATCCCCTGGGCCCAGTTCATGAACTTCAGCATCTCGTGGCCGTCGCGATGCTGCAGCGAGAACGGGATCGTGCCCAGCCCCAGGCAGAGCTGCGTCACCAGGATCGCCAGGATGGCCGTGTCGCCAAAGGTCGAGGTGGCGCGGATGCGCGGGTCGAACAGGCGCCGGTGCAGCAGGATGAGGCCGCCGGTGATGGCCATGGCCCCGGCCAGGCCGCCGGCCACGATGGCCAGCATCTGCTTGGCGCTGTGCGGCACGTGCAGGGCGTCGAACACGGCGATGGGGGTCAGGAGGCCCACGAAGTGGCCGGCGAAGATGGCCAGCACCCCAAGGTGGAACAGCACCGAGCCCAGCATGAGCTGGCGCCGGCGCAACAGCTGCGACGAGCCCGAGCGCCAGCTGTACTGCTCGCGGTCGAAACGGATGACGCTGCCCAGCGCCAGCACCGAGAGGGCGATGTACGGATAGACGCCGAAGACGATCTGGTTGAGGTCCATGGCCTTAGCTCCTCAGGTCGCCGCGCCGGCGCGGCGGCGTTGCGGCGCGGGGCCGGCGGTCATGGCGCCGACCAGGGCCTCCGCCTTGGGGCAGCCGACGTCCGAGGGGCCGAACGTCACCGCCGTCTCGGCCCACAGCTTGTCCATCGCCGCCAGGTCGGTGGGGTCGTCGTCCGGTTCGGCCATCATGGCGGCGAGCGCGGCCTTGTCGGCCGGCGCGTCGGAAAGGGCGGTGAGGGCGCCGAAGATGGCGCGATAGGCGCTGGCGCGCTTGTGCAGCCGCTCGCCGATGGCCGCGAGCACGTGCGCCGCCTCGCCGAGCAGGGAGGCGGCTTCTGCCTGCGGCAGGGTCGACAGGAACTCCAGAAACACCGGCAGGTGGTCGGGCAGTTCGTCGGAGGACAGGCAAAGGCCCTTGCGGGCGTAGAGTTCCTTCAGCGCCACCATGGCCTGGCCGCGGTCACGGCTCTCGCCGTGAACGTGCTCATAGAGGTTCAGCGACAGGGACCGCGTGCGGTCGAACAGCCAGACATAGCGTTCCTGCAGGTCGAAGAGGTCGTCGTGCGCCAGTTCCTCGGCGAGCTTGCGGACGGCGCGGCGGACCGGGGCGGGAACCAGGGCCTCGGCGTCGATCGCGTCGGCGGCGTCCAGGGCGACGGCCCGAACGTCCGGCGACGGATAGCTGAGCAGAACAGCCAGGGCTTTGTAGGTCAGGGCCATTGTCTAGAGCTCCATCGGGGTCTTGGCGCGCGAGCGCTTGTCGACGCCGAACAGGCCGACCTCGGTGTGGCCGCCCGAGCAGCCGTTGCCGAAGGTGAAGCCGCACTCGCCGCGCAGGTCGTAGGCATCCTCGGCGGTCTCGCGGTGCGCCGTGGGGATGACGAAGCGGTCCTCGTAATTGGCGATCGCCATGTAGCGGTACATCTCGTCGACCTGGGCGGCGCTGAGGCCCACCCGCTCGGCCAGGGCGTGGTCGACGACGCCGTGCACGCTCTTGGCCCGCATGTAGGCGCGCATGGCCAGCATCCGCTCCAGGGCCAGGGTCACCGGCGACTCGTTCCCGGCCGTGAGCAGGTTGGCCAGGTAGCGGACCGGGATGCGCAGGGACTTCACGTCCGGCATCTCGCCGTCCATCTCCAGCGCGCCCGAGGCGGCGGCGTTCTGGATCGGCGACAGCGGCGGCACGTACCAGACCATCGGCAGGGTCCGGTATTCCGGGTGCAGCGGGAAGGCGACCTTCCAGTCGATCGCCATCTTGTAGACCGGGCTCTTCTGGGCGCCCTCGATCCAGGCCTCGGGCACGCCGTCGGCGCGCGCCTGGGCGATCACGGCCGGGTCGTTCGGGTCCAGGAAGACGTCGAGCTGGGCCTGGTAGAGGTCCTTCTCGTCCGGCGTCGAGGCGGCGGCCTCGATGCGGTCGGCGTCATAGAGCAGCACCCCCAGATAGCGGATGCGCCCGACGCAGGTCTCCGAGCACACGGTCGGCTGGCCGGCCTCGATGCGAGGGAAGCAGAAGGTGCACTTCTCCGATTTTCCGGACGACCAGTTGTAGTAGATCTTCTTGTACGGGCAGGCCGAGACGCACATGCGCCAGCCCCGGCA
>JAFEEA010000097.1 GCA_018241335.1 Pseudomonadota bacterium
GGCGAGCAGAAGATCCTGGGCGTCACCCAGTTCCGCAACCCGGACGACGCGCCGGTGGAGGTCGAGGCCGCCACCGCCACGCCCGTGGCCGGTCCCGACCCGCGCCTGCCCGGGCCGGACAGCCACTGCCCCGCCCTGACGCCCATCCGGTACGAGGACCTGGCCGCATGAGCGCCTTCCCGCACTTCGCCGACATCGCCTTCGATCCCGCCGCCGGCCTGACCAGGGCCGCGCCGGGCGCCGAGCCGTGGGAAACGCCGGAGGGCATCGCCGTGCGCGCCGCCTATGGCCCCGCCGACACCCAGGGCCTGGACTTCCTGGACGGCTATCCGGGCCTCGCCCCGTTCCTGCGCGGCCCCTACCCGACCATGTACGTGACCAACCCGTGGACGATCCGCCAGTACGCCGGCTTCTCCACGGCCGAGGACTCCAACGCCTTCTACCGCCGCAACCTGGCGGCCGGGCAGATGGGCCTGTCGGTGGCCTTCGACCTGGCCACGCACCGCGGCTACGACAGCGACCACCCGCGGGTGAAGGGCGACGTCGGCATGGCCGGGGTGGCCATCGATTCCATCCTGGACATGCGCACCCTCTTCTCGGGCATCCCGCTCGACAAGATGAGCGTGTCGATGACCATGAACGGCGCGGTGCTGCCGATCCTGGCGCTCTACATCGTCGCCGCCGAGGAACAGGGCGTGCCGCACGCTGCCCTGTCGGGGACCATCCAGAACGACATCCTCAAGGAGTTCATGGTCCGCAACACCTACATCTATCCCCCCGACCCCTCGATGCGGATCATCGCGGACATCTTCGCCTACACGGCCAGGGAGATGCCCAAGTTCAACTCGATCTCGATCTCGGGTTATCACCTGCAGGAAGCCGGCGCCTCTCTGGACCTGGAGCTGGCCTACACCCTGGCCGACGGGATCGAGTACGTCCGCGCGGGTATCGCCGCGGGCATGGACGTGGACGCCTTCGCCCCGCGCCTGTCGTTCTTCTGGAACGCCGGGATGAACTACTTCATGGAAGTCGCCAAGCAGCGGGCCGCGCGCCTGCTGTGGGCGCGCCTGATGCGCCAGCACTTCGACCCCAAGGACGCCCGCTCGCTGTCGCTGCGCGCCCACACCCAGACCAGCGGCTGGTCGCTGGCGGCCCAGGACGTGTTCAACAACGTCGCGCGCACCACCGTCGAGGCCATGGCCGCGACCAACGGCCAGACCCAGAGCCTGCACACCAACTCACTGGACGAGGCCCTGGCCCTGCCCACCGACTTCTCCGCCCGCATCAGCCGCAACACCCAGCTCTTCCTGCAGATGGAAAGCGGCCTGACGCGGACCATCGATCCGTGGGGCGGCAGCCACTACCTGGAACGCCTGACCCACGACCTGGCCAGGCGGGCCCTGGAGCACATCGAGGAGGTCGAGCGCCTGGGCGGCATGGCCAAGGCGATCAACGCCGGCGTGCCCAAGATGCGCATCGAGGAGGCGGCCGCACGCACCCAGGGCCGCATCGACTCCGGCCGCCAGACTGTGGTCGGGGTCAACAAGTACATCCCGACCTCCGAGGAGGAGATCCCGATCCTCAAGGTCGACAACTCCGCGGTGCTGGCCAGCCAGATCGACAAGCTGAAGCGCCTGCGCGCCGAACGCTCCGAAACCGACGTCGCGGCGGCCCTGGCCGCCCTGGAGTCCGGCGCGCGCGCCGGCGGCAACTTGCTGGAGCTGTCGGTCAACGCCGCCCGCGCCAAGGCGACGGTGGGCGAGATCAGCCTGGCGCTGGAGAATGTCTTCGGCCGCCACCAGGCCAAGACCCAGGTGGTGCGCGGCGTCTACGCCGCCGAGGTCGGACCGGCCTCCACCGTCAGCCGCGCCCGCGCCATGATCGCCGCCTTCAAGGAAAGCGACGGCCGCCCGCCGACCATCCTGGTGGCCAAGATGGGCCAGGACGGGCACGACCGCGGCCAGAAAGTGATCGCCACCGGCTTCGACGACCTGGGCTTCGCGGTCGATGTCGGCCCCCTGTTCGCCACGCCCGCCGAGACGGCCAAGGCGGCCGTGGACCAGGGCGTGCACGTGGTCGGCGCCAGCTCCCTGGCCGCGGGCCATCTCAGCCTGGTGCCGGAGCTGAAGGCCGAGTTGGAGAAGCTCGGCCGCGGCGACATCATGATCGTCGTCGGCGGGGTGATCCCGCCAGCGGACTTCCCGGCCCTGAAGGCGGCCGGCGCGCGGCTGATCTTCCCCCCCGGCACGGTGATCGCGGACGCCGCCGCCGCCATCCTGGACGAGCTCAACAAGGATCTCGGCTACGCCCAGACCGAGGCGGACGCCGCGGCGTGAGCGCGGCCTTCACCTATCTGCGCCTGTCTATCGGCCAGGGCCGCCAGGCGCAGCAGGACCTGGATTCAAGGCTTCAGGCGCTGGCGCCGCGACTTCAGGCCGACGGCGGCCGGTTGGTGGGCCGTTTCACGGCGCAGCTTGGCTGGGCCGCCAACGAGACCGCGGTGCTGCTGCAGGGGATCGGCCAGGAAAGTTCGAAGGCTGTTCGCGAATTGGTCGACGCCGTCGCCGTGGGGGCCGCCGAGGTCACCGAGCTGACGCCCACCGCGCGGCCCGCGCGGGAAGGCCCGTTGGTCCTGGCGCCGGGCGGGATCTATGTGCACCGCTGGTTCACGGTCGAGACGCCTGACCTGGAGAGGTTCGTGGACTTGTCGGCCCAGGCCTGGCCGGACTTCGAAGGGCGCTTCGACACCCAGATCTTCGGCCTGTTCCGCGCAAGCGAGAGTCCGGCTGAGGCCGCTGCCGCCCGCACCCGGCTCTTGCTCTTGACCCGCTATGCGGACCACGGCGTCTGGGAGGCGTCGCGCGACCCGAGCACCGAGGCGATGCAGATCTTCGCCCAGCGCCAGCTCCTGACCCGCCACACCATCGCCTCCAGCTCACTGCTCGTCGCGCGCTAGGGCCCATCCCATCTTCGAAGGAACCGGGCGGACGCGCTTGGCGGCCTCAAGCGGTGCGGATGGACTGGTATGCGTCGAGCGCGTCGGGATCGACCTCTACGCCCACGCCCCGTTCCGCGGGGTGGGCGTTCGATCCGCGCCGCTTCACGCCGGAGATCCAGTATTCCTCCCCCGACTCCACGTCGAAGAAGTTGCCGCTGACGCCGCCGCCCTTCTGCAAGGTGCGGCCCCGGTAGTAGACGGTCTGGCCGGTCTTGGAGAAGCTGACCCAGCCGATCCGGCCCTGGACGCCGTCGATCAGACCCTGCTTGTTCTCGACGTACATCACCCGGCGGCGCATCCCCCTGGTCAATTGCGTCCGCATCTCCGGCCCTCCTGCGCGAAACTTGGCTGATCGCACGCCGGCGCTCAACCTGAAGACAACGAAATGAGAAAGGCCGCGCGAGCCGGACCCTTGGGGGCCAGGGCTCGCGCGGCCTCTGGGGCGGCGGCCGACTGGGGGGCGGGATCGGTCCGCGGTCGCCCCGAGCCGGGTCAGGCCGCTTCGGCCAGCTCGGCCGCCTGTCCGCGCTTCCAGCGCAGCGCCGCCTCGGCGACACGGACGCCTTGCAGGCGGGCCGTCTCGCGGTCGCCGGCGGGGGGGCTGATGTCGGCGCCGACGTTGTCGGACTGGCCGGCCAGGCCGATGAACGAGCCGACGCGGTTGATCGTGTCGGGCCCACGCTCGGCGGCGGTGACGTTGGGCGGCGCCAGGCCCAGGTTGATCCAGTTCATGCCGTGCTGCGCCGCCAGGATGGTGAGGCTCTCCAGGGCGTGGCTCTTGTCGCCGGCGAAGCTGTGGGAGTTGGTGAAGCCAGCCGCCAACTTGTCCTTCCAGCCGCCTGTGAAGAACACCTTGGCGCTCGCGTCGGCGAAGGCTTTGAAGGGCGCCGAGACGTCGCCCATGTAGGTGGGAGCACCGAAGATGATGGCGTCGGCGTCCGATGCGGCGGCGAGCAGCGGCTCGAAGTCCTGCACCGGGCTTTCGATCTTCAGCAGCACCGCCTCGGCGCCGCCGTCGACGACGCCCTCGGCGACCTTCTTGGCGAGGACTTCAGTGTGGCCGTAGCCGGAGTGATAGACGACGGCGACCTTGGCGGTTTGGCCCTTGGACATTGGATGATCTCCGAAACTTATGAAACCGAAACGGTGACGGTTACATAATTTCGCGGGACCGCCCCGCAAGGCTATTCGAAACAGAAACAGTTGCAGATTTTCTGAGGCCGGCTTTAGTCATCCGGATCGCCTAGCGCTTCACCAGCCTCAGATGCCCCTGGGGGCGCTCACCCGTGGCCGGCGAAACGACGTTCGGCTCCCATCCATTGTTCAGCAGGTCCGTAGCCACGTTCCACGCGGTCGCCAGGAAGACGTCCTGGAACAGCGCCGTCAGATTGGCCCGCGCCTCATCCGAGGCGGCGTTGCGATACATCTCCAGCAGCAGCAGCAGCCGCGGCTTCAGCCCTTCGAATTCCCAGTCGCCCCCGCTCATGGGCACGCTCCCTCCCCAGTCACTCGCTTTGCCCCATGCGGATCTGTTCCCGAAGGCAGATCCGATGGGCCCCCACAACGCATTCCTCGAGCATCTCGCGCAGGGCTTCCGTCTCCGGATCCCCAGGCTCGAGGGTCGCGACAACCACCTGGCGCGCCAGGGAAAGCAGCCCCGGCAGCGCCGCCAGGGTCGCGCCCCGGTCGATCGGGGCGGAATCACCGTCGGATGCGCTCAAGAGCAGGCCTCCGCGGCGGCGAGGCTCTCCAGGACCTCTTCGCTGCTGGTCAGTCGCGCCACGGGCGCCAGCAGCAGTTCCGCGGCCCGCCGCGACTGGGCGGTGTCGGCGTCCAGATCGCCCGCCACCCCGGTGGCGTCGCAAAGCACGGACACCGAAAGGCCGGCGTCGGCGGCGGCGAAGACGGTGGCGATGCATGTCCGATCGAGGGAGAAGCCCATCAGGTAGACGTCTTCGCCCCAGGCCTCGCGCATCTCGACCGCGAAGTCCGGGTTGCAGAAGGCGGAAAGGCCGCTGCGGGCGAACACCGGCTCGGTGATCAGTGGCCGCAGCCCTTCGATCGGCGCTCCGAAATAGCCGCTGCGCTCGAAAAGGCCGTCGGCGTGGCGCCGCTGGACGTGGACCACGCGCCATCCGGCGAGGCGCGCATGCTGCAGGACCGTCGCGCAGGTTTCGGCGACCCGCCCCGCGCCGTCGGCGTAGAGGGGACGTCCCGGCACCACGTATTCCCGCTGCAGGTCGAGGCAGACCAGCCTCGGCTGGGCCCGCGCAACGGCCCCGTGGGCCCGCTCGGTTGATGAAAGCAACATGGCGCTCAATGGGGGTTCGTCGCCGGCCGCGCGGCGGACAGGTCGAGGACGCCGGGCCGGTCCCAGGCGCCTTCGGGACGGAGGATGACCATCGGGTCGGAGTCGATGCCCAGGGCGTCCTCGCAGGGTTCCAGCAAGCGTTCGACTTCGATGTATTCGTGATCGGAGAAGACCAGCCGCGGGCGGCCTTCGCGCTCCACCACGCCGCCGACGCGGCGCATGAAGGGCAGCAGTCGCGCCTGGATATAGCCCAGCACCCGCCCGTAGCCCTTGCGCGCGGCCATGGCGTAGGCGGCGTCGAAGAGGGCGCGGGCGATGTCCCCGCCGCGGTTCTCCGACCGGATCGCGAAGCGCTCCAGCTTTGCGAAGCCGGCGAACCACCGCATCCGCAGCACCCCCACCGGCTCCCCGTTCAGGCGGGCGATGAAGTGGGTGGCCCCGGTGAAGTCGTTGCCGTCGAACTCTTCGTCGTAGGGGCAGAACTGCTCGCCCATGTAGACGACGGCGCGGACCACGGCCATCTGCATGAGGTCGTCCAGGCTGCGCGCGACGGTGATCTGCAGGCTGTTGGCGCGCAGATAGGACCGCGGCGCGACGTCGAGCCGAAGGGGCGCGTTCACGCGGCCCGCTCCGCCGCCAGGGTCGGCTCGCTGACCATCAGGTCGTCATCCGGGTGGCGCAGGGGCCGATAGCCGTAGCGGGTCAGGGCCACGTGCCGCCCTGCCCCGGTGACGGCGCGGGTGAAGCCGGTGATGGTCGGGAAGAGCTGCAGGCGAACCGCCCGCCCGCCGCCCAGGATCGCCTGGCCGCCGAGCTTCGTCGCCGCCGCCACGCCCCAGGCATACAGCGCGACCGGGCTTTCCCCCTCGTGGGTCAGAAGCTCGTCGGCCGGGTCGAGCGCATCGAACGCGCCGGCCAGGATCTGCTCCACCCCGGCCCGGCGCAGGAACAGCATTCCCGCGACGCCGGTGACGCGCCCCGCCTCCTTGGCCACCAGCACCGCCGCGGGCTGGATGACCTGGACGCGCAGATAGGTTTCGAGGCTGGCGACCTTGTGCTCCATGAGCCGTGTGGCCAGGTCCTGCGCCTCGACAAGGTCGCGCGGGTCCGCTGGCGCGACGCCGAACGGCGAGGACACCGCGATCACGTCGGCGATGCGGAGCAAGGGCTGCGGCGCCAGGAACACGTCCGGCCCGCGTGGCGCGCCTGCGGGGGTGTCGGAGACTGTGTCGGCCATGACATTTCCCTTCGGAACGAGGCTGGATCACAGGCCTAGTCCGGATGGGGGAATGCCGCTTCGGCGAGTTTGACAGAGCCGATATGCGTGAATTTGCGGGCCCGAGGCCCCTGAACCACGCTCCGTCTGCGGCGTTTTGCTCGCAACGCGCCTTCGGACTGACTTTTGGCGTGAGTAATGTAATCTACTCGGGAAGGCCCCTTAGGCTGCAACCGAATAGCCGTCATGCGCGACACCGCGAGCGAAGAAGAAGAAATCTGGCGACGGTTGGACTGGAACGACGTGCGCGTGTTCCTGGCGGTCGCCGAATCCGGGAGCCTGAACGCCGCCACGCGCCTCCTGGGCATGACCCAACCGACCATCAGCCGGCGGATGGAGGATCTTGAAATCCGCCTGGGCGCGTCGCTGTTCCGGCGCTCCAGCCGCGGCGTGCAGCTCACCGAGGCGGGCGAGACCATGCGCGACCTGGCCGCCGGCATGGCCCGCCTCGGCGGCTCCATCGTCCGCGAGGTGGCCGGCAGCGACAAGACCAACTCCGGCCGTGTCGTCCTGGCCGCCCCGGACGGGATGGCGACCTATGTCCTGATGCCGGCCCTGTCCGACTTCCAGGCAGCCAACCCCGAGATCGACCTGGTGCTGGACTGTGGCATGTACCCGGGCAGCCTCACCGCCGGCGATGTCGACCTGTCGCTGGAGTTCGTCACCGACATGGGCTCGGACCGGGCGACGACGCCGATCGCCCACCTGCACTATGCGCTGTACGCCTCCCAGTCCTATCTCAACACCTATGGCCAGCCCAAGAACCTGGCCGACATCGCCAATCATCGCATGGTGCGCCACTCCGCCTTCCGGGAGCAGCGCTCGACCTGGAACCGCAAGGCCGAGGCCGTGCGCGAACTGCTGGGCGTCAACCTGGTGACCAACTCCAGCGCCGTGATGGTGGAGGCGGTGCGCAACGGCGCCGGCATCGGCAGCCTGCCGACCGCGATCTATACTGTCGATCAGAACCTGGTGATGCTGGACCTGGAACCGGTCGCCCACCCGACCCTGTGGCTGCGCCACCACCCGGCGGTGGTGCGCCATGGCCGCGTGCAACGGGTCAAGGAGTGGCTGCAGCGGACCTTCGATCCCCAGCGGCGGCCGTGGTTCCGGGACGAGTTCGTCCACCCCAGCGAGTTCCCCAAGTACGCGGCGCCGCGCGAGGGCGGCGAGTTCTCGAGCGGGCGGCGACTGGCCTAGGCCTTGACGTCAGGGCGTTCCCGTCGCGGGCGACGGCGCGCCGTGCAGCAGGGCGAAGGGCCGGCGGCGGGCGTCCTCGATATGCGCATCCGCCGGCGCCCCGTGGCGGCGGGCGATGTCTTTCTGAAGGGCGTTGGCGGCCATCAGGTGGCCCCGGAAGAAGAAGTCGAAGGTCTGGCCGACAATGGGAATCTCGGCGCTGGCGGTGTTGAAGAGAACGTAGGCGCCCATGCGCGCCAGGGTCCAGGCGCCGGCCTTGGCCCGCAGCGCCTCACGCATCAGCCACAGGCCCGCCGCCAGGCTGTAGACGCCGCCGGCCACCGGGACGAAGGCCAGGACGCCGTCCAGGCCGACGCCGAACGGACCCAAGGACACCAGCCGGTCCGAGGCCGTCTTGATGCGTTCCGCGGTCAGCCAGGCCTGGTGGGCCGTGTGGCGATCGATTTCGCTCATTCAGTGCTCCGCGCCCGCCCCCTTCACAGATAGGGCGGCGCGCGGAAGATCAAAGCACGGCCGTGGTTTAGGGACCGTTCGCCGGCAGATCGCTTCAGTGGCAATCGCTTTAGCCCTGGGCGAACCGCCGGGCCTGGGCCACCCAGGCGTCACGGACCGCGCGACCCTTCAGGCTCAGCGCCGTGTCAACCTCGGCCAGTTCGTCCGCGCCCCAGGCGGCCAGCTGGGCGAAACGGGTGACGCCGCGCTCGGCCAGGGCGGCGGCGAGCTTGGGGCCGATGCCCACGATCCGGGTCAGGTCGTCGTCGGCCAGGGGGACCGCCGGGACCTCCGGCGCCGCTGCGAAGACGGGCTCGGCCGCGGCTTCCGGGAGCGGTTCGGGTATCGCTTCCAGGATCGGCTCGATGACGGCATCGGCCGCTTCCAGAACGATCTCGATCACCGGGGTCGGATCGAGCGCCGCTTCCAGGGACTTCACGGCCGCCGGGGTCACCAGCGGCGCGTCCGGCAGGGCGTCGGCAACGGCGCCCAGGGCCTTGGCCGGCGCACCCAGGACGGCCTCCAGGTTGGTCTGGCGGGTCCAGCGGGTGGCGAGCCAGAAGGCCACGCCCGCCGAGGCGGCGGCGCCGAAGGCCAGCCACAGGGGAGACGCCGCGCCGACCGGGAAGTTCAGGGCCTTGGCGGTCCGCTCTTCGGCCGCGCCCATGCCGGGCAGTTCGTTCAACCACGCCATGTCGTTGTTCCTTCACGGTTTCGCGGGGCCCATCGCCCGGCGATGTTGCAACGCAACATACCACACCCGAATCGCTCGCACATGCGAAATGGAGTCTTTGCGCAAAGGTTCACGCGAGGTCAGCGCCTGCCTCTGGCGTGGCGGGTGGGCGCCGTCAGATCGTGCGGGTCAGGGCCTTGGCGCCCGGCCCGCCGCAGGCCGCCGCGATCCAGTCGGCCGCCGCCCGCGCGCCCGCCTCGGTTCCGGCCGGCGCGCCCAGGACCAGCATGGCGCAGCCGTTCATCTTCATCGGATCGTCCAGCGGGCGCAGTCGAACCTCGCTGACCAGCAGCGCCGGTGCGGTCCCCTTCACGGCGTCCGCCGCCGCGTCCTCCACATCGCCCAACAGACTGTCGAAGGTGGCGAGGTCCTTGATCGGAACCCAGACGGCGATCACCGCGGCGGGCGCCGCCGCCAGCACCCGCCCCACCGCCTCGGCGATGGCCGGATAGTCGTCGCCGCGCTCGAAGGGCGGGTCGATCAGCACGAAGAGGCGCCGCCCCGCCTTGGCCGCCGCCCGAGCCTCCGCCGCCGCGGTCGTCCAGCCGTCCGCCAGGCGCACCGCCGCCCCCGCCTGCCCTCTCAGGTTCGCCTTCAGGTCCGCGCCGTCGTCGGGCCGGACTTCGCAGCCGATGTAGCGGTCGCCCGGCCGCAGGCGCAGCGCGATCAGCAGCGGCGAGCCCGGATAGTGGCGCACCGGCCCGCCGCCGGCGTTCATCTTCGCCACCGCAGTCTTCAGGGTCGCGAACACCGCCGGTGCCGCGTCATCGGCCATCAGCCGCGCGATCCCCGCCTCGGCCTCGCCGGTCTTGCGCGCCAGGGCGCCGGTCAGGTCATAGGCCCCCGCCCCGGCGTGGGTGTCGACGACGCTGAGCGGCCCGGCCGCCGCCGTCAGCCGGCCCATCAGGTCCAGCACCACGGCGTGCTTCAGAAGGTCGGCGAAATTGCCGGCGTGGAAGGCGTGGCGATAGTTCATCGGCGCAAGGCTAGCCTGACTCCCGGCCGCGCGCAGTCCGGCGCCTCACGCCTCGGCGGGCGGGCGATAGCGCATCAGGCCTTCCTGCGCCGTGGAGGCCACCAGCTTGCCGTCGGCGGTGTAGATCTGGCCCAGGTTGAAGCCGCGGCTGCCCGACGCCGAGGGGCTGGTCTGGTGGTACAGGTGCCAGGCGTTGAACTGGCTGGGCCGGTGGAACCACACGGCGTGGTCCAGGCTCGCCGACTGCAGGCCCGGCGTCTGCCATCCCATCCCGTGCGGGCGCATGGACGTCGACAGGAAGCTCATGTCCGACGCATAGGCGATGACGCACTGGTTCAGGATCTCGTCGTCGCCCAGCGGCGCGACGGCGCGCATCCAGACGTCCTGGGTCGAGGAGCCGGAGATTTCCGGGTCGGGGGCGGCGTTTCCCATGAAGCCCTCAGGGTCCACCGGGCGCATGTCGATCGGGCGCGGGCGCATGGCCGCTTCGCGCATGGCCGCCGGCATCTTCTCCAGCATGGTCTTGCGCAGGTCGCGCTCGGGGGCCAGCTGGTCGGGCGTCTTGACCGCCGGCATCGGGTCCTGGTGCTCGACCCCGTCCTCGGGGATCTGGAACGAGGCGGCCAGGTTGAAGATCTGCTCGCCGTGCTGGATCGCCGTCACCCGCCGGGTGGTGAAGCTGCGCCCGTCGCGGGCCCGGTCGACATCGTAGAGGATCGGCACGCGCGGATCGCCCGGCCGCAGGAAGTAGCAGTGCAGCGAGTGGCAGCGCACCTTCTCCACCGTCTTGTAGGCCGCCATCAGCGCCTGGCCGATGACCAGCCCGCCGAAAATGCGTCCGTGCTGGTCCTTGCTGACCCCACGGAACAGGTTCACCTCGATGCGCTCCAGCGCCAGAGTCTCGATCAGGTTCTCGGGCTCGAGACGGCGCGTGTCCTTGCTGTCGGTCATGGGGTCGGCTCCGTCGCGAAAGAAGCGGGCGGCTTAGCGCGGGGCGCCCCCCGCGGCAAGCAACGGGGGCGGGAAGCGGAGCCATCCCGGAGCCGCGCCCCCTCCCCCGCCGCCGACATCTCTGCCAAGGTCCGCCGAAAGAGGAGAAACGACCATGGCCCGGCCGACCCGCGTGCTGACCGAGGGGCTCTATTTTGGCGAGGGCCCGCGCTGGCGGGACGGGCGGCTGTGGTTCAGCGACTTCTTCGCCCATGCGGTCAAGTCGGTCTCGACGGCCGGCGACCTTCGCACCGAGTTCGAGTGGGACGACCGGCCCTCGGGCCTGGGCTGGCTGCCGGACGGCGACCTGCTGTTCGTCTCCATGGAGCAGCGCAAGGTGATGCGCCGCTCCGCCGCCGACGGGTCCATCCGCCTGCACGCCGACCTCTCGGCCATCGCCACCTGGCACTGCAACGACATGGTGGTGGACGCCAGGGGGCGGGCCTACGTCGGCAACTTCGGCTTCGACCTCGACGCCGACCTGGTCAGCCGCGGCGCGCCCGACGTCATCGCCAACCACACCCGCGCGCGCCTGGCCCTGGTGCAGCCCGACGGAACCGCCGTCGCCGCCGCCGACGACCTCAGCTTTCCCAACGGCACGGTGATCACCCCGGACGGCAAGACCCTGATCGTCGGCGAGACCCTGGGCGCGCGCCTGACCGCCTTCGACATCGGCCCGGACGGCGCCCTGACCAACCGCCGCCTTTGGGCCTCCACCACCCCCTACCTGCCCGACGGCATCTGCCTGGACGCCGAGGGCGCCATCTGGATCGCCAACCCCCTGGCCCCGCAGTGCGTCCGCATCGCCGAGGGCGGCCAGGTGCTGGAGGTCATCGACACCGGCCAGCCCTGCTACGCCTGCATGCTGGGCGGCGCCGACGGGCGGACGTTGTTCATGCTGACGGCCCCTTCATCCGTGCCGCATGAGGTGGCGCACGAGTCGAAGGGCAAGATCGTGGTTGCTGAGGTGGACGCGGGACGGGCGGGCTGGCCGTAGCCCCCGCCCCGCAGGTCCCCCTACCGAAACTCCAGCCCCTCGTACGTCCCGGCCTTCCGCCAGCCGTCGATGTACTTGAAGTACGCCGCCGCGCCGGCCGGGTAGCCGACGTTGTAGCGGGCGGCCGGGCCGGGGTCCTGGCCTTCGTTGTTGTAGTAGCCGGGGGTGCAGTCCGGCGCGCCCATCATGCGGCCGGGGCCGGTCAGCAGCAGGTTGACCCACTGGTCCTGGGCCTCCCGGGTCACCTCGACCTCCTTGGCGCCCTCGTCGAGGGCGTGGCGGACGATCTGGGCGATGGTCTTGCCGGCCTCGGTCAGGTTGTGCGGCACGTTGGAGATCAGGTTGGCGCCCTGGGTGGGCTGCACGAAGAAGGCGTTGGGGAAGCCGTGCACGTGCACCCCATGCTTGGAGCGCATGCCCTCGCCCCAGGCCTGTGACAACTTCAGGCCGTCGCGGCCGGTCAGGTCGAAGCCGGCGCGGCGCTTGTACTCGGTGCCGACCTCGAAGCCCGAGGCGTAGATGATGCAGTCCAGCTCGTACTCCTTGCCGGCCACCACGACGCCGCGCTCGGTGATCCGCTCGACGCCCTTGCCGTCGGTGTCGATGAGGTGCGTACCGGGGGTGTTGAAGGCCTGCAGGTACTGGTCGTGGAAGCACGGGCGCTTGCAGAGCTGGCGGTACCAGGCCTTGAGCGCCTGGGCGGTCTCGTGGTCCTTGACGATGTTGTCCACCCGCGCGCGGATCTCCTCCATCTTCTCGAAGTCGCTGTCCTCATAGGCGGCCAGCATGTCGCGCGGCGTCCGCTTCTCGGGCGGCAGGTGCATGATGCGCTCGCGGATGCGGCGCGACAGGTCGGTCCAGCCGTCCTGCACCAGGTCCTCGTCGGCGCCGCCGCCGGCCTGGTTCTGGGTGAAGTTCTCCAGCCAGCGCTGCTGCCAGCCCGGGGTGGCGATGGAGGCGAACCAGTCGTCGTCGATCGGCTGGTTGGCGCGCACGTCGATGGACGAGGGCGTGCGCTGGAAGACGTAGAGCTCCTTGCAGGCCCGGGCCAGGTGCGGCACCGCCTGCACCGACGTGGCGCCGGTGCCGATGATGCCGACGCGCTTGTCGGCCAGCTTGTCCATCAGGGCGCCCTTGGGGTCGCCGCCGGTGTAGGCGTAGTCCCAGCGGCTGGTGTGGAACGCGTGTCCCTTGAAGGTCTCGATGCCGGGGATGCCGGGCAGCTTGGGCACATGCAGCGGGCCGGTGCCCAGGCCGATGAAGCTGGCGGTGAAGCGGTCGCCGCGGTTGGTGGCGATCACCCAGCGCTTGGCCGCGTCGTCCCACGACAGGTCCTCGACCTCGGTGTGGAAGAGGGCGTTGTCATAGAGGCCGTACTGCTTGCCGATGCGCTGGCACTGCTCGAGGATTTCCGGGGCGTGGGCGTACTTCTCCGTCGGCTTGTGGCCGGTCTCCTCCAGCAGCGGCATGTAGATCATCGAGGCGGTGTCGCACTGGGCGCCCGGATAGCGGTTCCAGTACCAGGTGCCGCCGAAGTCGCCGCCCTTCTCGACGATGCGCACGTCGTCGACCCCAGCCTCCTTCAGGCGCGCGCCGGTCACCAGGCCCGCGAAGCCGCCGCCGATGAAGGCGAAGGTCACGTGGTCGGTCTTGGGCGCGCGTTCCTTGAACGGGGTGTAGGGGTCCTCGAGATAGTGGCCGAACACCCCCTTGAGCTCCAGGTACTGGGCGTTGCCGTCGGCGCGCAGGCGCTTGTCGCGTTCGGCGATGTACTTTTCCAGCAGCGCCTTCTTGTCGATCGGCGGCTTGGTCGCGGCGGGGGCGTCGGTGGTCATCGGCTGAAATCTCGCGAACGAAATGGGCGGGCCCCGGCCGGAATCATGGCCGGGCGCGGCGAAGGGGCCACCCTAGCGATCTACATTTCGAAGAGTCGGTATGCAACCGAAATCGAAAACCCGGTATGCGGCCGCTGGGCTCGAAAGATGACCTCGCGGCACGGCTTGGCGGCGGGCCTCGGGGCCGCTAGGGTCCGTCGCGAAACGAAACTC
>JAFEEA010000098.1 GCA_018241335.1 Pseudomonadota bacterium
CAGATCGACGCCGCGCCCAGCCTGACCTACGCCGGGGTGCAGTTCTACTGCGGCTCGCAGCAGCACATCGAGGACTACGCCGCCCGGCGCGAGGCCATCGTCGAGCGCACCGAGTATCTGAAGGGGATCATCGCCCTCCTGACCGAGAACGGCCTGAAGCCGGGCTATGTCACCGGCGGCGGCACCGGCACGCACCGGATCGACGCCGAGCTGGGCATCTTCAACGAGCTGCAGGTCGGCTCCTACATCTTCATGGACAAGCAGTACGTCGACTGCGACCTGGCCGGGGACGGCGGCCAGCCCTTCGAGACCAGCCTGCTGGTGGACGCGCGGGTGATCAGCGCCAACCATCCGATGCTGGTCACCGTGGATGCCGGCTTCAAAGCCTTCGCCACCGAGGCCGGGCCACCGCCGGTGCACGCGGGCGCGCCGGAGGGCTCGCAATACCGGTTCATGGGCGACGAACATGGCGCCCTGATCCCGCCCAAGGGCGTCGCTCCGCCGGCCCTGGGCGAGGTGGTGACCTTCGCCGCCCCGCACTGCGACCCGACCGTCAACCTCTACGACGCCTATCACGCCGTGCGCGGCGACACCCTGGCGGAGATCTGGGCCATCGAGGGCCGGGGCCGCTCGGCCTAGACACCCGCGGTTGCGCGCCGCGCCGATTCCCTTCTAGTCGGCAGGAGACGGGGGCGCGGAGAAGGGGGCGATGGCCAAGGGACTGAAGCGGCCGCCGATCAGGATCGGCTGGATCGTCGGCGGCGCCCTGTCCGACGCCGCCCGGCGCGTCCTGGCGATCGCGCCCATGGCGGCGGTGGCGATGGACGGCCCATGGGTGCTCATCCTCGCGGTCACCCACGGTGAGAGAAACCTGAACGTTCCCGCACTGCTCTCGGCGCTGGCGGCGACGATCTTCGTCCTTGCCGTCCTGATGCAGACCCTGCTCGTGGCCTGGGTGTCGGCCGACCTGAAGCCCGCGCGTCCGAACTGGACCTTCAACCTCGCGAGCGCGGCGCGACGGTTCGGCGCCGACCTTGTCCTGAACCTCATGTCCCTGGCGCTGACCGCCGCGGGCATGGCGGTGTTCGGCGGGATACTGGCCTTCATTTCCGCCGCAGGCGTCGGGATCTTCGACGCCATCACGCATCGATCGTTCAACACCTCGGACGCCGAGGCATTTGGCGGGGTGGCCGCCGCCTTCGCGATCGGCGCCCTTGTCTCCGTCGTGCTGTTGTCGCGATGGTCGGTGGCCTTGCCCGTCGTCCACCTCGAGGGATTAGGTCCCGCCGACGCCCTGCGACGCAGCGCGACGATCACGACCGGACAGCGCTGGCGGATCTCGATCATCCAAGCCGTCCACCTGGCCATCTGGCTGGCCGGGGTCATCGGCTTCGTCTACGCCGTCGCCGAACTGCGGCTGAACGAGACTGAGCTCGATGGGATCGTCATCGCCCTGTTCGCGATTCTGGGATTGTCCACCGCCCTCGAAGCGCTCGCCAAGGTCCGCCTCTATCGCGAACTGGCGACCGTGGAAGGCGCCGTGGGCGCCTCGACCCTGGCGGACGTGTTCGAGTGAGCAACGGTAGCGTTTGTTCCACTACCCGCTAAGGTTGGCTCACCCCTAGATTCGGAGCCCGCATGTTCCCAGGTCGCCCCGCACCCACCCGGCTCGATGTCGGGCGGACGCTGAACCGAGCCTTCTCGCTGCTGGGACGCAACCCGGTGAGCCTGCTGGTCAGCGCCTTGCTCCTGGTGGGATTGCCTCTGGCGCTGCTCGGCTGGGCGCAGACGAGCCTGCTCGGTAACCCCGTCGTTGGCGCGGGCGCCGCCTGGACGACCTACCTCTTTCTCCCGGTCAACGTGGTGGCCGGCGCGCTGCTGCAGAGCTCGGTGATCTACGGCGCGGTGAACGATTGGAACGGCCAGAAGGCGGACCTCGGAGCGACGCTGCGCGCGGCCTTCGCTCGCCTTCTACCCCTGATCGGCGTGTCCATCCTGGCCGGCCTGGCCACCGGTCTCGCCGCAATCCTGCTGATCGTGCCGGGGATCATGGTGGCGGTCGCTTACGAGGTGGCGACGCCTGTGGTGGTGATGGAGCGGGGCCGCGGCGTATTCGGCTCACTGTCCCGCAGCGCCGACCTGACCCGCGGCGATCGCTGGCCGATCTTCGGGATCCTGGCCCTACTGTTCATTCTGGGCCTGGTGTTCAGCGCGATCCAGAACGCCCTGATCGCCGCCTTCAACTTCGGCTCCCCGCTCGCGGCGCTGCGGGTGGCGACGATGGTGGGGACCCCGCTGACCCAGGCGTTCACGACCCTGCTGGGCGCCCTGGTCAGCGCTTCGATCTACTACGAACTGCGCAACAACAAGGAAGGCGTCGGCGCCGAGGTCCTGGCCAGCGTGTTCGACTGACCCGCCGGCCTCCCGCCCAGTCTCACGCCTTGTCGAACTTGTCCTTGCGGCGGTGACCGAAGAGCAGGCGGTTCTCCAGGCGGCCGCGCAGGGCGGCGTAGTAGGCGGCCAGGAAGTCGGCGTCGTGCTCGCCCGGCCCGGCCGTCCAGTCGATCTTGCGGCGGATGCGCTGGGCGACGGCGGCCAGGGTGCGCGGGTCGCGGCGGCGCAGCACGTCTTCCAGCACCTGCAGCTCCTTGACCCCATAGGCGGCGGCCTGATCGGGCGTGAAGGCGAAGCGGGCCAGGCGCTCGGAGGCGTCGCTGGCCAGGTCGACGGCCAGGGTGCGGCGCGGCGCCTTGACCACCCAGGTGCCGGCCAGCAGGTCGCCCACCCGCAGGCGGTCGCGATTGAACAGCGGGAAGAGCAGGAAGATTCCGGTCCAGACGATACCGGCCAGCACCGTCCAGCCGTCCACCGCCTCGGCCCCGGTCATGGACATCAGCCAGCCCAGCAGCAGCAAGGTGGCCGGCATGAACACCTCGATCTCACGCAAGGCGTTGCGGGTGAAGATCGCCTCGCTGGTCAGGCGCCCGCCGTCGCGGGCCGCGACACGCAGGCCCAGCGCCATCTTGCCCGGCGTGGCCGCCGCCGGCCGTAGCTCGAAGAAGATGAAATAGAAGCTGCGCAGGAAGAAGGCGGCCATCAGCTCGATGGCGCCGACGAACTCGGCGCCCTGGCCCTTGAACCCCATGGCCGAGGCGGCCGCCGCGGCCGACAGCAGGAGGATGACGAAGCCGACGGTGATGATCACGCCGTCCAGCACGAAGGCGGCCGCCCGCTCGCCCGCAGAGCCCAGCTGCAGGCGCAGATCGACGCCCTCGGGGGTGACGAACTCGCGCACCAGGTGGTTCTGCGGATCGACGTAGACGGGCTTGGGTCGTCGACGGCCGAAAAGGCCCCGGCGACCGGCCGACGCGGAGGGCTTGGCGTTGAACGTGGCGGTCATCGGGCCTCCCGGCGCGGGAGGTAGAAGAAGCCGAGCCACAGGGTGAGGGTGACGCCGGCGATGGCGTAGCGCGCCCAGTCGATGAGGATGGTCTGGCGCCCGATCCCTTCCAGCAGCCCGGCGACGATCAGCATCACCACCACCCCGATCATCACCACCCCGGCGTGGCGGCCGGCCTCCGAGGCGGCGTCGAGGCGGGTCTTGTCGCCGGGGAAGGCCACGGCCAGGCCGATGCGAAAGCCCGCCGCCCCTGCGAGGATGCAGGCGAAGAGCTCGGTGGCCCCGTGGATCATCAGCCAGCCGCCCAGCTGCCAGCCCAGACCCCTCGAGGCGTAGAGCGCGATCATGGCGCCAAGCACCAGCCCCTGCTCGGCCATGAACAGGGCCGTCGGCACGCCGAACGCGAAGCCCAGCGCGAAGCACAGGATCGAGACCTGGGCGTTGTGGGTGAACAGAAAGACCGCGAAGCCGCCCAGGAAATGGCCGCTGTCGTTGTCGTAGAGGACCTTCTTCAGGCTGGCGGTGGAGGCGGCGAAGTCGCGCCCCTGAGCCATGCCGCCGACCATGGAATCGTACCAGGCGTTGTCGCGCGTCACGAGGAAGTAGGCCGCCGCCGCGGCGATGATGAAGATGGCGGCGCTGATCGCCGTCTCACGCCAGAGGCCGCTGACGGCGGCGGGCCAGTCGTGGCGGAAGAACTTGGTGAGCCTTTGGGTGAACTTGGTGCGCGGGCCGTAGACGAAGAAGTAGCCGCGGGTGGTCAGGCTCTCCAGGTAGGCGATCAGGCTGGCGTCCAGCGAGGTGGCGCGGGCCACCGACAGGGACGAGGCGGCGGCGCGGTAGAGCACTGGGATCTGCAGCAGCTCCTCGTCGGTCAGGCTGCGCGCGCGGCCGCGCTCGCCCTTGCCGAGCAAGGTCTCCAGCCTGCGCCAATCCCCTTCGCGCTCGGCCCTGAAACGGTGGCTCTTGAGTTGCAGGTCCTTCACATCAGCTCCCGCTTCTTCAGGTCCAGATAGGCGCTGATCAGGGCCGGGCCCAGGCGATCGGCCGGGGCGTCGACGATGTGGGCGCCGAGGCGGCGCAGGCGGCTGGTCACCAGGTCGCGCTCGCGCAGCAGGGCCGCCGCGGTGACGGCGCGCGAAATGTCGTCGGGCTCCTTGGGCTCGCGGCGGGCGATGCCTTCCAGCTCCTCGTCGCGCAGCACAACGAAGAGAACCAGGTGCTTGCGCATGAGGCGCGCGACATTCTCGAGCATCAGCTCGGCGCTGGTGGTGTCGGCGAAGTCGGTGAAAATGACCACCAGGGAGCGCCGCTCCAGGGCCGAGGCGAGCTGGGTCAGACCCAGGGTGAAGTTGGTCTCCTCGCTGGAATAGTCGAGGCCCGCGGCCACCCGCTGCAGCATCGGGAAGGCCCCGGCGCCGGACAGCACGCCGGAGAAGATCCTGGGCTTGGCGTCGAAGCCATAGATTCCGGCGCGGTCGCCCAGCTTGAGGCTGACATAGGCCAGCAGCAGGGCGGCGTTCAGCGCCCGGTCGATGCGCGGCACGCCCAGCAGCGGGTCGCACATCAGCCGCCCGCAATCGATGGCGAAGACCACCGGGTGGTTGCGCTCTGTGCGGAACTCCTTGGCCAGCAGCTTGGTGTGCCGGGCCGACTGCTTCCAGTCGATGGTGCGCGGGTCCATGCCGCCGACCAGCTCGCGCAGGGCGTGGAATTCGGAGCCGTCGCCGGTCTCCAGCTGCGTCTTCAGGCCGAACAGGGCCTCGCGGGAAAAGAGGCGGATGGCCTCGTCCTTCACCGCCTGGATGTTGGGGATGATGGCGACCCTGCGCCCCGGCGCCTCGCGCACCTGCTTCCACACCAGGCCCAGAGGGCCGCGCCAGCGCATCCACAGGGTCTGGATCTCGCCTTCGCCGCGGCGGACGGGGGTCAGGACCGCCGGAACCTCGGCCTCGCGATCGACGAAACGGGCGGTCAGGCGCTCGGGGCTGGCGGCCAGCCGCTCGTTGGTCTCGACGGCGAATTCGGCCGCGGGCGGGGCGGCCCGCTCGAAGGCTGCGCGCAGGGTCATCGGCGCCTGGCCGGCGACGCCGATGGCGCGGGGCGTCTCCAGGCTGAGCTCGGCGCCGGCGCGGCTGGGGCCGATGAAGGCGTCCAGCAGGATCAGCCCCAGCACCAGGGCCACCCAGCCGCCCGCCACCACCCAGTAGCCGGGCGAGATCAGGCCGATCAGCAGCGCCACGGGCGCGCCGGCGGCCATCAGCACGATCGCGCGGCGGGTGGGATAGATCATGACGCCGGCCCTGGCCTCACCGCGGCGCTTCGATGCGGTCGATGAGGGCGGTCAGGGTCTCGTCGACCAGGCGGCCCTCGATCTCGGCGGCTGGCGACGGGATCACCCGGTGGCGCAGGGCCGGCAGGGCCAGGGCCTTGATGTCGTCGGGGATCACGTAGTCGCGGCCCTCGAGCGCGGCGCGGGCGCGGGCGGCGGCGGCCAGCATGGCGCCGCTGCGCGGGCTGGCGCCGGTCTCCAGGTCCGGCGTCTCGCGGGTGGCGCGGATCAGGGCCACCACATAGCCGACTATCTGGTCCGCCAGGCGGATGGCGGACACCGCCTCGATGGCGCCGGCGATCTCCTTGGCCCCGCCAACGACGCCAATACCGAGGGCCTCAGGACTGGGGTTGCCGGTGCGCGACCCATGGGCGGCGACGATGGCCCGCTCTTCTTCCGGCGACGGGTATTTCAGCGTCTGCTTGAACAGGAAGCGGTCGAGCTGGGCCTCCGGCAGGGGATAGGTGCCCTGCTGCTCGATCGGATTCTGGGTCGCCACCACCGTGAAGCGGGGGCTCAAGGGGTGCGACTTGCCGTCGATGGTGACGTTGCGCTCCTGCATCGCCTCCAGCAGGGCCGCCTGCGTCTTCGGCGGGGTGCGGTTGATCTCGTCGGCCAGCAGCAGCTCGCAGAAGATCGGTCCCTTGGTCAGGGTGAAGGCCGAGGTCTGGAAGTTGAACAGGTTGGCGCCGATGATGTCGCCGGGCATCAGGTCCGGGGTGAACTGGATGCGCCCGAACTCCAGGCCGAGCGTGCGGGCGAAGCACTGGGCCAGGAAGGTCTTGGCGGTGCCGGGCGGCCCTTCCAGCAGGATGTGGCCGCCGGCCAGCATGGCGGTCAGCATCAGGTCGACGGTGTCGGTCTGGCCCACGACGCCCTTGGCGATCTCGGCGCGCATGGCGTCGGCCAGGGCCTTCACTTCATTGACGTTCACGCGTCATCTCCAGTCTCCAGCGATAGAGTCGCCTGGCTGCGGCCAGGGTGCGTTCCTTGTCGGGCGCGGCGGCGATCAGAGCCGTCAGCTCGCCCAGGGTTTCCGGCGCGCCGCGCTGGGCGCCCATGCGGTCGAGGAAGCCGGTCAAGGCGTCGCCCGTCAGGTCGCGCGGGACGCCCACGGCCTTGGCGGCCAGGGCGCGGGTCAGGTCCGCGTAGCGCCCGCCCATGCGGTGCTCGCGGCCGGTGAGCCGGATCAGGGCGGCGGTGTTGTCGGCCAGGGCTTCCTTGCCGAGCGCGAAGACGCGGCCGGCGCGGCGGGTGGCGCCGAACCGGCAGGCCGCCTGGAATCCGGCCAGGCCGCCCGCGAAGAACAGGCACAGGGTCACCGCCAGGAAGGGCGGGTCGAACAGCAGGCGCATGACGCTGCGCGAGCGGGCGAAGCCGTTCAGGGTGACGTCGAAGATCACCGGCCCCTCGCCGGCCTTGAGCGCCGAAAGGATGCGGGCCGCCGCCAGGGCGGTGTCCACGGACTTCAGGCCATGGTTGTCCAGCAGATCGGGGTCCGACAGATAGAAGACATAGGCCTTGGGATCGCGCGCCAGCAGGACGGCGCCGGTGTCGTCGGTGAGGATGGGGATCAGGCTTGCCGACTGGATCGATTGCAGCTGTTCCACCGGCCCGGCCGCGAAGGCGTCGCCGAGATCGAAGGGCGCGCTCCTGGCCTGCAGGCGGGGAGCGACGACGCCCGGCCGGCGGGCCAGGTTCATCGTGGCCAGGAAGCTGTCCTTGGGCAGCAGCTTCAGGTCGATGGGCTGGGCTTCGCCGATCCAGCCCCGGTGCTGGAGATTGGGGAAGCCGGTCCACTTGGGCAGCACCACCAGCACCGGCCCGCCGAAGCCCAGGTCCTTGATCGCCTTCGGATCAAGCATCGGGCCGGGGGTGGCGATCAGCAGGCCTTCGGTATGGCCGGGGCTGATCTTGGCGTGGCTGATGGTGACAGGCTGGCCCGCGTCCTTGAGCAGCTCCACCGCGCCGGCGAAACCGATCGCCGAATGCGAGAGGGCGTGGTTGTCGCCGTCGTCGCCGCTGCGCAGGTCCGGCGCATAGGTGGACAGCACGATCAGCGCCGAAAAGGCGAACACCCCCACCAGCACCAGCCAGATGGCGGTGACCGGATTGAAGACGCGGGCGGCGACGCCGGGCGACGGCTCGGCGGTCATGCCCACACCTCGGGAAAGGCGAAGGCTTCATAGGCCCGCCGGCAGTCGGCGAAGGCGGCGCGGTCGACCGGCCGCCCGCCGAAGAAGCTGGCCTCGACCACCCGGGCGATATGGCCGAAGGCGTCACGCGCGGCGCCGGGCAGGCCGTCCAGGGCCGCGATGTCGCGACTGGTCAGGGCCGGGCGCACCAGGCGCGGGCGGCGGCCCTCGATGTCGTCGATGCTGCGGAACAGAATCAGGTGAACCGCCTCGTCGTATCGGCCTTCCTCGGCCAGGCGGTCGGCGTCCTCCAGCAGGGCCTTGGCCTTCCAGGCCTCGGGCCGCCAGTCGGCGGGCTGGGCGCGGGCGACCGCGCGGCGCTTTCGCGCGAAGCTGACGCCCGTGAACTCCCGCACGATCAGGAAGATCAGCAGGCCAGCCAGCACCGCCACGCCGCCCCAGAACAACAGCTTGAGCGCGGGCATCAGGAACTCGACCACGTGCGAGAGGAACCGGCCCAGGGCCTTCATCCACTCCGGCTCATGAACCTCGGGCGGCTTGGCGGCCTTGGCGAAGTCGAACTGGATGCGACGGTCCTTCAGCAGGTGCGCGTGCGCGGCGCGGATCGCCTCCGCGCTGGGCGCATGCACGCCGGGCGCCGCATCTGCACTGGCCGCCAAGAAATCCCCCGTCGCAGGCCGGCCGTCGTCGACGCCGCACCCTGGCGGACGAAGCGATACCGGCCGGCATCATCGCGGCTATTTCAGGCGCTGGCTACTACCGAGGGATGAAGATCAGCGCGGCAGCAGCGTTTCGCCCATCAGGTATTCATCCACCGCCCGGGCGCACTGGCGGCCCTCGCGGATCGCCCAGACCACCAGGGACTGGCCGCGGCGCATGTCGCCGCAGGAGAAGACCTTGGGGGCCGAGGTGCGATAGTCGTCCATGTTGGCCTTGACGTTGCCGCGCGGGTCCAGCTCGACGCCGGCCTGCTCGACCAGACCCTCCCGCTTCGGGCCGACGAAGCCCATGGCCAGCAGCACCAGATCCGCCTTGAGGGTGAACTCGCTGTTCGGGACCTCGGTCATGGTCATGCGGCCGTCCGGGCCCGGCGCCCAGTCGACGCGGGCGCAGACCAGGCCCTCGATCACCCCGTCGCGCTCGATGGCGCCGCGGGTGGTGACGGCGAAATCGCGCTCGACGCCCTCTTCCTGCGAGGACGACGTGCGCAGCTTCAGCGGCCAGTCCGGCCAGGTCAGGGCCTTGTTCTCGCGCACCGGCGGCTCGGGCATGATCTCCAGCTGCACCACCGACAGCGCGCCCTGGCGGTTGGAGGTGCCGATGCAGTCCGAGCCGGTGTCGCCGCCGCCGATGACCACCACGTGCTTGCCCGCGGCGCTGATCGTTCCGTTCGGCGCGGCGACCTCCTCGCCGTCGCCGGCGTTGCGCTTGTTCTGCTGGGTCAGGAAATCCATGGCGTAGTGGATGCCCGACAGGTGGCGCTCGGGGATCGCCAGGTCGCGCGGCCATTCGGCCCCGCCGGCCATGACCAGCGCGTCATAGCCGCCCAGCAGCCATTCCACCGACACCTGGGCCCCGACCTCGACGCCCGGCCGGAAGGTCACGCCCTCGGCCTGCATCTGCTCGACGCGGCGGTCGATGTGGTGCTTCTCCATCTTGAAGTCGGGGATGCCGTAGCGCAGCAGGCCGCCGATGCGGTCGTTCTTCTCGAACACCGTCACGGCATGGCCGGCGCGGGCCAGCTGCTGGGCGCAGGCCAGGCCCGAGGGGCCGGACCCGACCACCGCGACCCGGCGGCCGGTGGGCTGGGCGGCCGGCTGCGGCGTGATCCAGCCTTCCTGCCAGCCGCGGTCGACGATCTGGCACTCGATCGACTTGATGGTGACCGGGGTGTCCTGGATGTTCAGGGTGCAGGAGGCCTCGCACGGGGCGGGACAGATGCGGCCGGTGAACTCCGGGAAGTTGTTGGTGGAGTGCAGGTTGCCCAGCGCCGTCTGCCAACGGTCGCGGTAGACCAGATCGTTCCAGTCGGGGATCTGGTTGTTCACCGGGCAGCCCTGGTGACAGAACGGAATCCCGCAGTTCATGCAGCGCGAGGCCTGGGCCTTCAGCGCGTCATCGGCGAGCGGGACGACGAACTCCTTGAAGTGCTTCAGGCGTTCCGTCGGCTTGTCGTAGCCGCGGTCGCGCCGTTCGATCTCGAGGAAGCCGGTGGGCTTTCCCATCAGGCAGGCTCCGGAAACAGAGGAATACTATTCGGCCGCGACCGCCTTGGCGGCGGCGCGTTCGGCGGCGAGGTCCATGAGGGCGCGGCGGTAGTCCTTGGGCGTGACCTTCACGAAGGCCGCCAAGGCGGCGTCCCAGTCCTCCAGCAGCATCCGCGCGCGGGCGCTGCCGGTGTAGAGCTGGTGCCGCTCGACCAGGATCCGCAGCCGCTCGGCGTCGAACCGCAGGGGGTCGCCCATGCCGTTGTTCTCGACGCTGATCGACTTCTGGCTGGGCTTCAGGACCTCGTCCTCGCGGTCGACGGGCAGGGTCGGGCCGATCGGCTCGACATCCACCATGGCCATGTTGCACAGCGCCTTGAAGCGGCCCTTGGGGTCGTAGACGTAGGCGATGCCGCCGCTCATGCCGGCCGCGAAGTTGCGGCCGGTGTCGCCCAGCACGCAGACCACGCCGCCGGTCATGTATTCGCAGCCGTGGTCGCCCACGCCCTCGACCACCGCCACGGCGCCGGAGTTGCGCACGGCGAAGCGTTCGCCCGCCACGCCCTCGAAATAGGCCTCGCCGGCGATGGCGCCGTAGAGCACCGTGTTGCCGACGATGATGTTCTCGGTGGGCTCGCGCTTGGCCTGGGGTGGCTGGCGAACGACCACGCGGCCGCCCGAGAGGCCCTTGCCCACGTAGTCGTTGGAATCGCCCACCAGCTCCAGCGACAGGCCGCGCTCGGCGAAGGCGCCGAAGCTCTGGCCGCCGGTGCCGGTGAAGTGGATCGAGATGGTGTCTTCCGGCAGGCCGGCGTGGCCATAACGCCGGGCCACCTCGCCCGACAGCATCGCGCCGGCGGTGCGGTTGACGTTGCGGATCTCGCGCTCGATGCGCACCGGCTCGCCCTTTTCGAGGGCGGGCATGGCGGCGGCGATAAGGTCGTTGTCCAGCGCCTTGTCCAGGCCGTGGTCCTGGCGCTCGGTGTTGCGCACCGCCACGCCCTCGCCCGCCGGCGCCTTGTAGAGCAGCTTCGACAGGTCGACGCCCCGCGCCTTCCAGTGCTCGACCGCCTGGCGCATGTCGAGCCGGTCGACCCGGCCGATCATCTCGTCCACCGTGCGGAAGCCGAGCGAGGCCATGATCTCGCGCAGCTCCTCGGCCACGAAGAAGAAGTAGTTGATCACGTGCTCGGGCTGGCCGGTGAAGCGCGCGCGCAACACGGGGTCCTGGGTCGCCACCCCCACCGGGCAGGTGTTGAGGTGGCACTTGCGCATCATGATGCAGCCCGCCGCGATCAGGGGCGCGGTGGCGAAGCCGAACTCGTCCGCGCCCAGGAGGGCGCCGATGGCGACGTCCCGGCCGGTGCGCAGGCCGCCGTCGACCTGCACCGCGATGCGGCCGCGCAGGCCGTTCAGGATCAGGGTCTGCTGGGTCTCGGCCAGGCCGATCTCCCAGGGCGAGCCGGCGTGGGTCAGGCTGGTCAGGGGCGAGGCGCCCGTGCCGCCCTCGAAGCCGGAGATGGTCACATGGTCGGCGCGGGCCTTGGACACCCCCGCGGCCACGGTGCCGACGCCCACTTCCGACACCAGCTTCACGGAGATGCGGGCGCGCGGATTGACGTTCTTCAGGTCGTGGATGAGCTGAGCCAGGTCCTCGATCGAATAGATGTCGTGGTGCGGCGGCGGGCTGATCAGGCCGACGCCGGGCGTCGAGTGGCGAACCCGGGCGATGTTCTTGTCGACCTTGTGCCCGGGCAGCTGGCCGCCCTCGCCGGGCTTGGCGCCCTGGGCCATCTTGATCTGGATGTCGTCGGCGTTGACCAGGTACTCGGCGGTGACGCCGAAGCGGCCCGAGGCCACCTGCTTGATCGCAGAGCGCATGGAATCGCCGCTGGGCAGGGGCTTGAAGCGATCCGCCTCCTCGCCGCCCTCGCCCGTGTTCGAGCGACCGCCGATGCGGTTCATGGCGATGGCGAGCGTGGTGTGGGCCTCGCGGCTGATCGAGCCGAAGCTCATCGCCCCGGTGGCGAAGCGCTTGACGATCTCAGAGGCCGGTTCGACCTCGTCGATCGGCACGGCCGGCTGGTCCAGCTTGAACTGCATCAGGCCGCGCAGGGTCAGCAGGCGCGCCGCCTGTTCGTTGATCGTCTGGGCGAAGGCCTTGTAGTCGGCGCTGACGTTGCCGCGCACGGCGTGCTGCAGCTTGGACACCGACTCCGGCGTCCAGGCGTGCTCTTCCCCGCGCAGGCGGAAGGCGTAGGAGCCGCCCACGTCCAGCATGTCGCGATAGACGGGGGCGTCGCCGTAGGCGTCGCGGTGACGGCGCACGCTTTCCTCGGCGATCTGGGCCAGGCCGACCCCCTCAACCGTGGTGGCGGTGCCGGTGAAGTAACGCTCGACGAACTCCGTCGAGAGGCCGACGGCGTCGAAGATCTGAGCGCCGCAGTAGGACTGGTAGGTGGAGATGCCCATCTTGGACATCACCTTCAGCACGCCCTTGCCGATGGCCTTGGTGTAGTTCTTGGCCACCTCGTAGGCGGTCTGCGTCAGGCCGTTGCGGACCCGAAGCTGTTCCAGGGTCTCGAAGGCGAGGTACGGGTTCACCGCCTCGGCGCCATAGCCGGCCAGGACGCAGAAGTGGTGGACCTCGCGCGCCTCGCCGGTCTCGATGACGAGGCCGGTCTGCATGCGCAGGCCCTGGCGGATCAGGTGATGGTGCACCGCCGCCGTGGCGAGGGCCGCCGGGATCGCGATGCGCTCGGGCGAGACCGCCCGGTCGGACAGGATCAGGATGTTGCTGTCGGCCAGCACCGCCTCGGTGGCGGCGTGGCACAGCTTCTCCAGCGCCCGCTCCAGCCCGGCCGCGCCGTCCTTGGCCGCCCAGGTGGCGTCCAGGGTCTTGGTGCGGAAGGCGCCGTCCAGCAGTTCGGAGATCGAGCGGATCTTCTCCAGGTCGGCGTTGGTCAGCACCGGCTGGGTGACTTCCAGGCGCTTGTGCGTGCCGGCCTGGCGGCCGAGCAGGTTGGGCCGGGGGCCGATCATCGACACCAGGCTCATCACCAGCTCCTCGCGGATCGGGTCGATCGGCGGGTTGGTGACCTGGGCGAAGTTCTGCTTGAAATATTCGTAGAGCAGCTTGGGCCGCTTGGAGAGCACGGCGATCGGCGTGTCGGCGCCCATCGAGCCGATCGGATCGTCGGCCGTGACGGCCATGGGCTCCAGGAAGAAGGTCAGGTCCTCTTGGGTGTAGCCAAAGGCCTGCTGGCGATCGAGCAGGGCGTCGGGATCGTTGGCCGTGGCCGGCTCCCACGCCGCCGGCTCGGGCAGGTCCTCCAGCTTGAACTGGGTCTGGCGCAGCCATTCCTCGTAGGGCTCGGCGTCGGCCAGGGTGGCCTTGATCTCGTCGTCGTCGATGATCCGGCCCTGCTCCATGTCGATGAGCAGCATCTTGCCGGGCTGCAGGCGCCACTTGCGCACGATCCGCTCTTCCGGGACCGTCAGCACGCCGACTTCGGAGGCCATGATCACATGGTCCTGGTCGGTGATCACGAAGCGCGCGGGCCGCAGGCCGTTGCGGTCGAGGGTGGCGCCGATCTGGCGGCCGTCGGTGAAGGCGATGGCGGCGGGGCCGTCCCAGGGCTCCATCAGGGCCGCGTGGTACTCGTAGAAGGCGCGCCGCTTGGCGTCCATCAGCGGGTTGCCGGCCCAGGCCTCGGGGATCAGCATCATCACCGCCTGGGCCATGGGGATGCCCCCGGCCACCAGCAGTTCCAGGGCGTTGTCCAGGCAGGCGGTATCGGACTGGCCGTGCGGGATCAGCGGCCACATCTTGTCCAGGTCCGGCCCCA
>JAFEEA010000099.1 GCA_018241335.1 Pseudomonadota bacterium
AGGGAGAAGGAGGGGCCCGCGCCGAAGGCGTGGGAGGATGAGGGGCTCCGCCCTCTTAAGTTCCTATCCCACCCGGCGCAGCAGGCTCGAGCGGATGAACTCCGGCGGCGGGGCGCTCTCGGCCAGCACCGCGTCGCGGATGGCGCGCGGTTCGCCGAACAGGTGGCCCTGGCCATAGGCGATGTCGAGATCCAGCACGTCCACCACCTGGCGTTCGCTCTCGACCTTCTCGGCCATGATCTCGATGCCGAAGCGGCGGGCGAGGGCCGAATAGTCCGAGGCGGCGAGGTCGGGCATGTCGCGGAACACCACCTGGCCGTCGTCGGTGTCCTGCAGTTCGTCCAGCAGCATCTCGGCGCCGATCTTGACGAACTTGACGTCCGAACGGGTCATGTCCTGGAAGTCGAGGTCCAGGTCATAGACCTTGTCGATGGAGAAGTTGAAGCCGAGGTCGGCCAGCTTGGCCATGTGCCGCGCTTCCACCGGCCCGCGCTGGTCGAAGGCCGCCTGGCCCAGTTCGAAGATCAGGGCCCCGCCCAGGTCGCGGTTGGCGGTCATGAACTCCAGGAACTGCGGGAAGAAGTCCTCGTCGCCCAGGCTTGCCAGCGAAATGTTGCAGAAGATCCCGACCTTGCGGTCCTGCTTGGCCAGGCGCCGCACGATCTGCACGCAGCGGAACAGCAGCAGGTTGTCGATGGCGGTCACCAGGCCGCCGGGCTCGGCGACGGTCAGGTATTCGGCCGGCATCATCACCCGGCCGGTCTCGTCGCGCAGGCGCGAATAGCTTTCGTAGAAGACGGTCTTGCGCTGCGGCAGCGACACGATCGGCTGCAGGTAGAGGTCGACGCGATTGTTGGCCAGGGCGTCGCGCACCGTCTCCAGCAGCGCGTTGGACTGGCGCGCCGCCAGGGTGGTGGCGGGCTGGGCGATCTGGGCCTGGGCGACGTGCTGCGTCAGCCGGTCCTCGAGCTGGCGGCCCATGCGCGCCACCAGGTCCTCCAGGTGATGCACTTCGCTTTCAAGTTCCTCGGAGCGGCGCAGGGCGTCATCGTGGACGCTCTCGACCGTCTCGGTGAAGCGCGCGTCGATCTTCTCGATCTGGCCGGCCATGATCAGGTGCGCCTCGCGCAGATTGGCGAGCTCGGCCTTCAGGCCGCCGACCTCCAGCACCCGGGCGAAGAGGCCGTGGAAGGCGAAGCAAAGGCCCAGGGTGGCGATGCCGCCGGCGACGCCGGAGCCGCCGTCTCCGGCCACGCGCCACAGCACCAGGCCCACGATCGTGGCCAGGCAGCAGTAGGCTCCGGCGAGCAACAGGAGGATCAGAGTTCGCATGCGCGACCCGAAGAAAGCGATTCGTGCAAAATTATCGGCACATGGGACCGGTGAAGTCGAATCTCTTCGACCTTCGCCCCCTGCGATGTTTTCGCACGAGTCGGCCCAGGTCCGATACTGAGGCCGGCGACGCCTGTCCTGCCCGCATCCGGGCGGCGGCGCCTAGCGGGTGGGGACCGGGTGCTCGCCGCGATAGTCGTAGAAACCGCGGTTGGCCTTGCGGCCCAGCCAGCCGGCCTCGACGTACTTCACCAGCAGCGGACAGGGCCGGTACTTGGAATCGGCCAAGCCCTCGTAGAGCACGTTCATGATCGACAGCACGGTGTCGAGGCCGATGAAGTCGCCGAGTTCCAGCGGGCCCATCGGGTGGTTGGCGCCCAGCTTCATGGCGGTGTCGATGGCGTCCACGGTGCCGACGCCTTCGTACAGGGTGTAGATCGCCTCGTTGATCATCGGCACCAGCACGCGGTTGACGATGAAGGCCGGGAAGTCCTCGGCGTTGGCGGTGGTCTTGCCCAGGGAGCGGGCGAAGTCGACGGCGGTGTCGTAGGTCGCCGCGTCGGTGGCGATGCCCCGGATGATCTCCACCAGCTTCATCAGCGGCACGGGGTTCATGAAGTGCAGGCCGATGAACCGCTCGGGCCGGTCGGTGACCGAGGCCAGGCGGGTGATCGAGATCGACGAGGTGTTCGAGGCCAGCAGGGTGTTGGCGGTTAGGTGCGGCTGCAGGGCCCGGAAGATCTGCTTCTTGACCTCTTCGTTCTCGGTCGCCGCCTCGATGGCGAGATCCGCCGCGCCGATTTCCTCGAGGCCCTTGGCGGGGCGGATGCGGGCCAGGGCCGCCACCCGGTCGTCGTCCTTGACGATGCCGCGCGCCACCTGGCGCGACAGGTTCTTGTCGATCAGCGCCAGGCTTTCGGTGATCCGGTCGGGCGCGGCGTCGTTCAGCAGCACGTCATAGCCGGCCAGGGCGCAGACATGCGCGATGCCACTGCCCATCTGGCCCGCGCCAATCACGCCGACCGTCTTGATATTCGTCATAAAATCCGCCTCGGGCGTCCAAATTCGGGCGCGTCCCCGTCCGCGCGCCCGTTCTTATGACGGCTTTCTAACACGAGGCCGCCGCCCGTCGCCAAGTTTTTGCTGCGATGCAGCGTGACGGCCCTCCGGCGACCCTGGATTAATTCGGTGTCATGTACGGCAAGCTACCTTGCTATAACAGCTACCTTGTGAGACACAGGCTCTGCAAACAAGGCGAGGCGTCATGGTGGAAGCCGTCCAAGTTCAGCTGAAGAAGGGGGTGCTGGAGCTCTGCGTCCTGGCCCTGCTCTCGCGGGCCGACAGCTATGCCTACGAGATCGCCAGCCGCCTGGCTGAGGGGATCGACATGGGCGAGGGCACCATCTACCCGCTGATGCGGCGCATGCAGGACGACGGCCTGGTGGAGACCTACCTGGTCGAGTCCCCGTCCGGCCCGTCGCGCAAATACTATCGCCTGACCGAGGCCGGGAAGCAGAGCTTCACCAGCCAGAAGGCCGCCTGGAGCGCCTTCGCCAAGGCCGTCAACGACATCCTGGGAGACGCGCAATGACGCGCGACGCGTTCATCGCCCGCCTGCGCGCGGGGCTGCGGGGCCTGCCGGCGGCCAAGATCGCCGACATCGTCGCCGACTACGACACCCATTTCGCCGAGGCCGCCGCGGCCGGGCGCAAGGAGGAGGACGTGGCCGCCGCCCTGGGCGACCCCGACCGCCTGGCCCTGGAGCTGCGCGCCGAAGCCGGCCTGCAGCGCTGGGAGGAACAGCGCAACCCGTCGGCGGCCGCCCAGGCGGTGTTCGCGGTCCTGGGCCTGGGCGCCATCGACCTGATCATCCTGCTGCCGATCCTGATGTGGGTCCTGGGCGTGCTGCTCGGCTGGCTGGCCATCGCGGTGGCCGGAACCATCGGCGGGGCGGGAGTGATGGTCGCCGGACCGTTCCTGGGCTTCCCCGGCGGGCCGGCGGCGGCGATCTTCGCCGGACTGGGGCTGCTGGGCGGCGGCGTGGCCGCGGGCGCGTCCCTGACCCTGGTCTGCATCGGCCTGGTCAACCTGCTCGTCTGGTACGGACGCCTGCACTACCGGCTGCTGAAGCCGGCGATCGATCCTCAAGTCTGACCACAACAGACACGCCAAGGGGCATGCCATGATCCGCGTACTCGTTCTCACCACGGCCGCCGGACTCGGGGTCTGCGTCCTGTGCCTGTCGATCGCCATGGCCATCGGCGGCAGCGGGCTGATGCAGCACGGATGGTCGTTTCCGCACGGGGTCCACGTGGACGTCGATGGCCATCACGGCCGCGGCGACTACGGCGGCCCGACGACGACGAAGGACCTGACCTGGGACGGCTCGACCAGCCTCGATATCGACGCCCCCGCCGACGTCCGCTACGTCCAGGCCGCCGGCCCTGCCAAGCTGACCGTCACCGGCCCCGCCGGCGCGGTGGACGCCCTCAGCGTCTCCGGCGGCGACGTGGACTACGACGGCCCGAACCACGGCCCGCGCCTGCAGATCACCCTGACGGCTCCCAACGTCGACCGCTTCGAGCTGGACGGCGACAGCAACCTGACCATCGAGAACTTCGACCAGGACAGCCTGGAGATCGACATGGACGGCCACGCCGCCGCCAAGGTCCAGGGCAAGGCCCGCAAGGTCGACCTCAGCCTGTCGGGCCGCGGGGACGCCGACCTCGGCCAGCTCGCCGCCCAGGACGCCCGGGTCGACATCTCCGGCTCGGGCTCGGCGATCCTGGCCCCCAAGGGCGCGACGGAGGTGGACATCTCCGGCTCGGGCGAAGTCACCCTGAACGGCCGCCCGGCCTCCCTGCGCAGCGACATCTCAGGCTCGGGCCGGATCATCCAGAACGACGCGCCACCCACAGCGGCCACGCCCGCCGCCAGCCCCGCGCCGGCCGCCACGGCGGCCCCGCAGGCGCCGGCCAGGACCCGTCGCCACGCCAAGTAGGGCGGCTCCACGCCCCAAAACGAAAACGGCCCCTCACCCGGCTTGGGAGAGGGGCCGTTCTTGTGTCCGTCGCCGGACGGGAAGCTTACTTCCCGGCGGCGGTCAGGGCTTCCATCAGCTCCGGCACGGCGGACTTGTAGTCCGCAACCAGGCCATAGTCGGCGACCTGGAAGATCGGCGCGTCGGCGTCCTTGTTGATGGCCACGATGACCTTGGAGTCCTTCATGCCGGCCAGGTGCTGGATGGCGCCGGAGATGCCCACGGCGACGTACAGCTGCGGCGCGACGACCTTGCCGGTCTGGCCGACCTGGTAGTCGTTGGGGGCGTAGCCGGCGTCCACGGCCGCGCGGCTGGCGCCGACGGCGGCGCCCAGCTTGTCGGCCAGGGGCTCGATCACCCGCTGGAACTCTTCGGCCGAACCCATGGCGCGGCCGCCGGAGACGACGATCTTGGCCGCCGCCAGTTCCGGGCGGGTCGACTTGACGATCTCTTCGGAGACGAAGCGCGTCTTGGGCGCGCCGGCGCCGGCGTCGACCTTCTCGATGGCCGCCGAGCCGCCTTCGCCGGCCGCCTTGAAGGCGGTGGCGCGCACGGTGATGACCTTCTTGGCGTCGGACGACTGCACCGTCTCCAGCGCGTTGCCGGCGTAGATCGGGCGCACGAAGGTGTTGGCGTCGACCACGTCGACGATTTCCGAGATCGGGGCGCTGTCGAGCTTGGCCGCCACGCGGGGGGCGAAGTTCTTGCCCGCCGAGGTGGCCGGCACCAGCACCGCGTCATAGTTCCCCATCAGGCCCAGGACCGTGGCGGCTTCCGCCTCGGCGATGGACTTGCCCAGCTGGTCGCTCTCGGCCACCAGCACCTTGCGCACGCCTTCGATCTTGGCGGCTTCGGCGGCGACGCCCGAGACGCCCTGGCCGGCCACCAGGACGTCGACGTCCCCGGAGATGGCCTTGGCGGCGGTCACGGTCTTGTGGGTGTTGTCCTTCAGCGACGCATTGTCGTGATCGGCGACGACGAGAACGGCCATTAGAGCACCCCCGCTTCGGTCTTGAGCTTGTTGACGAGTTCGGCGGCGTTTTCGACCTTCACCCCGGCGGTGCGCTTGGGCGGTTCGGAAACCTTCAGCACCTTCAGGCGGCCGGCCGTGTCGACGCCGTAGTCGCCGGTGGACTTCACGTCGATCGGCTTCTTCTTGGCCTTCATGATGTTCGGCAGAGACGCATAGCGCGGCTCGTTGAGGCGCAGGTCCGCGGTGATCACGGCCGGCAGGTCCAGCTCGAGGGTCTGCAGGCCGCCGTCGACTTCGCGCGTGACCTTCACGGTCTCGCCGGCGACTTCGATCTTGGAGGCGAAGGTCGCCTGGGGCCAGTCGAGCAGGGCGCTCAGCATCTGGCCGACAGCGTTGTTGTCGCCGTCGATGGCCTGCTTGCCCATGACCACCAGCTTGGGCTGCTCGGCCTCGACCACCGCCTTCAGCAGCTTGGCCACTTCCAGGGGTTCGACGTCGGCGTCGGTCTGAACCAGGATGCCGCGGTCGGCGCCCATGGCCAGCGCGGTGCGGATGGTTTCCTGGGCCTGCTGCGGGCCGATGGAGACGGCGACGACCTCGGTGGCCACGCCCTTCTCCTTCAGCCGCACGGCCTCTTCCACGGCGATCTCGCAGAAGGGGTTCATCGCCATCTTCAGATTGGCGAGATCCATGCCCGACTGATCGGGCTTCACCCTCGGCTTGACGTTGTAGTCAAGCACGCGCTTGACCGGAACCAGGACCTTCATCGGCTTCACCGCCTTCGCTGGATCGCCCGGCGGGCCCGGAGTCCGGGCGCCCGCGGCGGGCTGGAATGGACAATGTCGCGACCCATCGGGTGGGGTTCACCCGGCGCGCCGCGCGCGCGAAATAGACGCGGAGAGGGGCAATAACGCCTTCATCGCGCAATGCAAGTCGCCCGATCGCGCAAGGTCCTTCCAGCACCACGGCGCGGGCGCGTCCTAACGACGCTAGCCAAGGCCCTCCGGCCTTGCGAAAAGCGCCCCATGTTCCGGATGATCAACCGCACCACGATCGCGTTCATGGGCGTATTCCTGGTCGCCTGCCTGGTGGCGCTGGCCTATCACGTCTTCTTCGTCTGGCCGCAGCAGGACTGCGAGCAGCGCGGCGCCTGGTGGGACGGACGCGACCGCCAGTGCGTGACGCCCCTACCGATCTGGCGCCTGACCGGCCGCACCCTGGTTCCCGCTGCCAAGGCGCATGAGGCCTCGCCGCCGCCGGTCGCCGCCTCGCCCGCGGCCAAGGCGGCGCCCGCGAAACCCTAGATCCGGCTAGCGCGTCGCCCCGGGGGTCCACAGCACGTCGCCGGCGCCCTTGCCGTTGGCGTGGCGGGCGGCGACGAACAGCAGGTCCGACAGCCGGTTGAGATAGCGCACCGCCTCGGGGTTCACCGTCTCGCCGGCCGCCAGGGCCACGGCGCTTCGTTCAGCCCGCCGGCAGATAGTCCTGGCCATGTGCAGCGCGGCCGCCGCCGGCGCGCCGCCTGGCAGGACGAACGAGGTCAGGGACGCCAGCTCGGCGTTGAGGGCGTCGATCTCGCGCTCCAGCCGGTCCACCTGCGAGGCGACGATGCGCAGGGGTTCGGGCGCGCCCGCCGCGCGGGCCGGCGTGGCGAGGTCCGCGCCCAGGTCGAAGAGATCGTTCTGGATCCGCGCCAGGATCGGATCCAGCGGCGCGTCTCCGGCCGTGTGCAGGCGCGCCAGGCCGATCGCCGCGTTGGTCTCGTCGACGTCACCGTAGGCGCCGACCCGCGCGCTGGCCTTGCTGACCGGCGAGCCCGACGCGAGCCGCGTCAAGCCGCCGTCGCCGGTGCGGGTATAGATGCGATTGAGCGTCACCATGCCGACGTCATCCTGCCAGGGGCGCCTCTATACGGACTAACCGTGGACGTGCGAGCGCCACCACCACGCCGCGACGATCACCATGATCGCGCAGAACTGCAGCACCACGCGCAGGCGCATCAGCTTGTTGGAATAGGAACGGCCGAAGTCGCCGCCCTTGAACAGGGCGAAGATGCCGACCGCCAGCGTCAGGGTGACGGCGACCAGGGCGACCGGCAAAAGGATGTCGAAGATGTCCATGCCGTCAGAGTACGCCGCATGACCGTTCCCCGCCACAGGACAGACGGAGAATCATTAACCCAAGTTAAGTGAGCGCGCTCAACGAACGCGAGAGCCGAAAATTGCCGATTCGCGGAGCGGTCGCCCGAGGCGCCGCTCAAATGTGCGTCATTTTGGCGCTGCGGCGTCAATATGCGGTGCACGTCCGGCAAACAGCGTGTAAACGCACATGACAGCCGTATCGCGGAACGGTTTTCGTTGAACACGCTCACCCAAAGTCTTCGCCTGGACGCGCCGCGGTGAAGTCGAATTGCGAACCAAGGATTCAGAATGACCGCGTCCATCCGGCCTCTTGAGCCGGAAACCGATGTCATTGACCACGAAGCGGCGCTCTCCGAGATGCGCCAGCTGGTGGCCGACCTACGCGACGCCGCCCGCGACAGCCGGATGCTCGCGAACCGCTACGCCGATCTCCTGAAGTCGGTCGTCGAAGAATACTGCGGCGAATTCGAACTGCGCGCCGTCGCCGCCCTTGCCCGCCTGGAGGCTGCTCAATGAATCATCTTCCGCTTCGGTCGCTGACCGGTATCGCCAACGTCCGCCGCCCCACGCAGCGCGCCCTGGCCAAACAGCGCACCCGCGAGAAGATCCTGGCCTCCGCCAAGTCGCTCTTCACCGAGAAGGGCTATGAGGGCGCCACCATCCGCGACATCGCCTCCGCGGCCGGCATGTCCACCGGCGCGGTCTTCGCCAGCTTCACCGACAAGTCCGACCTCTTCAACGAGATCATCGGCGCCGATCGCGAGAGCCTCTTCGAGGCGATGCGCGCCGAGGCCGTTGGCGCGAACGCCGAGGAAGCGCTGAAGGCGATGTTCGACGCCGGCTACCGCTTCACCCTGGCCGACCTGCCCCTGCTGCAGGCGACGATGAGCGTCTCCTGGTCCCCGGACCTGGGCGCCCAGGTGCGTGGCCGCCTGAACCGCCGGCCGATCACGGAGCTGATCGCCGAGGTCCTGACCTCCTCAATCGAACGTGGCGAACTGTCGCGGGACACCGACGTCGGCCTGATTTCCCAGATGCTCTGGGATTGCTACCTTGCAAACTTCCGCCACGCCGCGTTCGAGGGGTGGGGATTGAGCGAACTGCGCGCGCAACTGGGCAAGCAGATCCAAGTGATCCTGGCCGGCGCCCGCGCCGGCTAGATCTACCGCCGACGGCCGGCTCAAAGCCGCGGTGAGCGAGGGGCATGGCGGTCTTGGGCGTACGCGAGGCGCAGAAACTGGCGACCCGGCGGCGCGTCCTGGACGCGGCGAGCGACCTGTTCAATGAAATCGGCTTCGAGGACGCCACGGTCCGCGCCATCGCCAATCGCGCGGGCGTGTCGGTCGGCAGCGTCTTCACCACCTTCACCTCCAAGGCCGACATCCTGAACCAGGTCATGCAGGACCGTCTGGAGGCCCTCTATGAGGAGGCCGGCCGGTTCATCCCGCTGATGCGGGGCTCCACGGCCGACCGCTGCCGTTCGCTGTTCGCGGTGCTCTACGCCTTCGAGACCCGGCGGGTGAAGCTGTTCCTGGCCCACATCGCCGTGGCCTACCGCTGGGACATGGAGCCGACGGCCCGGCCCTTCGGCGCCAACCAGGTCTTTCGCGACCTGATGGCCCAGTGGCTCAAGGAGGGCGTCGAACGCGGCGACCTGCGGCCCGACATCGACATCCCCGCCGTCATCGACCTGCTGCTGGGCCTCTATGCCTGGAACTACCGCCTCGCCCCGGCCGAGAACGCGGACGCCGAGCGCCTGACCCAGGTGATGGACCAGCAGATCGGCATGGTCTTCGAAGGCCTCCGGCCTCAGACCTGACCCAGGCCGCCGCGGCGGCTCCTCGCGCAGATTTTTTCAATTGCGCGCAATTGAATCCTTTCCTCCCGGCGCGGAAGCGGCGACAAGGTCGTGGCCACGCCCCGGAGGAACCAATGCTCGTCGTCCATCACCTGAACAATTCCCGCTCGCAACGCATCCTCTGGCTCCTGGAGGAGCTGGGCGCGCCCTACCAGATCAAGGCCTACCAGCGCGACCTGACCACCAACCTCGCGCCGCCCGAACTCGAGGCCGTGCATCCGCTGGGCAAGTCGCCGGTGATCGAGGACGACGGCCACGTCATCGCCGAGTCCGGCGCGGTCGTGGACTACATCGTGCGCAAGCACGGCGGCGGGCGGCTGGCCCCCAAGCCCGGGACATGGGACCACGAGGCCTATCTGGAGTGGCTGCACTACGCCGAGGGCTCGGCCATGCTGCCGCTGATGATCAACCTCTACATCATGCGCCTGGGCGACGCCGCCGCGCCCCTGAAGCCGCGGGTGGACAGCGAGATCGACCGCCACCTGGGCTATGTGGACAAGGCCCTGGCCGGCAAGGACTACATCCTGGGCGACTTCACCGCCGCCGATGTCCAGCTGAGCTTCGCCGGCGAGGTGGGCCGCGCCTTCGGCCGGCTGGAGACGATGCCCAACATCAGGGCCTGGGTCGAACGCCTGCACGACCGCCCCGCCTTCAAGGCCTCGATCGAAAAGGGCGGCGCCTACAACCTGGCCTAGGCCCCCTCCCCTTCACGGGGAGGCGGATCACTCGAACGGCGGGAAATCGTCTTCCTCGTAGCCTTCCAGGAAGTCGAACACCGCCGCCTTGAAGAGAGCGTGCGGGATGGCGTTGAAGTGATCGCAGCCGGGCAACGTCACCGCCGTGGCCCCCGGAATGGCGTCGGCCAGGTCCTGGGGATCACCGGCCATCTCATCGTAGGCGCCGGCGACCACCAGGGTCGGCGGCGCCAGGCCGAACAGCTCGGCCTCGCTGACGCCCTCGCCCCGCCCCTGGCTGCAGGCGGCCAGGGCCGCCAGGTCCTCGCCCTGCTGCTCGGCGAACAGGCGAAACCCCTTCAAGGTCTTGTCGGTGATCGCCTCGGCGCTGGGGGCCAGCATGGCCTGCGCCATCGTCATCGCCCCGGCCTTCGGCGCCTCGCGCCGGCCGGGCAGCATCTTGCCGCCCACCCCGCCCAGCACCAGCTTGCCGATCCGCGACGGCTCGTTGAGGGCCGCCCGCAGCGACAGGTGCGCGCCCATGGAATAGCCCATCAGGTCCACGCGCCCCAGGCCCAGGTGATCCATCAGGGCGAAGATGTCGCCGACCATGGCCTCGCGCCCATAGGCCGCCGCGTCGTGCGGCTTGTCGCTCTCGCCGTGGCCGCGGTGGTCGAAGGCGATGGCGCGCCAGCCCTTGCGCTCGAAGGCGCTGAGCCAGCCCAGGCGCCGCCAGTTCTCGGCCCGGCTGGTGGCGAAGCCGTGCACCAAAAGCACGGTCCCCTGTTCCCCTCCCGCCGGCCTTATGTCGTCGTAGGCGAGGTTGAACCCGCCCGATTGGAAAGTGGCCATGGCCTTACCCTAGAGGCCCAGCGGGATCGCGGGCAAGTCGCCGCATGCCCAGCCTTCGGGACGAAGCCCCTTGAGAAACCGCCCGCCGGCGCCTTAATCGGGGCCCATGAACGAAGAGATCTTCATCGGCGGCTGGACCCGCACCAAGCTGCGCGAGCGCACCCAGAACGAGCGGCATGCCGTCTGGAAGCGGGCCAAGGGCCTGCACTCGGCCGAGGGCAACCACCTGGCGCGGGCGATCGAGCTTCTGGGCCTGCCCTACGCCGAGCCGGAACCGCTGGGCGACGACGATCCCCTGATGGCCCGCCTGCGCGAGGTGGTGTCTTCGCCCGCCGCCCGCTCGGCGGCGCTGGAGAGCACCCTGGACGGCCTGCCCGCCATGGCCGGGGTCGACGGCCTGCTGCACGACCAGATCGGCGAGGAGTATCGCCAGAACGCCGCCGCCGCCCCCACCGCCCAGCGCCTGGTGGCCGAGTTGATGACCGGCCTCGGCTATGTCGCCGCGGGCGAAAAGGACCTTCCCGCGCGCTGCGTCGCCCGCAAGGGCGTGTTCTGGAAGCGGGGCTAGCCTTCGCGCACGGCCTAGAACAGGCGGCCGGTCTGGGCCGACAGCGGCGGACCCTTGGACGCCTGCGCCACCTTCAGCGACCCTTCCGGCCCCGGCTTGAGGAACGCCTGGCCGTCCGTCGTCGGGTCCAGCCAGCCTTTCCAGCCAGCCGGCCCGAGGGGCACGATCTGGCGATCGTGATAGGGGGCGACATCGGGCCCCGCATCGATGGTCAGCAGGGTGAAGCGCGCCTGGCCGTCGTCGCCGGCGCGCCACAGCCCGGCCATGGCGAACAGGTCCCCATCCGCGGGCGTGAACCGCCAGGCCGTCTTGGGATACTTGGCGCCGGTGAACTCGAAGAAGTGGGTGGCCGGGACCAGGCATCGCCCGGTGGTGAAGCTCCGGCCTTCCGAGCGGTAGTTGATCACCGGCCCGGCCTTGGGCCGCCCCGGCGGAAAGCCCCAACGCATCTGGTCCAGGCGCACCCGCTCCTCGCCCTCGCGGCGGACGACCGGGGCCAGGTCCGTAGGCTTGATCTCCTCCAGGTCGGGAAAATTGGGCAGGCCGGCGCTCTCGAAATCGATATCGAGGGCGGCGAAGAGCTCGATCAGCCGGTGAAGCGGAGCGTTGAATCCGAACTTGTTGCACATGGCCCGGGAGCTTTCGCCGCGCCGGTCGCAGCGGTCAACCCGCCGGGGAATAGGCTCAACCTGAGTGCATGCGACGTTTCGCGGTGGCGTTCGCCGCCAACCTCGGGCGTATTCTCCGCCGCGTTTTTCCCCGGACGGGACGGATGACCACCACGAGCGACCCTGCCGCCTGGCTGGCCGAAAATCTTGCCACGTTCGCCCAGCTGATCGACACGGCCGGTCTGGTCACCGGCGTGCTCGAGATCGCGGGCGACGACTTCCGCTATGTCAGCGCCAACGCCAACATCGCCGAGCGTTTCGGCGTGCCGCCCGAACAGGTGATCGGCCGCACCGGCCGCGAGCTGGCGGTCAGCGAAGCGGCCATCGTCACCAACATCGACGGCATCCGCCGCTGCCAGACCGAGGGACCCAGCCAGGCGACGGCCACCAGGCTGGTGGGCGGGCAGAAGCGCAACTACGTGGTCTGGCTGACCGCCGCCCCGCCCGGGCCGGACGGCGCCCTGCGCGCGGCCTTCGTCTCCATCGACATGAGCGCCCGACGCTCCGCCGAGATCGAGGCCCAGCGTCAGCAGGCCCGCGTCGAGGCCGCCCTGGAAGCGGCGGCCATGGGCATCTGGGAATACGACATCGTCAACGACCGGCTGTCGTGGGACGCCCGCAGCGTCGACCTGACCGGCGCCATCGGCGACCCGATGAGCCTGGAAGCCTTCATGGCGCGCGTTCACCCCGACGACCGCGACGCCGTGCAGGCGGCCCAGGACGCCGCCGAGGCCGGCGAGAACGACGGCTATTACCGGGTCGAGCACCGCATGCGGTCCGACAATGGCGCCGACCGCTGGATCGAGAGCACCGGGCGCATCCTCTTCAAGGAAGGCGTGCCTGTTCAGGCCATCGGCACGGTGCGCGACATCGCCGCCGAGGTCGCCGCCCGCGAGCGCCAGGCCTTCCTGACCGCCGAACTGAACCACCGGGTCAAGAACAACCTGGCCGCCGTCCAGGCTATCGCCAACCAGACCCTGCAATGGACGCCGGACCCCGCCGAGTTCCGCGACGCCTTCCAGGCGCGCGTCCTGGCCCTGAGCCGGGCGCATGACCTCCTGAACGCCAACGCCTGGCGCGCCACCGACCTTCGCCAGATCATGGAACGCAGCCTGGAGGCCGCCGCCGGCCCCGTGCGCCTGCAAGGCCCCTCGACGCCGGTGCTGGTGCTGCCCGAGCGCGCCATGACCTTGGCCATCATCTTCAACGAGCTGGCCACCAACGCCGCCAAGCACGGCGCCCACTCACGGACGGGCGGCGAGGTCACCCTGGCCTGGACGATCGTGGGCGAGCGCGTCGAGATCCGCTGGACCGAGCGCGGCGGGCCCGCGGTCAAGCCGCCGCGACGCCAGGGCTTCGGCTCGCGCATCCTGCGCGCCGGCGCCGGCGGTCGCGACGGCGCCGCACGCCTCGACTACAACCCCGACGGCCTCAACGTCCGACTGACCCTGCACCGCTCCCCGGCGGTCACCTTCGAGGCGGCGCCGGAGATGGCCTAGGCGGCGGAACCCGAGCCCGTTCAGGCGGGGGCGAGGCTGCCCGCCTTGACGTGCCGGCCCTGCGCGTCGACCGGATCGTGGGCCAGGTCGTCCGGCCGGAAGGCGCGGGTCAGGGCCGCCAGCTCCATGTGGATGCCGTTGGGGTCGCGGAAGTACATCGAGCGGATCCACACCCCGTCGTGCATCTCGGC
>JAFEEA010000009.1 GCA_018241335.1 Pseudomonadota bacterium
GTGCGCGCGGCCTTCGACATCGACAGCGGCTATGGCCAGGTCCAGGGCGAGGTGCTCAAGGGCCTGACCCTGACTGGCGGGGTCCGCTACGACCGTCACAGCCGCTTCGGCGGCCACACCACCGGCCAGGTGTCGGGCGCCTGGACCCCGAACGGCGGGGCGACCCTGTTCCGGGCGAGCTGGAGCCAGGGTTTCAAGGCGCCGTCGCTCTACCAGCTCTACAGCATCGCCGGGAACCTGGGCCTCGAGCCGGAGACGTCGCAGAGCCTCGACGCCGGCGTCGAGCAGCGGCTGCTGGGCGGCAAGGTGCTGCTGGGCGCCACCTGGTTCCGCCTCGCCAGCGACCACCTGATCGACTTCGTCGCCTGCGCCGACCCGTTCTGCAACGCCTTCGGCGGCGTCTACCAGAACGTCAACCGCGCCCTCGCCCAGGGGGTGGAGCTGGAAGGCTCGGCCGCCCTCTCCCCCGCCCTGACGGTCAGCGGGAACTACACCTACACCGCGACGGAGAACCGCTCGCCGGGCGCCGATTTCGGCAAGGACCTGGCCCGCCGGCCCCGTCACGTGGTCAACGCCACCGTGAGCTACGCCTGGCCGATCGGCCTGACCACGGCGGTGGCGGTGCGCTACGCCAGCCGCAGCTTCGACACGGCCTCGAACACCGTCGCCCTGCACGGCTATACGCTGGTGGACCTGCGGGCCTCCTATCCGCTGACCGACAGGATCGAGGTCTATGGGCGCATCGAGAACCTCTTCGACGAGCACTATGAGACCGCCTTCCAGTACGGCTCCAACGGCCGCGGCGCCTTTGCGGGCGTCAGGGCGCGGTTCTGACGTGACGCGGCCTTGCGTCTCCTCCGCCCTTCTCCTCCCCCATGGGGGAGGAGAAGGATGATCACCCGCCGCGCAGCGCTGGCCGCCGCCCTGCCCCTGGCCGCCCCAAGCCTGGCCGGGGCCGCTGCCCGCCTGCCCCGGGTGGTGTCCCTGAACCCGTGCCTGGACGCCATCCTGGTGCGGGTCGCCGACCGGGGGCAGATCGCGGCTCTCAGCCACTATTCGCGCGATCCGGACGGCTCCAGCATCCCGGACATCGCCCGCACGCTGCCCTTCACCTACGGGACGGCGGAAGAGGTGGCCGCCCTGCGGCCGGACCTGGTGCTGGGCTCCGTCCACGCCGACCGGGCCACCCAGGGCGCGCTGGAACGGATGGGGGTGCGCAGCGAGCGCTTCGACGTGCCCGACACGCTGGCCGGCAGCCTGGCCCAGGTGCGCCGCCTGGCCGCCGTGGTCGGTCACCCCGAGCGTGGCGAGGCCCTGGCCCGCGCCATCGAGGCCGCCGTCGCCGCGGCCGCCCCACCGGCGGGCCAGCGGCGCCTCACCGCCCTGGTCTTCCAGCCCAACGGTCTCGCCGCCGGCCAAGGCACCTTGATGGACGAGATGCTCAGCCGGGCGGGCCTGGTCAACGCCGCCGGCCGGTACGGGGTCACGCGCTGGGGCAACGTGCCGCTCGAGCGCCTGCTGGCCGATCCGCCGCAGCTCCTGCTGGCGGGGCAGCCCGCGCCGGGCGCCCCCACCTGGGCCGACCGGGTGGGCAGTCACCCGGCGTTGAAGAGCGTTTCGGCCCACATGTGGCGTGTCGCCTTCCCCGAGCGCCTGCTCTACTGCGGCGGGCCGGTGCTGATCGAGACCGCCGCCGTCCTCGCCCGCGCACGCGACGGCGCCGCCCTGGCCGGCCCCCAATGAAGCGCCGCGGCCTCTTCGTCATCGGCGCCCTGGCGGCGCTGCTGGTCCTGCTGGCCGCCGGTTCGCTGATGGCCGGCAAGGTGTGGGCGCCGTTCAGCGCCTGGACGGCCGGCGCCGCCGATCCCCGCTGGGCGATCATCTTCCAGCTGCGCATCCCCCGCACCGTGCTGGGCGTGCTGGTGGGCGGGGCGCTCGGGCTCTCGGGCGCGGCCCTGCAAGGCTACACCCGCAACCCCCTCGCCGACCCGGGCGTGCTGGGCGTCTCGGCCATGGCCGCCTTCGGGGCGGTGATGACCCTCTATCTCGGTCTGGGGGCCAGCGCCCCCTGGGTGATGGCCGCCGCCGGCATGGCCGGCGCCCTCGCGGGCGTCGTCGCCCTGGTGGCCCTGGCCGGGACCTCCGGCGGCATGGTGACCTTCGTCCTCGCCGGCGTGATCCTCAACACCGTGGCCAGCGCGGGCGTCGCCCTGGCCCTCAACCTGGCCCCCAACGCCTGGGCGGCCCAGGAGATCATCGACTGGCTGATGGGATCGCTGGCCGACCGCTCGCTCCTCGATGTCGAGCTCTGCGCCGGGCCGATCCTGGCGGGCGGCGCCCTGCTCATTTCCCTCGGCCGCGCGTTCGACGCCCTGACGCTCGGCGAGACGGGCGCCCGCGCCCTCGGCGTCAGCCTGGGCCGCACGCGGGTCCTGTTGGCCATCGGCGTGGGTCTCGCCTGCGGGGCGGCGGTAGCGGTGACCGGAGTGGTGAGCTTCGTCGGCCTGGTCGTGCCCCACCTGCTGCGGCCGTTCGTCGGCCAGCGGCCGGGCGCCCTGCTCGTCCCCAGCGCCCTTGGCGGAGCGGCCCTGGTCCTGGCCGCCGACATCCTGGTGCGCCTCACCCCCTCGGCGGCGGAGGTCAAGCTGGGCGTCGCCATGGCGGCCCTGGGCGGCCCCTTCTTCCTGGTCATGCTGATCGCCATGCGCCGGAGGATGGCGTGAGCGCGGTCGCCGACATCGGTCTTGCCGCCCAAGGCCTGACCCTGGCCCTCGGCCGCCGCCCGATCCTGCGCGGCGTCGACCTGGCGTTCCGGCCGGGCGAGGTCACCGCCATCGTCGGCCCCAACGGCGCCGGCAAGTCGACCCTGCTGTCGGTCCTGGTCGGCCTGCGCCGGCCGGACGCCGGCGAGGTGCGGCTGGACGGCCTCGCCCTGCAGGCCCTCGCCCCGCGCGAGCGGGCCCGCCGGATCGGCTTCCTGCCGCAGAGCCCGGAGGTCGCCTGGGCCGTGGACGTCGAGACCCTGGTCGGCCTCGGCCGCATCCCGCACATCGGCGCCGCCGGCCTTTCCGCCGCCGACCGCGAGGCCGTCGCCCGGGCGCTGGAGGCCACGGCCATGACCGCCTTCGCCGGGCGCGACGTCACCACCCTCTCCGGCGGCGAGCGGGCCCGCGCCCTCATCGCCCGCGTCCTGGCCGGCGAGCCGGCCTGGCTGGTGGCCGACGAGCCCCTGGCCGGCCTCGATCCCGGCCACCAGCTCGACGCCGCCGACCTCTTCCGCGCCTTCGCCGCCGCCGATCCGGCCCACGGGGTGGTTCTGACCCTCCACGACCTGGCCATGGCCGCCCGCTGCGCCGACCGCCTGGTGGTGCTGAACGACGGCCAGGTTATCGCCGACGGAACTCCGGCCGAGGCTCTCACCCCGGAGGTCCTGGCCCGGGCCTATGGCGTCCGCGCCCGCTTCCACGGCGGTCCCGACGGGCCGGCGTTCGAGGTGATGGGCCGGGCTTGAGAGGGGCCGGGCTTGAGAGGGGCCGGGCTTGAGGGCTAGGCCGCCACCGAGATCCGCAATCCGAGGGTCGGAACCGCCTCGCGCACGTCGCGCTCCAGCCCCTCAAGGCCCTGGCGCAGGTCCGACAACGCCTTGCCGGCGTCTTCGAGGGCCTTGTCCGTCTCCTTCGAGGGCCGCGCCGCCCGCGCCTGGCCCCGCGCGGTCTCCAGCAGATCCGAGAGGCTCCGCGCCAGTTCGCGCACGGACTTGGCGAACTCGAGAGCGTCCTGGCCCAGGCCCTCGCGCACCTCCTGGGTCACCTGGGCGTAGGCCGAGGCTCCGCCGGCGGCCATGCTGTCGTTCGGCGCGTCCGCGGCGCCCGCGTCCTTGGACCCGTCGGCCGGCGGGTCGGCCGTCTTGCCTGAGGCTCCGGCCGGGGGCGCAGAGGCGGCGTTCAGCGCCCCGGCGGCCACGTCGCCGGACATTCCCAGCTCGTCGCCGGTGGCGTCCTTGTAGGCCTTCACGGCCGCCTTCAGCTCCTTGAACACCTGGGCCAGCATCCGCGCCATCTCGCGCGGGTCGCCAGAATAGAGCTTCTTGAGGATCCTCACCCGTTCGATCAGTTCCTGGACCTTGGCCTTGGCCATCTGTTTCCAGGTGTCGGAGGGGGCGAAGCGGGCGCTGCCTCGCGCCTGACCCACCGCCGCATCCACGGTCGCCTTCTGCCGGGCGCTGGCCGCCTTGGCCGCGGCCAGGATGGCCGCCGCCGCGCGGGGGTCCCCCGCCGAGATGATCGTCATGCGCCTTGGCCTTCTGCCGGGATCGCCTGGCGACACCCTGCCGCAAACGCCTTAACCGCCGGTGTTGCTCACCCCAGCGGCCCATGGTCCAGGCGCGGCAGCACGTGGCGGGCGAAGAGGTCACATTCGGCCAGGTGCGGATAGCCCGACAGGATGAAGGCCTCGATGCCCTCGGCGCGATAGGCGTTCAGCTTGGCCAGGACCTGGTCGGGATCGCCGACGATGGCCGCCCCGGCGCCGGACCTTGCCCGACCGATGCCGGTCCAGAGGTTCGCCTCGGCGTAGCCGTCGCCCGAAGCGCCTTCGCGCAGCTCGGCCTGCCGGCGCACGCCCACCGAGGTCGAGTCCAGCGAGCGGCCTCGGATCGCCGCGCCCGTGGCGTCGTCCAGCCGCGAGAGCAGCCGCTCGGCCGCCGCCCGCGCCTCGGTTTCCGTCTCCCGCACCACCACATGGACGCGGTAGCCAAAGCGCAGGGTCCGCCCCCGCGCGGCCGCCCGCCGGCGCAGGTCGGCGATGATCTCGCGCACCGCCGGCAGGGTGTCGGGCCACATCAGGTAGACGTCGGCGCCCTCGGCCGCCGCCTCGCGGGCGTCATCCGACAGGCCGCCGAAATAGAACTGCGGCGCGCGGCCGCTTACCGTGCGGATGCGCGGCGGCTCCAGGGTCAGGCGCCAGAATTCGCCGGCATGGTCGACCCCCTGACCGCTCATCAGCGCCCGCAGCAGGGCCATCAGCTCCACCGTGCGGCGATAGCGCGGCCCGCTGGCCAGGGCCTCGCCGGGCATGTCGCTGGAGATGATGTTCACCGCCAGCCGCCCGCCCAGCATCTGGTCCAGGGTGATCAGCTGGCGCGCCAGCTGCGGAGGCCACATCTCGCCGCAGCGGATCGCCGCCAGCAGGCGCATGCGCTTCAGCATCGGCGCGATCCCGCCGGCGAAGGCCAGGGTGTCGATGCCCAGGGCGTAGCCGGACGGCAGCAGCAGGTTGTCGAACCCTCCGGCCTCCGCCGCCAGGGCGATGTCGCGGCAGTGCTCGAAGCTGGAGGCCAGGGCCGGGTCGGAAACGCCCAGGAACTCGTAGTCGTCGTCGCACAGGGCCGAGAACCAGGCGACCTCGCAAGGCGGCGGGGATGGCGGCGCGGCGCTCATGGCAGGGGCTCCCCGCGCGCGGCGACCAGCACGGCGTACCACTCCTGGCGGGTCATCCGCACACTGAGCGCCTTTGCCGCCTCGGCGATCCGCGCCGGCTCCTGGGTGCCGACGATGGGGATCGGCCGCGACGGGTGGGCCATGATCCAGGCATAGGCCATCACCGGGCGCGACACCTCGTGCCGCTCGGCCAGCTGGTCCAGGGCGTGGGCGACGGCGGCGGTGCGCGGCGTGATCTCGGCCCCGCTCCCCAGCCGCCCGCCGGCCAGGGGCGACCAGGCCAGCACCCCCAGACCGGTCTCCAGGGCCTGGTCCAGCGTCCCGTCCGTCAGCGGCCCGATCGCCGCCGGCGAATACTCCACCTGGGTCGAGGCCAGGGGCAGGTGCAGGTGCGCCGCCAGGGCCGACGTCTGGGCGGGGGTGAAGTTGGACACCCCCACCTCGCCGATCTTGCCGGCCGACTGCAGCTTTTCCAGCGTCCGTGCCAGGTCCGCCGGATGGGTCAGGACGTCCGGCCGGTGGATCTGGAAGAGGTCGATGCGCTCGACGTTCATCCGCTTCAGCGAGGCCTCCACCGCCGCGGTCAGATAGGCCTCGCTGGAGTCGTAGGGCGTGCCCGGCCAGATGCCCGCCTTGCCGGCCAGCACGAAGCGGCCGCGTAAGGACGGCGACGCCTTCAGCACCCGGCCCAGCAACGCCTCGGCCGCGCCGAACGGCTCGCCGTTGTCCAGGCCGTAGACGTCGGCCGTGTCCAGCAGGGTGAAGCCCGCCGCCAGGGCCGCCTCCACCCGCCCTTGCGCGGCGGCCACGTCGTCGCCGGCGAAGCGCCACATGCCCCAGGCCATGGGCGACACCCGCAATCGGGTCTTGCCCAGGGCCCGCTCGGCGGACGAGAAGGTGATCGCCGTCACGGCCGCACACGCCGGGTCGGGCAAGTCAGGAAACGTCGCATGGTCTCCAAGGTCCGTATCGCCATCGTCGGCGCAGGCATGATGGCTCGCGAGCATATCCGCAACCTGCGTCTGTTTCCCGGGGTCGAGATCGTCGCCCTGGCCGACCCCGTGGTGGTCTCCATCGACAAGGCGCTCAAGACCATCGGCGACCAGGAGACCGAGACCCGCGTCCACCAGACCGTCGAGGCGCTGGTGGCGGAGGGCGGCTTCGACGCGGTGATCGTCGCCTCGCCGAACTTCACCCACCGCGCGGTCCTCGAGGCCCTGTTCGAGACCGACGCGGCCATCCTCTGCGAGAAGCCGCTGTGCACCACGTTGGAGGACGCCCGCTGGGCCGCCCACCGCGCCGCCGGCCGCGCGGCGCCCTTCTGGGTCGGCATGGAGTACCGCTTCATGCCCCCGGCCCAGAAGTTCCTCGACGAGCTCAACGACGGCCGGGTGGGGCGCCTGCGGATGCTGTCGATCCGCGAGCACCGCTTCCCGTTCCTGCCCAAGGTCGGCGACTGGAACCGCTTCTCCGAGAACACGGGCGGCACCATGGTCGAGAAGTGCTGCCACTTCTTCGACCTCATGCGCCTGATCGTCGGGTCCGAGCCCGAGCGCGTCTTCTGCTCAGGGGCCATGGACGTGAACCACCTGGACGAACGCTACGACGGCCGCACGCCCGACATCATCGACAACAGCTTCACCGTCGTCGACTTCAAGGATGGCCGCCGCGCCATGCTGGACCTGTGCATGTTCGCCGAGGGCGCCAAGAACCAGGAGGAGATCGCCGCCGTGGGCGACAAGGCCCGCCTGGAGGTCAAGATCCCCGAGGGCGCCCTGGTCTTTTCGCCCCGCACCGGTCTCGGCAAGCCCAAGCAGGTGCAGACCATCGTCATCCCGGTGGAGGCCAAGGCCCTGAAGGCCGGCACCCACCATGGCGCCACCTTCTACCAGCTGCAGGCCTTCCTGGCCGCCGTGCGCGGCGAAGGGCCCGTCCAGGTCACCGCCGACGATGGCTTGCGCGCCGTCGCCATGGGCCTGGCCGCCGAGATCAGCGCTCGCGAACACCGCGTCGTGGCGATGAGCGAGCTGGGGTTCTAGCTGGGCCGTCCGCGCTCGCCCGGCCTAGACTGGCTGGACCTTGGTGAAGCGGATCTCGTTCCCGTCCGGGTCGCGCATCAGGATCGCGTCGCCGGCGTCTTCGGCCGCCTCCGTCGCCGGTCCCCGCTCGAAGACGAGGCCCTGTGCCGCCAGGCCCCGGGCGATCTCGTCGAGGTCGCCTTGCCAGAACGTCAGCTGCGCCGAGCCTTCCGCGAACCCCTCATGCAGGCGGATGGCGCAATCGCCCAGGCCCATCGTCGCCGACCGCGCCTGCCGGCCACGCGCCGAAAAGCCCAGCCTGGCGTAGAACGCCAACGACCGCTCCAGATCGGCCGCGGCCAAGCCGAGGACGAAGTGGCCGAATGGCGGCCCCACCCCCGTCGCGGTGCGAGGCGCCGCCTCGGCGGGCCGCGCATGACCGGGCTCGCTGAAGAACTGCACCGGCAGATGGATCACATAGATCGGGTGTCCATCCGGGTCCCTCAACATGAAGGCGTCGCCGTTGTCGTCCTGGTCCGGCCCCCGGAAGAACGCCACGCCCCGGCGTTCCAGGTCCCGGGCGGCGGCCATGACGTCGCCCTGCCAGAAGATCAGCTGTGTCCGCGCCGGATCGAGATGGCCCTGGTAGAGGCCCAGCCGGCAGTCGCCCTTCTGCAGGCTGACCGTCCGCACCTCGACCCCGCCGTCGACCGGCTCGAACCCCAGCGCCGTATAGAAGGCCAGGGACCGCTCGATGTCCGCCACATCGAGGCTCGTCTCGAAATAGCCGAGGTTCATCGCCGTCCTCGCCACCAGCCGGGTTCGGGCGATGATACCGGCGCCGTGGCGCGGCGTCTGCTACCAACGGACCATGTCCGAACCGTCGACGCACAATGGCCCCTTCTATGTCGTCACCGCCGCGGGGATGGGAAGTGGTCATCTCTACCCGTACGTCTGCTTCACCTGTCGAGGCTGCTTTCGACGCCCCGTACCGCCGCGAGGGTTCGCTCGGCCCTGTCCGAGATGCGGCGCGACAGCGGCGCCCCTCTGGACCAAGTTCAAGCCGCCGCGCCGGGACAACGACCGGCAATGGGAAAAGGTGGAGGCCCTGGCCCGCCGGGGCTTCTTTTTCCTGGCTGTCGAAGAGCCGTATCCGGACGACCTGAAGGCAGTCCCAGCCTTCGCCGAGCGTCATGCTGATAAGGAACGGAACTGGCGAGCACGATGGCCCGACTACTATCGCGACCTGTCGTCGGCCCTTGACCGGAAGCCTTACGCGGGGTGACGGGCGCCTTGAAGCTCACGTCCCGCGCCGCGCGGCGCATCGCCCGCTAGGCGTTCCTGATGTCTGCGTTCAGCCCCGCCACCACGGCCACCAGCTCGTCCGGCCGCGCTGCCAGCCGGCTCACGCCGGCCGCCTCCAGCTCGGTCCGGTCGCCATAGCCCCACAGCACGCCCACCGCCGCCACGCCGTTGGCCCGCGCCCCTTCGGCGTCATGGCGACGGTCGCCGACCATCAGGCAGCGGGCAGCGGCCAGGCCCTCGCGCCGCAGCACCTCGGCGATCAGCGCGGCCTTGTGGTCCAGGGCGCCGCCGGGCTCGGAGCCGTGCACCCCGTCGAAGCGGTCGATCAGGCCCAGATGCTCCAGGATCCGTTCGGCGAACACCCGCCGCTTCGACGTGGCGACAAAGAGCCTGGCCCCCGTCGCCCGCAGCCCGTCCAGCGCCGCCGCCATGCCGGGATAGGCCGTGGTCTCCAAGAGGCCGACCCGCCCATAGTGGTCGCGATAGGCGCGCACCGCCTCGTCCAGCCGGTCGTCGCCGAAGCGGGCGAGCACCGTCACCAGCACCTCCTCCAGCGGCGGCCCGATCAGGGCGGCCACGTCCAGCTCTTCGGGCCGATGGCCAAGCGCGGTCAGCGCCGCCTCGCAGCTCAAGGCGATGCCGGGCTGGGAGTCGACGATGGTGCCGTCGAGGTCGAGCAGGATGGAGAGGGGCGTGGCGGTCATGCGCCAGCCTAGAGCATGTCAGGCGAAAGTGTACGCGGTTTGGCGGCCTTCTGAAGCAGACCCGGCGACCGTCGCGGATCGATGGCCGCTCCGGGCCCTGGCGCAGTCGCCCGCAATCCGCCCACAATCATCGCCCGCGCCACCCCCCGGGGAACCGACACCGGTGAGCGAACGAACCGCCTCCTGCTCCTGCGGCGCCCTCAGCATCACCTGCGCAGGCGACCCGGTTCGCGTGTCGGTCTGCCACTGCCTGGCGTGCCAGCAGCGCACGGGCAGCGCCTTCGCGGCCCAGGCGCGGTGGCCGCTGGAGCGCGCCAGGCTGAGCGGCGACTTCACCGAATGGACCCGCGTCGGCGACATCGGCGGGCGCGCGACCTTCCGCTTCTGCCCCCGTTGCGGGTCCACGGTGGCCTATGTCGTCGACGCCATGCCCGGAGTCATCGCCGTCCCCCTGGGCGCCTTCGCCGACCCGGCCTTTCCGCCGCCCCGCTTTTCTGTCTACGAGGCGCGCCAGCACGCCTGGGTCGCCGTCCTCGGCGATGACGTCGAGCACGTGGACTAGCGGCCCGGGCTCGGCTGAGACACGGGAAGCCTCTTCACGCATCCAGGACGTCGCGAACGAGCGTGGCCAGCTGTTCGAAGGTGAAGGGTTTGGGCAAGAGCGCCACGTCGGTGAACAGCAGATCCACCCGCTGGTCGCCTTCCAGGATCGCCAGGGCCGCGTCAGCGTCGCCGGTCTCCAGAACCTGGTAGCGTTGACCGCCCGGTTCAGGATCGCGCTCTCGAGCTGGCTCTGATCCACCTCCGCGGTCCAGAGGCGCGGCGACAGGACCGCTTCCAGCTCGACCTCTTCGCCCAGGCTGCGGCGCAGCAGTTCGGTCATGTCCCGCACCAGGCCGTTGAGGTCGGTCGGGGTCGGCCGCAGGGCCTGTTTGCGTGAGAAGGCCAGGAGGCGGGCGGTCAGGCTCGCCGCCCGTTCCGCGGCGTGGCGCGCCATCTCCAGGCCGCGCTGGGCCCGCGCGCTGTCGGCCTGACGGGCGCGGCCGATGGTGTCGAGGCGTACAGAAGACGCCCGCGCAGGGGCGCAGGCTCCGTCGGTCGTAGCCGGAAAGCCCGGCGCCCAGGATGGTTCCCGGGTCGCGGTGAATTTCCCCGAAGGGCCGCCATGATGCGCGCCGGCCAGGTAGAACAGGCCAGGTTCCTGCTGGATCGCCGGCCTCGCCACCTGATCTCAGCCTGCGCCGCCGGCCCCCGCCACCCGGGCCGCCCAGGCCTTGGTGGCCTGGCAGGCGTCCATGGCCCGCTGGTAGCCGGGGCGGGCGGTGGTGCGGGCGACGTAGGCGCGCTCCGGCTCGGCCAGGACGAAACTGCCCGAGCGCTGGGCCAGCTCCAGGGCGTAGGTCACCGAGATGTCCGCCGCCGTGAACCGCTCGCCGGCCATGTAGGGCGCGCGCGCCAGCTGGCGCGTCACCAGCGCGAGCCGGCTCTCGAACACCTCCAGCGCCTTGCGCGCGCCCCAGTTGTCGCGCTCGGCCTCGGGCGCCAGGTTGCGGCTGACGATGACGAAGTAGATCGACGCCGCCAGGCCCGCCTCGCCCAGGTGCAGGAACTGCTGGTAGGGCGCGAAGGCCAGGTCGTCGGGGGCCGGCGCCAGGGATGCCGGGTCCGAGGGCGGCGGGCCGTGCCGGGCGATCAGGTATTCCATGATCGCGATCGACTCGACCATGGTCGCCTCGCCGTCCCGCAGCGCCGGGATGAACCCCGAGGGATTGATGGCCAGGAACTCCGTGTCGTTCTCGACCCCGGCGATCAGGTCCACGGGCCTCAGGCGATAGGGCAGTCCCATCTCCTCCAGCAGCCAGACGACCCGAAACCCCCGGCCTTCGCCATAGACGGTGATCATCGCCCTCGCGTCCTTTCTGAAACGAGCGAAATTCCTCCCTCGCCGTCGGCGCGAGGGCAAGCCCCGCGGGACTGGCGGGGTTGCGCCTTCCTGCTAGGCTGCGGCCACCCCGCGACGAGGATCATCCCTTGCCCGAGCGACAGAGGTTCGATGTCGACAGCTATATGGCGCGCGTCAGAACGCACCCCTGCTTCATCTGTGGACTGGTCGCCGGCGACCCGGACTTCGCACACCACGTCGTCTTCGAGGACGACTTCTCCATCGCCTTCCTGAACCGGTACCCGACCTTGGCGGGATACGTCCTCGTCTGCCCGAAGGCGCATCTGGAACAGGTGACCGGCGATCTTCCGCTGGCAGACTATCTGCGGCTCCAGACCGTCATCTACCGCGTCTCCGAAGCGCTTCGTCGGGTGCTGGACGTTGAGCGTGTCTACATCCTCTCCCTCGGCAGCCAGCAGGCCAACCGGCATGTACACTGGCACGTGGCGCCCTTGCCGCCGGGCGTGCCTCTGGAAGAGCAGCAGTTCGCCGCCCTCGACGCGGAACGTGCGGGTATCCTCGTCATGGACAATGCGCAGGTGAGTGACCTCGCTGCCCGGATCACCGCGATGCTGGCCCAAGTGAAAACCTAGCCTCCGGCCGACGCCGCCTCGAACACCGCCAGTTGGGCGGCGAAGGCGCGCTGGTAGGCGGGCCGCGCCTCGCCGCGGGCGATGTAGGCGTTCAAGGTCGGATAGTCCTCCAACAGGCCCGCGGAGCCCAGTCGGCGCAGCACCGTCACCAACATCAGGTCGCCGGCGCTGAAGGCCCCGTCCAGCCAGTCGGCGTCGCCCAGCCGCCGCGCCAGCTCGTCCAGCCGCTGGCGCACGCGCGCGTCGAGCATCGGCAGGCGCTCGGCGTACCAGGGCTGGTCGCGTTCCAGCAGGGCGGCCATGGAGCGCTCCACGATCGGCGGCTCGACGGTGCTGAGCGCCGCGAACATCCACATGATCGCCCGCGCCCGGCCATCCGCGTCGGCCGGCAACAGGCCCGGGCGACCCTCGGCGATGTGCAGAACGATGGCGCCGGATTCGAACAGCGCCAGCCCGTCCGCCTCATAGGTCGGGATCTGGCCGAAGGGATGCAGCGCCAGGTGCGCCGCCGCCTTCATCTCCTCGAAGGTGACCAGCCGCACGTCATAGGCCTGGCCCACCTCTTCCAGGGCCCAACGCACCCGGAAGTCCCGCGCCATCCCCCGCCCGCGATCCGGTGACGCCTTGAACGCGGTGATGGTGGGGATCATGGCCAAGCTCCGTCCTGGACGCCGTCGTCATCCTAAAGACGAACGGACAAGGCCGGCGCCGACAAGCCGCAATCGGCAGTCCCTGTTCAGTCGCACCCGTCCACAAGGACCAGTTTGCTGACGGTCGTGGCGTGGCGGATCGCGAACAGGTCTTGCGCTTCCGGATCGGCGAGGAAGGCCTGTGCGGCCTCGCGGGAGGGGAACTCCAGGATCACCAGCCGGTCGGGCGCCCAGTCGCCCTCCATCACCGTCGGCGCGGCGCCGCGCACGCGGTAGCGGCCGCCATGGCGGGCGATGAAGGTGGGGATCGCCTCGACGTAGGGCATGAAGCCCCTCAGGTCGGTGACCTTGAAGTCCAGCACCAGGAACGCCGTCATCGGTCCCTCCCGCCTCGCCGCCCGCTCCGGTCGACGCCCTAGCGCGTCTGGCCGCCGTCGACCGGGATCACGGCCCCGGTCAGGAAGCTCGCCACCGGGCTGAGCGCGAAGGTGACGGCGCTGGCGATCTCCTCGGGCTGGCCGAAGCGCTTCAGCGGCACCTCGCGGTCGATCCAGCGCAACCACATGTTGCGGTCCGGATGGCCCTCGGTGGTGCGCTCCTCCCAGTCGCCGCCGGGGAAGATGATGTTGCCCGGGGCGATGGTGTTGACCCGCACATTGGCCGGGCCGGCCAGCCTGGCCAGCTCCTTGCCCATGTGGGCCATGGCGGCCTTGGACGTGCCGTAGGTCAGGGGCGAGCCGAGGGCCGCGAGGCCGGCGATGGAGCTGATCAGCACCAGCGAGCCCTCGCCCCGCGGCGTCATTCGGCGCAGGCACGCGCGCCCGAGGCGGAAGGCGGAGGTCAGGTTCTGGGTCAGGGCCGCGTCCCAGGTGGCGTCGTCCACCTCGAACCCCGGCGGGGTCGGATAGAGGCCGACATTGGCCACCGCGCCCCAGGCCGGGCCTAGCGCCGCCTCGGCCGCGTCCAGGGCCGCCTCGATGACGGCGGCCTGGCGCATGTCGCCGGCCATGGCCCAGACCTTATCCGCGCCGTACCGGCCGGCCAGGCGGGCCCGTTCGGCCTCCAGAGCTTCGGCCCCGCGCGCCGTCATCGCCACCTTGGCGCCTTCGGCCAGGCACGCCTCGACAATGGCCAGGCCGATGCCGCGGCTGGCGCCGGCCACGAAGATCATGCGGTCCTTGAGCTTCAGGTCCACGCGGGGTCTCTCCTCTCGATCACGCTACTGGAATTCGGGTTCAGGCCGGTCCGTACGCCGCCGCCTTCCACGCCGCCAGCCGTCCCTCGGCCTCGTCGGCGGAAATCCGGGGCTCGAAGGCGCGGGCGTAGCGGGTGAAGGCGCCGGCGTCGCCCGGCTTCAACAGCCCTGTCCCCAGCCCCGCGCAGAGGGCCGCCCCGCAGGCGGTAGCCTCGCGCACGGCGTGGCGGCGCACCGGGCGGCCCAGCAGGTCGGCCTGGAACTGCAGGAAGGTCGCGTTGGCGCTGACCCCGCCGTCGACGCCCAGCGCCTCCAGCGCGCCCGCCGACCCCTCAGGGACCATGGGCGCGATGAAGTCGAACACCTCGCGCACGCGGAAGGCCAGGCCCTCCAGGGCCGCGCGGGCCAGCTGCGCCTTTCCGGTGGCGAGGCTGAGGCCGCCCAGGGCGCCGCGGCGGGCGGCGTCCCCGTGCGGCGCGCCCAGACCCTGCAGCGCCGGCAGGAACCAGGCCCCGCCGGCGTCGCTCACGGACGCCGCCAGGGCCTCGAATTTCGCGTGGTCGCCCAGGCCCGCCACGCGCCGCAGCCAGTCCAGGGCGGCGCCCGCAGAAAAGACCATGCCTTCCAGGCAGAACGTCGTTTGTCCGCCTACGGACGATTGCACGAAGGGCGGCGCCTGCGCGCTCTGGAACACCAGGGCGGGACCGGTGGAGACATCCAGGGTGGCCGAGGTGCCATAGGTGACCTTGGCCGCGCCGCCGTGGGCGATCAGGGCGCTCTGCTGGTCGGCGACGTCGGCGGCGATCGGAACCTCCGCCCCCAGCACGCCGCGCGCCGTCACGCCCATCACCCCCCAGGTGTCGACGAGGTCCGGGAACCTGAGCTCGCCCAGCCCCTGCATCTCGATCAGGCCTCGGTTCCAGCCCATGGAGCCCAGGTCCAGATAGGCGGTGGGCCAGGCCTGGCTGCGGTCGGTCGCATGCACGGCCCCGCCGCTGAGGCGCCAGATCAGCCAGCTGTCGACATTGCCCCAGGCCAGCCGCGCCGGCGCGAGGCCGGTGGCCGCCACCACCCCTTCCAGCTTGGCCGCCGCCTGCTGCGGCGCCGCCATCACCCCGGCTTCGCGCAGGGTTCGGGCCCGCTCGACGCCACGCAGGTCGCTCCACGCCACCAGGGGCGAGACGGCCTTCCCCGTGGCCCTGTCCCAGACCACGATGCTGGTTCTCTGGCTGGTGACGCCGATGGCCGCCAGGTCCGCCGCGGTGCGGCCGGCCGCGGCCAGCACCTGGGCGATCGCCCGTCGCGCCGCCCGCCAGATCGCCTCGGGATCCTGCTCCACCAGGCCGGGCGCCGGCGCGCGCGTCGCCAGCCGGGCCGAAGCGAAGCCGGCCATCTCGCCCCCCGGCGTGAACAGTCCCGCGCCCAGGGCCGTCGTGCCGGCGTCCAGCGCCAGGATCAGCTCGCCGCGCGCCATCTCAGGCGTCCGGGATCAGGGCGCCCGGGTTCATGATCCCGGCCGGGTCCACCGCCGCCTTGACGCGCCGCAGCAGGGCCGTGGCCTCCGGCCCCAGCTCGGTCTCCAGCCAACCCCTCCGTACACGTCCTATCCCGTGATGGTGGGACAGGCTGCCGCCGTTGTCGGCCGTGGCCTGCATGATCCGCCGCCAGCACTCCATGTAGGTCGCCTCCATGACCGCCGGCCCGGCGGTCTGCACCGCGAAGGTGAAGTAGAGGTTCAGGCCGCTGCGATAGACGTGGGACGAGTGGGCCGACGCGGCCATGCAGCCCTCGACCTCTTTCAGCGACGCCACGGCCGCGTCGTAGACCGCCGCGATCCTGGTCCAGTCGGCCGACACCTCCACCGTGTCGGCGACGATGTTGCGCGACAGGATGGCGTCCCAGCCGGGCACGTTGTTTCGGTGGCCCAGCCAGTGCTCGACCACGTCGGCGGGGGCGGCGGCGACGCCCATCTCGGCGGCCAGGGCGGCCACGGCGGCGGTCTCGGCGGCGACAAGGGCGGCGGGGCCCTCGTGCACCATCAGGATCGCGCACTTGGTCAGCCGCGCGTCCATGCGCCGGCTCTCGCGCTCGTCGTACTGGCGCATCACCGGCGGGCGCCAGCCACGCTGCACGATCTCGCGCTGCAGGGCGAAGCCGGCGCGCATGTCCGCCGCCTCGAAACAGGTCAGGGCCCGCGCCTCCGCCGCCCGGCGCAAGGAGAAGGTCCCCCCCGTGATCACCCCCATCGTCCCCTCGGAGCCCAGCATCAGGTGGCGCAGGTCCGGCCCGGCCGAGGCGCGCGGACCCTTGCCCAGCACCACCAGGTCGCCATTCGGCAGCACCGCCTCGATGGAATGGACGATGTCCTCGATGTTGCCGTAGGCGGTGGAGAACTGGCCGGACGCCCGCGTCGCGATCCAGCCGCCCACGGTGGAGATGGCCACCGACTGCGGCCAGTGGCCGATGGTCAGGCCCCGCGCCGCCACCGCGTCCTCCGCCGCCTGGCCGTTCATGCCGGCGTCGAAGCTGGCCAGCAGGTTCTCCGGGTCGATGGAGCGCACCGCGCCCATCGCGCCCATATCCAGCACCACGGCGTCGGCGCTGGCGATGGTCCCGCCCACCACGCCGCTGCCGAGGCCGAACGGCAGCAGGGCGACGCCCGCCTCGCCCGCCCACCGCACGATCTTCTGCACCTCGGCCACGGAGGTCGGCCGCACCACAGCCGCCGGTCGCGGCGCCGGGGTTCCGGCCAGGTCGCGCACGTGGCTGACCATCCAGTAGTCGTGCCGCCGCGCCTCGAGCACCGCTGGGTCGGCGATCACGCGGCCAGGGCCCAGCAGGCTCTCCAGGACGTCGGGAACGGAATGGGTCAAGGTCGTTCTCTCGTTATTTTAGTTTTGATTTGAATAAGAAATTGGGCGCGACGCCCCTCCAGCGGAGAGCCCCCTCACCGCAACGCCGCCATGTAGCCGTCGTGCACCGCCCGGCACACCGCCATCTGCCGCGCCGTCTCTTCGGCCGACCAGCCCAGCAGCGGGGCCATGGCCGCGGCGGCCTCGGCCAGGCGCCCGGGATCCGGGTCGAACCAGGCCCGGGCGCCGCGCCGCACCCAGTAGTCCTCCAGCGTCAGGGCTCCCTCGGCCTCCACCGCGTGACGCGCCTCGGCGGCCACGTCGCCGTCGTGCAGCGCCACCGCCGCCGCCTCCGAGCCATAGAGGTCGACCAGACGCCGCGCCGCCGCCGGCGCCATGCCGTGGCCGATCAGCGAGGCGGTCGCGCGCTCCACGTCCACGTCGCCGCCCGGCAGGGGATCGGCAGCGGTGGCGCAGGGGCTGGGGGAACGTCCCAGGGTCTCCTCGATCCGGTCGACCACCCGTTCGGCCATCTTGCGATAGGCGGTCAGCTTGCCGCCTGCGATGGCCAGCACCCCGCCCGGCCCGGTCCAGAGCTCGTCCTTGCGCGAGATCTCCGAGGCCGACTTGCCCTCCTCGGCCACCAGGGGCCGCACCCCCGACCAGGCCGCGATCACGTCGCCATGGGTCAGGCGGGGCCCGGCCGCGCGCAGGGCGACGGCGTCCAGCAGGTAGTCGGCGTCCGCGGCGGTGATCGTCGGCCACAGGTCCAGGGCCGGATAGAAGGTGTCGGTGGTGCCGATATAGGTGGTCTCGCCGCGCGGCACGGCGAAGACGCTGCGCTTGTCGGCGGCGGGCAGGATGATTGTCCGGTCCACCGGCAGGCGCTCGCGCGCCACAACCAGGTGCACCCCCTTGGTCAGCTTCAGGCGCGGCGCCGCGCCGGCGTCCTCCAGCGCCCGCACCGCGTCCACCCAGGGCCCGGCGGCGTTGACGATCACCCGCGCGGTCAGCCGCGCCCGCCGCGCCCCGTCGCCCAAGGCATCCACGACCTCGATGCCGGTCGCCTTGCCGTTTTCCAGGACCAGGCTGTCGGCCCGGGCGTGGTTCAGCACTACCGCCCCGTGCGCCGCGGCGTCGCGGACGTTGGCCAGGGTCAGGCGCGCGTCGTCGGTCAGGTATTCCGGATAGACTACCGCCCCGGTCAGGTCGTCGGCGCGCAGGGCGGGCTCGTGGTCCATCAGGTCCTTCTGTGACCAGACCTCGTGCTTGCGGCTCTTGGGCACGCCGCCCAGCTTCTCGAAGGTCCACAGGCCCGCCCGCAGCTTGGCGATCACCGCCGCGGTCTTGGCCGGGATCACGAAGGGCGTCTCCCGCGCCAGGTGCGGGGCGATGGCCTGCACCGCCTTGCGCTCCGACGCCGCCTCGCGCACCAACCCTAAGTCCCCCATGGGCAGATAGCGCAGGCCGCCGTGGATCATCTTGGATGACCGGCTGGACGTGCCGGCCCCGAAGTCACGCGCCTCCACCAATGCGACTCTCAGCCCACGCTTGGCCGCATCGCGCGCCACGCCGGCGCCGGTGATGCCGCCGCCGATCACCGCCACGTCGAAGGGCCCCGCCTCCAGGGTGTCGAAGAGGGCGTCGCGGTTGCGAAGGTCCAGGCGTTGGGTGCTCATGGCTGCGGCGCGGTCCTTCCCGTCTTCTCCGGCGCATCTAGGACGCCGGACGTAGCGTCAGCCTACCGCAAGGTTAGGCGCCCCGCTTCCTCGGTCGGTTCGATCAATCCGCCACGGTCGGGCGGCCGAACAGGGTCAAGGTCGCGATGGCCGCCACCGCCACCAGGGGCAACAGCGCCATCAGCACGCCGTTCGCCCCGAACCCCAGCCCCAGCAACGCCGCCGCCAGCAACGGCCCCAGGATCGCGCCCACGCGGCCGACCCCGACCATGGCGCCCGTCCCCGACCCGCGCATCACCACGGCATAGAAGCCGGGGGCGAGGCCGTACATCATCAGGGGCGCGGCGCTGGTGAAGGCGCCTGCCGCGAAGCCCGCCGCCCCGGCCGACGCCAGGTCGGGTCCCGCCCAGGCCAGGCCGATCAGCGAGGCGGCCGTGCAGGCGTACCAGACGGCCATGATCCGGCCCCGGCGCCCGCGGTCCAGCAGCGGCGCCAGGGTCAGCACCCCGGCCGCCCCGCCCAGGTTGAAGAGCATCGACACCAGGCTGGCGTGCGTCTTCGCCACGCCCTTGGCGCTCATCAGGGTCGGCAGCCAGTTGAGCAGCAGATAGAGGGTCAGCAGGGCCGCGAAGGAGGCCGACCACAGCAGCAGGGTGGTCGCCGCCCGCCCCTGGCCGAACAACACCTGCGGAAGGCCCGCGCCCGCCTCGCCGGGCGCGGCGCTGGCCGCCTTGAAGCGCGGCGATTCCGGCAGCGCCGCCACCATCGCCGCCGCCAGGCCCAGCGGCAGGGCCGCGCCCACGTGGAAAATGTCGCGCCAGCCCGCCACCGCCGCCACCGCCCCGGCCGAGGCCGCGCCGAAAGGCATGCCGGCGGTCGCCAGGGTGACGATCAGCGGCCGCCGCGCCTCACCCACCGATTCCGCCGACAGGGCGATCAGGTTCGGCATGGCCCCGCCCAGGCCCAGCCCCGCCAGCAGGCGGATGACCAGCAGGCTCCTCAGGTCCCAGGCCCAGACGGTGACGAAGGAGAAAACGCCCAGCACCACCAGCGAGCCGATCAGGGTCCAGCGACGCCCGACCCGGTCGGCCAGCCGCCCGATCAGCACCGCGCCGACCAGCAGGCCGACGATGCTGGCGCTGAACACCGGCCCGAGCTGGTCGCGCGTCAGGGCCAGGGTGGGCGCCATCCTGGGCGCCGCCACCCCCATCGACTGCACGTCGAACCCTTCGGCCAGGGCCGCCAGGAAGCACAGCCCCAGCGTCCACGCGGTCCGCCGCGGCCCGGCGTCGATCGAATCCATGGTCGGCTCCCCCAAGGCGGGGCATCAGAGCCGAAGCCGCGGCGCGCGGCAACGGGCCGGCCGTCAGGCGGGCATCGTCAGGGCGGCGTCGGGCCGCCGATCTGCGCCAGCCGCGCGCGGGCCCGCTCGGCCACGGCCTTGGCGTCCTCGATCTCCTCCGCCGTGCCGGTCTCCAGGGCGTTCTTCAGATAGGCGTCGATGGCCGCCGCGTCGGTCAGGTATTCGGCGGGGTCGAAGTCGAAGACGTGCAGGGTCATGGCGGCCTCCCGGGAACCAGGCCAAGACCTATCGCCCCGCTCCGCCCTGCGATTTGATCCGCCGCAAATCGAACCGCCGGCCGCGCCCTGCGGCTAGCCTGCCAGCCGCGCCGCCATGTGCTCGGCGATCATCACCGTGGTCAGGTGCGTGTTGGCCCGGGGCACGAAGGGCATGACCGAGGCGTCGATCACCCGCAGACCTGCGACGCCCAGCACCCGGCAGTCGGTGTCGACCACCGCGGCCGGGTCGTGCTCCGCGCCCATCGGGCAGGTGCTGGTGGCGTGCTGGGTGTCGCCGGCGTTCTTGAGGGCGTAGGCGTCGATCTCGTCGTCACTGGCGTCCGCCCGCAGCCGGATCTCCGGCTCGCCGATGGCCGTCACGGCCGGCCGCCTCGACAAGGCCAACAGCCGGCGCACGCCGTCCCGCATCCGCTCGCGGTCGGAGGGGTCGGCCAGCATGTTCTGCTCCAGCACCGGCTGAGCCATCGGGTCGGCCGACGCCAGGCTTAGGGTCCCGCGCGAGACGCACTGGTTGACCCACACGCCGATCAGGCCGAACACCGCCTCGCCCTGCGGCCCCTCGACGTGGTGGCCCAGGCTGTCGCCGAAGCGGTTCATGGCCACCATCATCATGTCGTTGGGACCGGCGCCGGCCAGGCCGGACGAATAGCGCACGCAGGCGTTGGTGTGCCGGAACCCGGCCGGCGGGCGGGCATGAGCCATCAGCCGCACCGGCAGGAAGATGGCCGGATGGTCCTGGAACCCCTGCCCCACCGCCAGTCCCGCGCGCACCGCGATGCCGAGTTCGCCCAGGTGGTCCGCGGGCCCGATCCCCGAGCGCAACAGGATCGCGGGCGAATGCACCGCCCCGGCGCACAGCAGCACCTCGCCGCCCCGGATCTCGCGCCAGGCTCCGTGCTGGAGCACACGCACCCCCACAGCCCGCGCCCCTTCGCCATCGCCGTCGAACAGCACCCGGTCCACGTGCGCCTCGCCGAACACGGCCAGGGTGTTTCGGCCCCGGGCAGGCTCCAGATAGGCGTCGTTGGTGCTGACCCGCGCGCCGTCGCGGCTGTTGATGGCGTAGGGCGACAGGCCCGTTGCCCCCGGCGCGTTATGGTCCTCGGCCCAGGCGTGGCCCTCGTCCAGCGCCGCCTCGGCCATGGCCTGGTCCACCGCGCCCCACAGCGACACCGGCGCGCGATAGATCGGGATCGGCCCATCGGCCCCGTGATAGGGCCGCTCGCCATAGCGCAGGTCGCTCTCCAGGCGGTTCAGGGCCGGCAGGACGTCGGCGTAGGCCCAGCCGGGGCAGCCGGCGGCCGCCCAGTCGTCGTGGTCCTCCACCGTGGCGCGGATGGCGATCTGGCCGTTGATCGCCGACGAGCCGCCGACCCCGCGGCCCCGCCAGTAGGTGCGCGGCTCCTGCGCCGCCGTCCGCCGCGACTTGAGGTCGTCCCAGCGATAAGGCGCGAAGGCCTCACCGGTGATGATCTGGTGCGGATTGGGGCTGCGCATGGCCGTCGGGGTCTGGGCCGACAGGTAGTCCGGGCCGGCCTCGATCAGGGCGACCTGGGTGTTCGGCCGCGCCGACAGCCGCGCGGCCAGCACCGCCCCGGCCGATCCCGCGCCGACGATGACGTAGTCGTACTCCATGCCGCCCGGCTCCCCGCGTTGCTTCCCCAACCATAGCGCCGCTAGTTCCACAGGCCTAAGGTTCCGCGCCATGTCGGCGGAGGGGCGAATGCGGTTCATCGACCATGACGAGGTCTGTCGGCGGCTGACCTACGAGGCCGCCATCCCCATTGTGCGCGAGGCGATGATCGCCTTGTCGGCCGGCCGAACCCGCCAGCTGCTGCGTTCGCTGATCCCGCTGGCGGGCGGGCGGGTGTTCGGCATCATGCCGGGCGCCCTGGGAGAGGCGGAGGCCTATGGCGCCAAGCTGATCAGCGTCTATCCCGACAACTTCGACCGCGGCCTGCCCTCGCACCAGGGCCTGGTGATCCTGTTCGACCCCGAGAGCGGCGCGCCGGTCTGCGTGGTCGACGCCAGCGCCGTCACCGCCATCCGCACCGCCGCCGCCAGCGCCGTGGCCACCGACGCCCTGGCCCGCCCCGAAGCCCGGCGCCTGGCCATCCTGGGTTACGGCGAGCAGGCCGAGACCCACGCCCGCGCCATCGCCAAGGTCCGATCCCTGGTCGAGATCGTGGTCTGGGGTCGCTCGCCCGTCCGCGCCCAGGCCTTCGCCGGCCGCATGGAGGAGGCGCTCGGCCTGCCGGTGGTCGCCGCCGAGAGCGCCGAGGGTGCGGTGGCCGAGGCTGACATCGTCTGCACTGTCACCGGCGCGCGCGAGCCGATCCTGAAAGGCGCCTGGGTGCGGCCGGGCGCGCACGTCAACGTCGTCGGCTCGGGGTTCGCCGGCCCCACGGAAGTGGACAACGACCTGGTGGCCCGCTCGCGCTTCATCGCCGACAGCCGCGAAGGCGTTCTGGTCCAGGGCGCGGAGTTCCTCAACGCCAAGGCCGCCGGCCTGGTGGGCGACGACCACATCGTGGCTGAGATCGGCCAGGTCCTGGCCGGGCAGGTCCCCGGCCGCACCGCGCCGGATCAGATCACCGTCTACAAGTCCCTGGGCCACGTGGTTCAGGACCTGGCCAGCGCCTGGGCCCTCTATGCGACCGAATGAGCGGGCCGGGGCCGTTCACCATGTCGGTTAAGGTCCTGGTGACCGACGCACCTCAACTCCGGACATATGAGGACGGCGGCATCTCCCCGATTCGACCACGGCGCGGCGCTTCGCGTGCCGCCGGCGCATGACGCCGGCAACTGGCGCCTGCTGATGACCTGGCTCGGCCCCCAGGGCCGGCGGCTGGACCAGCCCGGCGCGGTGGAGGTCGACACCCCCAACGGCGCCCGCATAGCCCTGCCCGGCGACTGGATCGTGCTGTCTGTCAGCGGCGACTATCACATCGCCGGCGCCGCGGGCCGCTGGGGCGCGGCCTAGAGCATTTTCCGATCTGTCAGGATCGGAAAATGGTCATAAGGTCTTTGAGTTAGAGCGTTTTCTGCGCCGAACCGGCATCCACTTCGGCGGAAATTGCTCTAGAGCCCGCCCGCCCGCCGCGGCGTCAGCTCCAGCCAAAGATCCCGGATCCAGGACGGCGCGCCCTGCGCCGCGTCGGCCAGTTCCCAGCTCCGCCGCAGGATCAAGCCGCAGCGCAGGCCCCGCGACCAGGCCGTGGCGGTCATGTGTCCCTGGGCGTACTTGGTCACCACCAGGAACGGCCCGGCCGGCACCGGCAAAGCCGACTTGATCTCCACCTGGGCGCCGGACCGGGACAGGTTGCGCACCACGCAGTCGGTGGTGAAGCCATTGTCCAGGAAAGCCAGCTTGCCGCCGAGATAGACCCGGCTGCGCAACTCGCGCCGTCGATCCTCGGCCTGGTTGTCGTTGACCGGGCCCCACTCCACGCCCATGACGCGCTACTCCTACTCGACTCGTCCCGCGGTGGAACACACACAATCACAGGCTGCAAGGCGCGGGCCGCGCCGCGACCGGCCTCAGAGCGCCAGCCGGGACCCCTGGCGCCAGCGGGTCGGGGCGCCTTCCTGAGGCAGGGCGCCGCGCACGCTCATCGGGGCGAAATGGGCGCGGAACTCGGCCGGGGTCATGCCGGTGGTGCGTTTGAACAGGCTGCGGAAGAAGGCCACGTCATCGTAGCCGACCTCGGTGCTGATCGTCTGGATCGGCCGCCCGTCCCGTTCCAGCATGGCCTTGGCCGCCTCGATGCGCAGCGCCTGCAGATAGGCCGCCGGCATCCGCCCCGTGGCCGCCTTGAAGTGCCGCGCGAAGGTCTTGGCCCCCATCCCGGCCCGGTCGGCGAGCGCCTGGGTCGAAACGTCCTCGCGATAGTGGGCCTGCAGGTAGGCCTCCGCCGCGCGGATGCGCTCGTTGTCGTGCGGCTGCGAGACCGGCAGCACCGCATAGCTCGACTGATGAGTGCGCGGCATCGGCACCAGCAGGCACTTGGCCACCTGCAGGGCGATCTCGTGGCCGCACAGCTTCTCGACCAGGTACAGGCTGACGTCGATGGAGCCGCAGATGCCGCCGCTGCACAGCAGCCGGCTGTCCTCAGTCACGAAGACCTCGGGCCGCCAGAGAACCTTGGGATAGCGCTCGGCCAGGCGGTCGGCCACCGCCCAGTGGGTGGTCGCCATGCGCCCGTCCAGCAACCCCGCCTCGGCCAGGTAGGCCGCGCCCATGCAAACCCCGGCGACATAGGCGCCCTGCTCGTAATGGCGCCGCAGCCAGGGCAGCAGGACGCTGTTCCTGACCAGGGTCAGGTCCAGCTCCAGGCCCGAGGTCGGGACGATGACGATGTCGGTGCGCTCGACGTCGGCGATGGACCCCTGCGGCGACAGGGCCACGCCATAGGGCGGACGGACCGCGTCGCCGCTCAGCGACACGGTCCGCACGCGGAACGCCGGCTCGGGCGGGCGGTCGTGCAGTTCGTTCCAGAGGGCCCCTGCCGAATGGAAGATCTCCATCGGCATGATCGCCGTCGACGACATGCCGTCGTCCAGCAGCACCACCGTCACGTCCAGCACGGGCCGCCCCTTTCCGTCACAAGGTCTCATGACAGGGCGCCGGGTTCCAGCCTTCAACCGGCCGTGGTCGGGTCGATGGCGCCCGTGAGCTGGGTAACGCGGTTGGCGGGAAAGCCGCTCAGCCGCGCATGCTCATGGATCGCAGACTCGTCCTCGGCCAGGTAGACGCAGAAGGTCTTGTCCTCGGCCACGAACGACTGGACCCACTGCACCTTGGCGCCCAGCTTGGCCAGGGCGGCGTTGGAGGTGGCGGCGGCGCCCTTGAGCTGGTCGCCGGTCATCTTGTCGACGCCGGGGATATTCCGTTCGATCAAGTACTTCTTCATGGGGGTTGCAAAGCTCCTCTTCAGGGAGGCGGGAAACTGCCCATGCCGGCGGCGCCGGGGTAGATAGTGATCCGGACAACCAGCGGGGGTGATCGCGCGCTGGCCTCGCCCGCGAATCCGGACAAGGATCGCGAACGACCAAGCGGGGGACCCACCATGCTCAAGCGCCAGTTCCTGATGATCGCCGCCGCCGGCACGGCCCTCGCGACGCCGCTGATGGCGCGGGCCGAGGCCGCGGCGGCGGGGACGGGGGCGCTGAAGCTGATCGGCTTCATGACCGACTTCGACCTCAAGGACGATGCGGTGGCGATCTGCAAGGCGGTGATGGACGGCGTCGCCCCCGGCGTGCGGATCATCGACATCACCCACACGGTCGAGCCCTACAACATCGCCCAGGCGGCCCGCTTCCTGGCCGGCTCGGCGCCCTATTTCCCCAAGGACGCCGTGTTCGTCGTGGTGGTGGACCCGGGCGTCGGCTCGGCGCGCAAGGCGATCATCGCCAAGTCCGGGACCGGCCAGATGTTCGTGGTTCCCGACAACGGGGTGCTGACCCTGGTCGCCGACCGCGACGGCATCGTCGAGGCGCGCGAGATCACCAATGTCGCCTGGATGATCGGCGACAAGCGCTCGTCGACCTTCCACGGCCGCGACATCTTCTCTCCCGCCGCCGCCCACCTGGCCCGGGGCGACGACTGGAGCGCGGTGGGTCCGGCGCTGGACGTGAAGGCCCTGGTCCGCCTCGACCTCAAGGCCGCGGTCCTGACCGACAAGGGGGTCGAGGCCGAGGTGATCGGCTTCGACGGGCCCTATGGGAACCTGGTGCTGAACCTGCCGGCCGAGACCTTCGCCAAGCTGGGCTACGCCATCGGCGACACGGTGCCCGTGACCCTGGACGGCAAGGCCTACGCCTTCCCGTTCCAGCACACCTTCAGCGACGTGCCGGTGGGCAAGCCCCTGTTCTATATCGACAGCCGCGGCCGCCTGTCGGTGGCCATCAACGAGGGCGATTTCGCCAAGACCTACAGCGTCGGCGAAGGCGCGAAGCTGAGCATCCCGAAGAAGAAGTAGGCGGTGAACCCGCCACTCCATCCCATCCGTCACCCTTGGGCGTCAGTCCCGGGGATGACGGAGGGAAATTGAGCTAACGGAGGGGGCGCAAAGCCGCGCCCACGACCCTCACACCTCCGCCGAACCCCCGTCGCAGGGCACCACCGTTCCCGTGGTGTAGGCGCTGGCGCGGCTGGAGAGGAAGATCGCCACGCCGGCGATGTCTTCCGGCGTGCCGATGCGGCCGCGGGGGTTGGCCTTGGCGATGGCGTCGCCGGCGCGGGCCAGGGTGGCGGCCATCATGTGGCTCTGGAAGGGGCCGGGCGCGATAGCGTTGACCAGGATGTTTTCCGGCGCCAGGCGCTTGGCAAGGTGCCGGGTCAACATGATGCAGCCGGCCTTGGAGGTGGAATAGGCGTAGGTCTCCAGGCCCGGGGGCTCGATGCCGTTCACCGAGGCGATGTTGATCACCCTAGACGGGTTTTCCCAGGTGGCGGCGGCGCGCAGCTGGGGCAGCAGCTTCTGGGTCAGGAAGAAGATCGACTTGGTGTTGAGGTCGACGGTCTTGTCCCAGCCGTCCTCGGGGTACTCGTCGATCGGCGCGCCCCAGGTGGCGCCGGCGTTGTTGACCAGGATGTCCAGCTTGGGCTCGCGCGCGGCGATGGCGGCGGCCAAGCCCGTGATGCCGTCCATCTTCGACAGGTCCGAGGGGATCGAGATGCAGGTTCCGTAGGCCGACAGCTCCTCGGCCACCCGGTCGCAGACCTCGGCCTTGCGGGAGGACACATAGACCTTGGCCCCGTTCTCGACGAAGCCGCGGGCGATCATCTCGCCGATGCCGCGGCTGCCGCCGGTGACCAGGGCGACCTTGCCCTCGACGCTGAAGAGGTTTCGCATCAATCCCATCCGTTCTTGAAAACACAGTATGCCGTTCGGCCAGCACGCCTGCTGGACCGCCGCGCGCGCCGGGTCAAGCGCCGGATGGTTCGGCCGGGCCTCTCAGCGCACCACCAGGCCCGCGCCCCGCGCCCGGGGATCGGGCGCGACCACGGGAGTGCGGCCCATGACCTCGATGGCCTCGATGTCGCCGTTGTAGTCCTGGTTCTGCAGCACATAGCCCCGCGCCTTCAGCCCCTGGGCCAGGGCCGGCGAGTAGGGCCCATAGGGCTCGGCGAAGATGGTGTTGGGCGGCAGGAGCTGGTGGTGGTAGCGCGGCGCCCCCACCGCCGCCTTCAGCGGCAGGCGGAAGTCGTAGGCGTTGGCCAGCACCTGGAACACCGAGGTGAAGATGCGCGAGCCGCCCGGCGTGCCGATGACCATCGCCACGCGCCCGTCCTTGAGGAGGATGGTCGGGGTCATGGACGACAGGGGCCGCTTGCCGGGCGCGATGGCGTTGGCCGTGCCGCCGACGACGCCGTACATGTTCGGCGTCCCCGGCTTGGCCGAGAAATCGTCCATCTCGTCGTTGAGCAGGAATCCGGCGCCCTCGACCACCACCCCGGCCCCGAACCAGCCGTTCAGGGTGTAGGTGTTGGAGACCGCGTTGCCCCAGCGGTCCACCACCGAGAAGTGGGTGGTCTGGGGCTTCTCCAGCCCCGGCGCCACGCCCTCGGTCGGCGAAGGCTTGGCCGAATCGATCTGGCGGGCGCGGCCGGCGATGTAGGCCGGGTCGGTGAGGGCCGCCACCGGCACCTTCACGAAGTCGGGGTCGCCCAGGTAGACCGCCCGGTCGGCGAAGACGCGCTTTTCGATCTCGGCCACCAGGTGGATGTATTGCGCGCTGTTCAGCGCCTGGCCCCGGAAGAGGTCTTCGCGGTCGGCCTTCATGCGCAGCATCTGCAATAGGGCGATGCCGCCGGAGCTGGGCGGCGGGGCGGTGATCAGGGTGAAGCCATGCCAGTCGCCCACGATCGGCTCGCGCCAGACGGCCTTGTAGGCCTCCAGGTCGGCGTGGGTGATCAGGCCCTTGATCGGGCCACGGGCCATCTGGGCGACGATGCGGTCGGCCGTGACGCCCTTGTAGAAGCCGTCGGGGCCCTGGTCGGCGATGCGCTGCAGGGTTTCGGCGAGCTGCGGCTGGCGGAAGCGCTGGCCGGCCTTCATGCCGGCCGCCCAGGCGTCGAAGTTGGTGCCCTTGCCCACCGAGGGGCTGGCCCCCTTCAGGATCCCCGTCAGCTGTGGCGTGACCATGAACCCGTCGCGGGCCAGGGCGATGGCGGGGGCCATGTCCTGCTTCCAGCTCAGCTTGCCGAAGCGGGCGTGGGCTTCCGCCAGGCCTCGCACGGTCCCGGGCACGCCCGCCGCCAGGTTGCCCACAATGCTGAGGTTGGGATCGGCATCACCGGCGGCGTTCAGGTACATGCCCGCCGTGGCCGCCGCTGGCGCTGTCTCGCGGTAGTCCAGGAAGTAGGGCTTGCCGTCCATGTAGACGGTCATGAAGCCGCCGCCGCCCAGATTGCCCGCTTCCGGATAGGTCACCGCGAGGGTGAAGGCGGTGGCGATCGCCGCATCGACCGCGTTGCCGCCCTGACGCAGAACCGCCTGCGCGGCGCGGGCGCCATAGATGTCGGGCGACGCCACGGCGCCAGCGGCCAGGGCGCGCTGGCTCGCCGCGGCATGCGGCGCGCGCGCGGCGGCCAGGGTTGGGCTCAATCCCGCCAACGCCAGGCTCAGAACTAGGCCGAAAAGTCTCGCGGCGCCCTTCATGGCGTCCTCCCGATGATCCGTCTTCTGAACGAAGCTAGAGCAGACCCGAGGGGGCGGGGGAAGGGCCCACGCCTAGCGATCCCAGATCGAGCGGAATTCGCCACGGCCCGTGAGCAGTTGGTCGGGGCTCTGCTTGTCGATGTGGCCGATCAGGCCGCGATAGACGCCATAGCCGACGAGCTCGCGCAGGCGCGGCTCGAAGGTCCGCACCAGGTCCGGCGACAGGCCCAGCTGCTGGTTCTCCTGCTGACGGATGAAGCCGGCGCAGTAGTTCATGGCGATTCCGGTCCGCCGCCGGTCGGAGCGGTTGGCGCCGCCGCCGTGCCAGAGGGCGCCGTCCCAGATCAGCACCGAGCCCTTGGGCATCTCGGCGGCGATGGTGTCGTAGGCGCCGCCGTACTCCGGGCTGGGCTTGCGATGACTGCCCGGGACCAGGCGCGTGGCGCCGTTTGCCTCGGTGAAGTCGGTCAGGGCCCACATGGAGTTGCAGATGATCGGCCGGTGCGGCTTCTCCAGCGGGATCACCTGGTCGTCGGAATGGATCGGCTGCGCCGTCTCGCCCGGGTCGATGGCGATGGACGACAGGGACGAGACCAGGGGCCCGTCACCCAGCACCCCCTCGACGATCGGCAGTACGGCGTCATGGACCGGGACGGCCGTGAACGGCGCCCCATGGGCCAGCAGGTTGTAGATGCGGACGGTGTGTTCGCCCTCGAAGCGGTTGGACGATGGCCCGATCGCGAGGTCGCGCTCGAGCCGGTCCAGCGTGTCGTTCAGGGCGTCGATCAGATCGGGGGATATGGCCCCCTCGACGATGGTGTAGCCGTCGCGGGCGAGGCGCTCGATGTGGGCGCCGTGCGCCGAGGCTCCGGCGTCGTCCATGCTTCGGGCCTTAGGGCTGGACGTTCAGCTTCAGCATGATGCGGCCCGGGTTGCGCTCGGCCAGGGCGGCCGGAACGGCCATGGCCTCGGCCATCTTCACGGCCTGGGCGGCCGCGGTGGCGTCCACCGGACCTTCGTTCACCACGCGGCAATCGGTCAGGGTCTTGTCGCCCACCTGGCAGTTCAGGAACACCACGGCGACGCCCGCGGCCTCGGCGGCGTCGTTGGCCGCGTGCGGCGCGGCGGCGGCCGGCGTGGTGGCCAGGGTCAGGGCGAAAAGCGAAAGCAACATTGGCGGGCGTCCCTAAGTCTTAATCATTTGTTAAACACGAGGCCGCGCCGCTTGGGAAGCCTGTCCCATCCTGGCTCGGTCGGCCTTCACCCCCGCAACGCCCGTGCCGTCGCCGACGGCCATGACGCCTTCGTGATTCCCCGGCGACCGCTTTGAAGGGCCAGCGCCATACGCCTGTCACCTTCAGGAACCAGGATTCGGGCCTGGGCGTTCAGGGCCAACCTGAGAGGAAGCGTGATGGTGGAAGTGATCGCCGTTGAGCCGGTGGACGGCGGCTGGGCCCTGCGCCACGCCTCGGTGGACAACGCCCAGCTCTTCGCCAGCGGGGCCAAGGCCGAGGACGCCGCCCGGCGCCTGGGCGCGCGCCTGAGCGACGCCGGCGAGGCGGCGGAGATCCGCATCTACCTGCGCGACGGCAGCCTGGCCGGACGCTTCCTGTGCTCGCCCGACCTTCGCGCCGCGGGCTAGGTTTTCTTCACCGGCGCCTTACCCCCTCATCCTCCCACCGCTGCGCGGCGGGCCTCTCCTTCTCCCCATGGGAGACGGTTTGGCCAACGTCGTCGTTGAGGCTCGGAACACCTCTTCCGGAGGGAGAGGGAGGGGCCCGCGCCGGAGGCGTGGGAGGGTGAGGGGTTGCGCCCTCGCCGCTCAGTCCGCCGGGGCCACGAAGGCTGCCGCCAGGGCCTTTAGCCAGGCCTTGAGCTGGGGCCCGAGGGCGGTCGGCGTCAGGCCGTTGCGCACCACGATCAGGTCCCGGTCGGGGCAGACGACGATGTACTGGCCGTCGTGGCCGTTGGCCGAGAAGCTGCCGGGGCCCGCCAGGTCCAGCCACCAGTGGGCGCCGTAGGGCCCGTCTGGGCAGTCCGGCTGCTGGAAGGTGCGGGTGCGGGCGTAGTCGACCCAGCCCTCGGGCAGCAGGCGCGCCCCGTCCCAGACGCCGTCGCGCAGATAGAGCAGGCCGAAGCGGGCGAAGTCGCGCGGGGTGCAGAAGCAGAAGGACGAGCCGATGAAGGTCCCGGCGGCGTCGAACTTGGGCCGCGCGCTGGTCATGCCCAACGGGTCCAGCAGGCGCGCCCGCATCAGGGCCTCGAAGGCCGGCCCGCGCGCGTTCCAGGTGTCGGCCAGGCAGCGGGCGACGATGTTGGTCGTGCCGCTGGAATAGTAGAAGAACCCGCCCGGCGCGTGGGCCAGGGGAAAGCCGGCGGCGAAGGCGGCGACGTCGTCCTTGCCCGCCCCCCACAGCATCTCGATCACGTCCGACGGCTTGTCGGCCTCATACTCTTCCTTGAAGGCCAGGCCGCTCGACATGCGCAGCAGCAGGTCCAGGGTGATCGCCCCGCGGGGATCGCCGGCCCCGCGCCACTCCGGAACCGGCGCCGGGGCGTGGATGTCCAGCAGCCCGTCGCCCACCGCCATGCCGACCAGGGCGTGGACCATGCTCTTGGCCATGGACCAGGACCAGCAGGTCGCGTCCGGCCCGTGGTTCGGCCCATAGCGCTCGGTCACCAGCCGTCCCTTGTGGATCACCACGATGGCCTGGGTCTCACCGATGTCGGCCGGCGGCTTGGACGCGAAGGCGTGGTCCAGCATGGCGGCGATGCGCGCCGCGTCCGCGTCCGGCGGCAGGGGGCCGGTGGGCCAGGCCTCGGTCGGCCACGGGGTGTCGGCGGGCTGCGGCGGCAGGGCTGGGAACATGGACGGGGGCTCGCGAGATCTGAACCGCCGCAAAGGACGGCCCGCCGGCCGCGCCGTCAACCGCGTTGGCGCGCGCCTAACCCCGGCGGGCCTTCGCCGGCGCGGCGCTGGCTGGGCGGTGGGTCTGGATGCTGTTGAGGTAGTTCAGGATGTCCTCCACCTCGGCGGGGGCGAACTTGAACTCGGGCATCTGGGGGTGGCCGGTGAGGATGCCCTCGCCCAGGGCCTCGGCCAGGTTGTCCACCGGATAGCGCAGGTGAAGGTCCCGGAAGGCGGGCGCGGCCTTGTTGGAGCTGAGGTCCGAGGTCCCCACCGCGTGGCACATGGCGCAGTTGCGCTGGATGAGATCGCGGCCGCGGGCGAGGGACGCCGCGCCGGCGGGTTCTTCGGCGGCCGCGGCGGCGGCCTGGGCGACAAAGGCGAGGACGATCAGGGCCGGCAGGGTGCGCTTCATCGCGTCACCCTGCCCCGGACCCCGGGCGGCGGCCTTGACCGGCATCAATCGCCGCCGGCCCCGCTAGTCGAGGTCCTTGGCCAGTTCCGTGCGGGTCGCCTCGCTCAGCACGGCGCGGTGGTCGTAGAGCGGGTGGTCGCAGCCCAGCATCACCGCAACCTTGGGATCGCGGAATTCGGCGGCCTGGGCGGGCGTCAGGGGAAAGCGCAGGAAGTGCACCGACGACGTCTTGCCGTCCTCGCGGGTGCGCTCGATGTCGCCTTCCTGTTGGCCGGGGGCGCGGGCGTCGCCGACCTGCAGGAAGAAGTGGTCCTCCACCCCGCCCAGGCGGGCCAGGATGTTGGCGCGGCGCAGGGGGTCGTCGATCTCGAACATCACCGTGGCGACCAGTTCGCCGCCCTGGGGGATCAGGGGGTTGTAGGCGGCCATCTCGTCCACCAGCTGCGCCGGGCCGCCCTTTTCGATCAGGAGCATCTCCTGGATCTGGAAGAGCATGGTCTCGAAGGTCTCGAAATAGGCCGTGCAGTGCGGGCCGAGATCGATGCGGCGCAGCTTCTTCCTGGGCAGCAGGGCGGCGCGGCGCTGGGCGCGCTGGGCGCCGAACTCGGCGTCCGGGATGATGTCTTCGGGGGTCACCCGGCGCTGGGAGGCGGGCATGCGGCGAACTCTCGGGGCAGGTCAGACGAGGCCGTAGGCCCGCGCCAGGACGTGGATGGGGTGGGACTGGGCCGGGGTCTTGGCCTCGGGATCGGCGGCGACCATCTGGCCCAGGTGCTTGCAGGCCAGCGGGCAGTCGGAGCAGAGGGTGTCGTTGCCCTTCTGGGCCACCTGGCGGGCGGCGGGCTTGCCGACCTTGACCGCCATGGGCCGGGTTTCCTTCATCACCCCGAAGGTGCCGCCGTGGCCGGAGCATCGCTCCACCAGGTCGAGCTTGATGCCGGGGATCAGGCGCAGCATCTCGGCCGACTTGGCGCCCATGTTCTGGGCCCGGGCGTGGCAGGCGTGGTGGACGGTGACGCCGCCCTCCGGCGCGGTCAGGCCCGGCGGCAGGCCGTGGGCCTTGGCGATCTCCACCACGTATTCGCTGATGTCGCGGGTGGCGGCGGCCAGGCGCTTGACCCCTTCGTGCTCGGGCAGGATCAGGGGCCATTCGAACTTCATCATCAGGCCGCAGGAGGCGGTGAGGGTGATGATGTCGTAGCCGGCGTCGATCAGGGGGATCAGCTCGGCGGCGACCTTGTCGGCCCGGCGCGCCACCTCGGCCAGGTCACCGGCCTCGAGCTGGGGCATGCCGCAGCATTCGGGATAGGCCAGGCGGGTCTCGACGCCCAGCTTGGCCAGCACGCCGCGCGCGGCGACCGCCGTCTCCGGCTCGTTGTAGTCGACGAAGCAGGTCGTATAGATCGCCGCCTTCCGCTGGCCGAAGGCGGGGCCGGCCGCGTCCGGCGCCAGGGGCTGGCGGATCCGGTCCGAGCCCGTGCGCGAATGGTACTTCGGCAGCAGGGCGTCCTTGTCGATCCCGGCGACGGCCTCCATCAGCCCGCGGATCGGCTTGTTGTGGAGGTCCGTCGCCCAGTTGGCGAGGCCGGCGACGGGCTTGGCCAGCTTGCCGTTGCGGTCGGTCTCGCCCAGCTGCTCGCGCACGAAGTCGCCGCCCTTGGCCTTCCGCTCGGCGGCCCGCTGGCGCAGCATCAGGTGGGGAAAGTCCACGTTCCACTCGTGCGGCGGCACGTAGGGACACTTGGTCATGAAGCACATGTCGCACAGGGTGCAGGCCTCGACGACCTCGCCGTAGCGGCCCTTATCGACGCCATCGAGCTCGCCCGTCGGGCTCTCGTCGATCATGTCGAAGAGTTTCGGGAAGCTGTCGCACAGATTGAAGCAGCGCCGGCAGCCGTGACAGATGTCGAAAACCCGCTCCAGCTCCGCCTCGATCTTGCCGGCGTCGTAGAAGTCCGGCTCGCGCCAGGCGATGGGATGGCGGAAGGGCGCGTCCAGGCTGCCCTCGCGGCGGCCCTCGGTCTTGGCTGGGGTTGGCGGCGTGTCGGTCATGGCGGTCCCGGCGTCGTTGAACAGCACGCGGCTTCCCGCGTGGATCCGGGAAGCGGCCCTTGCGGGCTATAGAAGAGGAAGGTGAGGCGGACCGCCAACGCTACGCGCGGTCCGCCTCGAACGGCCTTCGAAGGCTTGGGGAAGCTGAAGGGCCGAAACTTAGTCGAGGGTGTCCAGGGCGCGCTGGAAGCGGCCGGCGTGGGACTTCTCGGCCTTGGCGAGGGTTTCGAACCAGTCGGCGATCTCGTCGTGGCCTTCCTCGCGCGCCGTGCGGGCCATGCCCGGGTACATGTCGGTGTACTCGTGCGTCTCGCCCGCGATGGCGGCCTTGAGGTTCAGCGCGGTCTCGCCGATCGGCAGGCCGGTGGCGGGGTCGCCCACGCCTTCCATGAATTCCAGGTGGCCGTGGGCGTGGCCGGTCTCGCCTTCGGCGGTGGAGCGGAACACGGCGGCGACGTCGTTGTAGCCTTCCACGTCGGCCTTTTGCGCGAAGTAGAGGTAGCGGCGGTTGGCCTGGCTTTCGCCGGCGAAGGCCGCCTTCAGGTTTTCCAGGGTCTTGCTGGTGGCGAGCGACATGCTTCTTCCCTCGTGATGTCTCGGAAAGGCGCGTGGGCAAAGGGCCGACGCGCCTCGGCGCGACACCCTTAGGCGGGCGGCGGCGGCGCGTCCAATCGATTGATCAAATGCGGGCGATAGAAGGGGTCGATGTCTCGTCCGCGCCGTGACCGCCGCGCAGCAGGGCCAGCAGCGGCCGCTCCACCCAGCGCCGGCAGGCGAGGCCCACGGCGATGGAAGCGGCGATGGCGGCCGGGCCGAAGAGCAGCGGATGAGTGATCCCGACCAGATGCGCCACCACCGCGCTGGCCGGCGCATGGCAGAGGTAGATGGAGTAGGATGCGTCGCCCAGGGCCTTGAGCCAGGGCCAGCGGGGCATGCGGCCGCCCGCCTCCAGCGCCACCGCCCCGCCCACCAGCATCAGCGCCGGCAGCCCCCAGGTCAGGGGCCGCAGCAGGGTGTCACCGAAGTAGGGCCGGTCGGTGAGGACAAAGATCGCCAGGCCGACGGCGGCGATGACGCCGCCGACTACCGCGCCCGGCAAGGCCTTGTCGCGGACCAGCTTGGCGAGCCAAAGGCCGGCGGCGAATTCCAGCATCATGGCGTTGGCGCCCAGGGTGTAGAGCGGCGGGACCAGCACCCCCAGGACGGCGATGGCGGTCAGGCCCGCGGTGACCACCGCCAGGCGCGGCCCCTCCTTGAGCAGCAAGGCGGCCGCGAACAGCAGGTAGAACTCGGCCTCATAGTTCAGCGTCCAGCCGGCCGGCAGCACAGGGAACGGCAGGCCGATCGGGTCGCGGTGGGTGATGAAGGCCATGGACAGCAGCACATGGCTCCAGCCGGCGTGCACATTGGGCAGGAAGGCGGGCCAGGCGATGGCGACGCCGGCCATGACCAGGGTGATCAACCAATAGGTCGGCGCCACGCGGGTGAAGCGCCGCCAGAGAAACCGCAGGGGTTCGGCCGGTCGTCCGGCGGTGATGCTCCACATGATGAAGCCGGAGATGACGAAGAAGACGTCGACCCCCGCCCGTCCGACCTCGAAGCCGCCGTCCAGCCACTGGCACGCATGATAGATTGCCACCGCGATGGCCGCGACGGCGCGCAGGTACTGGATCGAATGGTAGGTCTTCACTTAGGCGGCCGCCCCCTCGCCGGCAGAGGTCACGGCGCGGGCGGCAAGGTCAAGACCCGGCCCGGGAAAGGCCGGGCCGGGACAGGGCGCGGATCAACGCACCACGTGGAACATGAACAGCAGGATCACGATGGGCAGGGGGATGCCCAGCATCCACAGCAGCAGCGGTTTCATGGCCGGTCTCCTTGAGCCTGGAGATCGAACGCCGCCTTTTTCGCCCGGTTCCGGCCGAGATATCCGCGCCTCAACGCCGGCTGAGCCCACCCAGCAGGCCGCGCATGATCTCCCGCCCCGCCTGGCTGGCGACGGCGCGCAGCAATGATTTGGCGAAGGCCTCGGCCATGGACTGGCGGTTGGAGGGGCGCGGCGCGGCCTGGCGGTAGCGCTGCTCGGCCTGCTGCTCGGCCTGGTCCACCTGTTCGTGGGCGGCCGCCTGGGCCTGGGCCTGTTCGGCCCGCGCCTTGAGCGTCTCGAACGCGGATTCGCGGTCGAGGGCGGTGTCATAGACCCCGGCCACCGGGCTGACCGACTGGATGTCGAGGCGCTCGCCGTCAGTGATGGGGCCCAGGCGCGACGCCGGCGGGCGGATCAGGGTCTTGGCCACCACGGTGGGGGCGCCTTTGTCGTCCAGCACCGAGACCAGGGCCTCGCCGACGCCAAGGGCCTGGATCGCCTCGGCGGTGTCGAAGGCGGGATTGGCGCGGAAGGAGTCGGCGGCGGCGCGCAGGCCCTTCTGCTCGGCGGGCGTATAGGCGCGCAGGGCGTGCTGCACGCGGTTGCCGAGTTGGGCCAGGACCGTGTCGGGGATGTCGGCGGGGTTCTGGGTGACGAAATAGACCCCGACGCCCTTGGACCGGATCAGGCGCACCACCTGCTCGATCTTGTCCATCAGGGCCTTGGGCGCGTCGTTGAACAACAGGTGCGCCTCGTCGAAAAAGAACACCAGCTTGGGTTTGTCGGGATCACCCACCTCCGGCATCTGCTCGAACAGCTCCGACAGCAGCCACAGCAGGAAGGTGGAATAGAGCCGGGGGCTCTCGATCAGGGTGTCGGCGGCCAGGACGTTGACATAGCCCTTGCCCTCGTCGTCGCAGCGCATCAGGTCGGCCAGCTTCAGGGCCGGCTCGCTGAAGAAGTTCTCCGCGCCCTGGGTTTCCAGCGCCAGCAGCTTGCGCTGGATGGTGCCGACGGTGGCGGGCGCGACGTTGCCGTACTGGGTCCCGATGTCCTTGGCGTGCTCCGCCACGTAGCGCAGGGCCGCCTGCAGGTCCTTCAGGTCGAGAAGAAGCAGCCCCTCCTGGTCGGCGACGTGGAAGGCGATGGTCAGGACGCCTTCCTGGACATCGTTCAGCTCCAGCAGGCGGGCGGTGAGCACGGGGCCCATCTCCGAGACCGTGGCGCGGATCGGGTGGCCCTTCTTGCCGAACAGGTCCCAGAAGATCACCGGCGGGCTGGCGGGCTTGAGCTCCAGGTCCATGGTCTTGGCCCGGGCCAGCATCTTGTCGTTGGGCGCGCCGGGCATGGCGATCCCCGACAGGTCGCCCTTCACGTCGGCCGCGAAGACCGGCACGCCGGCGTCGGAGAAGCCCTGGGCCAGGATCTGAAGGGTCACCGTCTTGCCGGTGCCGGTGGCGCCGGCGATGACGCCGTGGCGGTTGGCGCGGTTCAGCAGGAGGCGCTCCGGCTTGTCGGAGAAGCCGATCAGCAGGCTGGTGGCGTCGACGGCGGCTTCAGGCATGGGGGGTCACTCGTCTGGCGGCCGGCGGCCACGGGCTTGGGGGGAGCCGGGCGCGGGGAAGCGTCCTGGCGACGCATCGTCACGGCGCCCTTCGCACTGTCAAGGCGGCAGGTGTCCGGCCTGAAACAATCTAACCCGTTTCCGGCGCCCACGGCCGCGCCTCAGTGCGCCTCGTCCCAGTTGGCGGCGTAGCGGGCCTCGACCACCAGGGGCACGGAGAACTGCACCACCGGCTCGGCGGCGTGCTCCATGACGTCGCGGGCCACGCGGCAGACCGCGTCGGCCTCGGCGGCGGGGGCCTCGAAGACCAGTTCGTCGTGCACCTGCAGCAGCATCCGGGCGGTCAGGCCGGCGGCCTGCAAGGCGGCAGGCATGCGGATCATCGCCCGGCGGATGATGTCGGCCGCGGCGCCCTGGATCGGGGCGTTGATGGCGGCGCGTTCGGCGAACTGACGGTCGCCCACCGACTTGGAGGCGACCATGGGGATGTTGATCTTGCGGCCGAAGACGGTGGAGACGTAGCCGTGCTCGCGCACCTGGGCGCGCATGCGGTCCATGTAGGCGCGGATGCCGGGGAAGCGCTCGAAATAGGTGTTGATGTAGGCGCCGGCCTCTTCCCGGGGGATCGACAGCTGGTTGGCCAGGCCGAAAGCCGAGATGCCGTAAATGATGCCGAAGTTGATCGCCTTGGCCCGGCGGCGGGTCTCGGCCGGCATGCCCTCGATGGGCACGCCGAACATCTCCGACGCGGTCATGGCGTGGATGTCCAGGCCCTCGATGAAGGCCTTCTTGAGCTGGGGGATGTCGCCGATGTGCGAGACCAGGCGCAGCTCGATCTGGCTGTAGTCGGCGCTGATCAGGACGTTGCCGGGCTCGGCCACGAAGGCGCGGCGGATCTTGCGCCCCTCCTCGGTGCGGACGGGGATGTTCTGCAGGTTGGGGTCGTTGGACGACAGCCGCCCGGTGGTCGTCGAGGCCAGGGCATAGGAGGTGTGCACCCGGCCTGTCCTCGGGCTGATCGCCTGGACCAGGTTGTCCGTGTAGGTGCCCTTCAGCTTCGAGAGCTGGCGCCAGTCCAGCAGGGTCCGAGGCAGGGCGTGGCCCTGGGCGGCCAGGTCCTCCAGCACGCTGGCGTCGGTGGACCAGACGCCGGTGGCGGTCTTCTTGCCGCCGGGCAGGCCGAGCTCGCCGAAGAGGACGTCGCCGATCTGCTTGGGGCTGCCGAGATTGAAGGGGCGGCCGGCCAGGGCCTGGGCCTGGGCCTCGTACTCGGCCATGCGCAGGGAAAAGTCGTTCGACAGCAGGCGCAGGCGCTCGGGGTCGACCTTGACGCCGTTGGCCTCCATCTGGGCCAGGACCGCCGGCATCGGCCGCTCCAGGGTCTCATAGACCGTCAGCAGGCCCTCGCGCGCCAGCCGCGGGCGCAGGGTCTGGTAGAGCCGCAAGGTGACGTCGGCGTCCTCGGCCGCATAGCAGGTCGCCGGCTCCAGCGGCACGTGCTTGAAGCTCTTCTGGGCCTTGCCGGTCCCCGCCACCTGCTTGAACGGGATCGGCTGGTGGCCGAGCCAAAGGGCCGACAGCTCGTCCATGCCGTGGCCGTGCTCGCCGGCCTCCAGCACGTAGGAGATCAGCATGGTGTCGTCGATCGGACCGACCGTGATCCCGTAGCGGGCCAGGACGCCCAGGTCGTACTTGGCGTTCTGCCCGACCTTGAGGATCGAGGGGTCCTCCAGCATCGGCTTCAGCCGCGCGATGGCCTCCTCAAGGGGGATCTGCTCGGGGTGGGACGCCGCCTCGAACGCCAGGCCCCCGTCGCCTGCCTGCTCGTGCTCGTGGCCGAGCGGGATGTAGCAGGCCTCGCCCGGCGCCACGGCCAGCGACACGCCGCAGAGGTTGGCGTCGGTGGACGACAGGGCGTCGGTCTCGGTGTCGAAGGCGACGACGCCCACCTCGCGGCAGCGGGCGATCCAGGCGTCCAGGGACGCCAGGTCGCGCACGCAGGCATAGGCGTTGACGTCGATGGGCTGGGCCGTGGCCGCTTCCGCCCTGGCCGGGGCGCCGGCGTAGCGCGGGGCCATGGTCGGCGCCGTCAGCGGGCGGGGCGCGCCGTTCGGGCGGGCGGCCGCGGCGGCCTGGACGGCGGCGCCGGACCCGTCGCCGACCCGCCGCGCCAGGGTGCGGAACTCCATGGCCTCCAGGAAGGCCCCCAGCGCCGACGGGTCCGGATCGTCCACCGCCAGGTCGTCCAGCGGGGACGGCAGGGGCGTCTCGCAGTCCAGCTGCACCAGCTGGCGCGACAGGCGGATCTGGTCGGCGAAATCGATCAGGGTCTGGCGGCGCTTGTCCTGCTTGATCTCGCCGGCGCGGGCCAGCAGGGTCTCCAGGTCGCCGTACTCCGTGATCAGGGCCGAGGCGGTCTTGATGCCGATGCCCGGCGCGCCCGGGACATTGTCCACGCTGTCGCCGCACAGGGCCTGGACATCGACCACCTTCTCCGGCGGCACGCCGAACTTGTCGAACACCTCCGGGCGTCCGATGCGCACGTTCTTCATGGTGTCCAGCATCGACACCCGGTCGCCGACCAGCTGCATCAGGTCCTTGTCGGAGGAGACGATCACCACCTCGCCGCCCTCGTCTCGGACATGACAGGCATAGGCGGCGATGATGTCGTCGGCCTCGTAGCCCGGCTGTTCCAGGGCCGGAACGCCAAAGGCGCGAGTCGCCTCGCGCACCAGGGGGAACTGGGGCACCAGGTCCTCGGGCGGCGGTGGGCGGTGGGCCTTGTACTTGTCGTAGAGCTTATTCCTGAACGTCTGTTCGGAATGGTCGAAGACCACCGCCAGATGGGTCGGCGCGTCGGGCGCCGTCTTCATGTCCACCAGCAGCTTCCAGAGCATGTTGCAGAAGCCCTGGACCGCGCCCACCGGCAGGCCGTCCGACTTGCGCGTCAACGGCGGCAGGGCGTGGAAGGCGCGGAAGATGAAGCCCGAACCGTCCACCAGATAGAGCCGCGTGGCCGGGCCGTCCTGGGTCAGGGTGCGGTCGGTGGCGTGGATCGGATCGGCGTCGGAAAGGGCGGCGGTGTCGTCGGTCATGCCCCCAAGATAGGCGCGCGCGGCGGCCGGGTCACGGGGCCAATGGGGGCTTTGGCTCGACCCTGCTGACGCGGCGTGACAAGCTTCGGCCAAGAGGGAGACGCGCCATGCCCAAGCCGATCGTGATCGCCGTCCTGGCCGACTGCCACATCCATCCGGGCGCGGGCCTCACCTGGCCGGCCGGGGCGCTGGATGCGCTGAAGGGCGCCGACAGGATCATCACCCTGGGCGACATGGGCGAGGCGGCGGGCCTGGCCGACCTGCGCGCCATCGCCCCGGTGGCCGGCGTGCTGGGCGAGGACGACGAGCCCGGCGGCGGCGTCGACACCCTGACCCTGACGCTGGAGGAAGGCGGGCTCTTCATCGGCTGCGTATTCGACCCCGTGATCGCCAACCTGGCGCAGTCAAAGGCGCCCTTCGTCACCGAGGCGGACTACCTGGAGGCCGAGGAGGACCTGTTCGACGGGCCGTTGGACGTCCTCCTCTGCGCCTCGACCCACAAGGCCGAGATCACCGACGTCAACGGCCGCCTGACCGTCGATCCGGGCAGCCTGACCCTGCCGACGGGCAAGGAAGACGGGGCCAGGGGAACTTTCGCCCGCCTGGTCATCGAGGACGGACAGGCGCGCGCGGAGATCGTCGAGGTCTAGGCCGGAGGCCTGAGCCCCTCATCCTCCCACGCCTGCGGCGCGGGCCCCTCCTTCTCCCTCTGGGAG